>DASSEM010000088.1:0-29554 GCA_035695265.1 Solirubrobacterales bacterium
GCCTTCGCCGCCCGGATCGGCTCCCCGCAGGGTTGACGCGGGCCCGGTGGCAATCTCCCGTTCGCTGTCTATACTGCGCCGCGATGCCAGTCACCGAGACCACGTCGCGCCGCTCCTGAGCGCCCGTGCACTTGCGCATCCCTCGTCCCGACCACTTCGCGTTGACGGCTTGACGGTCAGCGACCGCGTCTCCTAGTGCCGGTCCCGCGACGCTTCGATCGGCGTCCCCCCGACCGGGATCCGACCCGCATCAACGAGCGCATCCGCGTTCCGAAGGTGCGCCTGATCGGCGCCGACGGCGAGCAGATCGGCGTCGTCGACACCGACGAGGCGCGGCGGATCGCCCGCGAGGCCGATCTCGACCTCGTCGAGGTCGCGCCGGACTCGCGGCCGCCGGTCTGCCGCCTGCTCGACTACTCGAAGTACAAGTACGAGCAGGAGCAGAAGGCGAAGCAGGCCCGCAAGCACCAGCAGCAGGTCAACGTCCGCGAGATCAAGCTGCGGCCGAAGATCGCCGACCACGACTACGAGACGAAGAAGGGCCACGTCAAGCGCTTCCTGAACAAGCGCGACAAGGTCAAGGTCACGATCATGTTCCGCGGGCGCGAGCAGGCTCATCCCGAGCGTGGCCGGGCGCTTCTGGAGCGCCTCAACGAGGATCTCGGCGAGCTCGCCACGGTCGAGCAGGCGCCGCAGCAGGAGGGCCGGAACATGCACATGGTCCTCGCCCCCGGCAAGGTCGCCGGCGCCTAGTCTTCAACTTCGAGACGACCGTTCCGTCCTCCTCGAGGACGTTTCTGTCGTTTCGCGTGTTGCGTCGAGCGTGAACCGTTCGGAGCCCGGCGGACAATGAGGGTGAGATGGCGGAGGCTCGACCGATGCGAATGTGATCCGCGCGGCGCGCACGAGGGCGGCGGCCTTCGCCGAGATCTTCGGTCGCCATTACGGCGCGATCCGTGAACTACCTGGCCCGCCGACTGCCGATTGCGCTCGCCGAGGAGCTCGCGGCCGAAAGGTTCCTAATCGCTTTCGAGCGCCGTTGCGACTACGACCTCGCCTACCCGTCGGCGCGACCGTGGCTCTTCGGCATCGCCACCAACCTGGCACACCAGCCGTGCATCCTTCGGACGGGCAGACCATCGCTCACTGTTGGGGCAGCCGCTGGGCGGAGATCGGGGACGGAATCGGCCCCAGCGCCCGGCGCGTCACCGACGCGCGGCGGCGAGTCTCTGCTTCAATACCCCGTTCGATGCCGAAGACGAAGACCCATTCGGGCGCCAAGAAGCGCTTCAAGCGGACGGCCAAGGGCAAGCTCCGCGGCCGCCGCGCCTACTCGAGCCACATCCTCGAGAAGAAGTCGCCGAAGCGGAAGCGGCGGATGGCCCGGCCGGTGGTCATCGCCCGGTCCGACCGTGGTCGCGTGAACGAGCTTCTCGGGAAGGGGAAGTAGCCGATGCCGCGGGCCACGAACGCGGTCGCGCGCCGGCGCCGGCGCAAGAAGACGCTCGCCCAGGCGAAGGGCTACTACGGGCGCAAGCACTCGAGCTACCGGTTCGCGAACGAGCAGGTGATGCGGTCGGGCCAGTACGCCTACCGTGACCGCCGCAACCGCAAGCGCGAGTTCCGGCGGCTCTGGATCACCCGGATCAACGCGGCTGCCCGCCAGAACGGGATCAGCTACTCCGAGCTCATCCACGGCCTCGATGAGGCGGGCGTCGAGGTGAACCGCAAGATGCTCGCCGACATCGCCGTCAACGACCCCGACGCGTTCCGCCGATTTGCCGAGGTGGCCCGGGAGGCCGTGGCGTAGCCGCGGTCAAAGCGACGACTCCCGGGCGGTCCAAGGTGGGCCGCCTTTTCTTTGCCAGGGTTTCAGGACATGATCACCAGCAGCGACAACGAGAGACTGAAGCGGGTCCGCAAGCTCCGCGACCGCCGCTGGCGCGAGCGCGAGGGCCTCTTCGCGACCGAGGGTGAGGACATGCTCGCGGCCGGGCTCGACGCGGGCCGCTCGCCGGTCGACGTTCTCGTCGCGCCGGGAAGCGACATCGCCGGCGTCGAGGTCGAGCCGGAGCTGCTGGCCGCAGCCTCGACGCTCGGCTCGAGCACGCGCGTGATCGCCGTCTGGGAGATCCCGGAGCCGGGCACGGGCGGCGCGCCACCGCCGGTCTACCTCGACGGGGTCGGCGATCCGGGGAACGTCGGGACGATCGTGCGGACCGCGGCTGCCCTGACCGGCGCCCGCGTCGTTCTCGGCCCCGGCTGCGCCGACCCGTACTCGCCGAAGGCGGCGCGGGCCAGCATGGGCGCGGTGCTCGCAACTCCGCCGGTCCGGGCCGGCGTCGCCGAGACGCCGGCGCCGCGACTCGGGCTCGTCGCCCACGGTGGCGCCGAGCTCGATGCGGCCATTACCGGGCTCGGGACGGGGCCGACCCTCTGCCTGGGCTCGGAGCGCCGGGGGCTGCCCGGCGAGGTGATCGCCGCCTGCGACGTGACGGCGACGATCCCGCTGCGCGGGCCCGCCGAGTCGCTCAACGTCGCGGCGGCGGCGGCGATCGCGCTGCAGCGGATATCGTCGCTCGCCGCGGCCGGGGTGCGTGACTGATGCTGGAGCGGATCGAGCGGATAGGAGAGGAGGCGCGCGCCGCGATCGCGGCGGCGGAGGACGCTGCGGCCGTCGAGGAGGCCCGCGTCCACTACCTCGGCCGGAAGGCCGAGCTGACGACGATCCTGCGCGGCATCGGCGAGCTGCCGGCGGACCAGCGCGGCCCGGTCGGCCAGGCCGCCAACGCGGTCCGTCGTGAGGTCGAGTCGCTGGTCGAGGAGGCGGCGGCACGGCACGAGCGCTCCGAGCTCGACCGGCGGCTGGCCGCCGAGGCGATCGACGTGACGCTGCCCGGCACGCCGCCGGTGCGACTCGGTCACCTCCACCCGCTGACCCGCACCCGGCGCGAGATCGAAGACATCTTCATCGGCCTCGGCTACCAGGTGATGCAAGGCCCCGAGGTCGAGCACGACTACTACAACTTCACCGCCCTCAACTACCCGCCCGGGCACCCGGCGCGGATGCTCCAGGACACCTTCTACGTCGACCCCGGCACGCTGGGGGAGGGGGTCGAGCTGCACGGACCCGACGGAGAGCCGCTGACGGCTCCGCCCGGCCCGCGCGACGTGCTGCTTCGGACCCACACCTCGCCGATGCAGATCCGCGGCATGGAGGATCAGGAGCCGCCGATCTTCATCGTCGTCCCCGGCCGCGTCTACCGCCGCGACTCCGATGCCACCCACACGCCGATGTTCAGCCAGGTCGAGGGGCTCGCAGTCGGCGAGGACATCACCCTCGCGGACCTCCACGGGACGCTTCTCACCTTCGCCCGCGCCGTCTTCGGCCCCGATCGCGAGGTGCGCATCAGGCCGCACTTCTTCCCGTTCACCGAGCCGAGCGTCGAGGTCGACGTCTCCTGCTTCCATTGCGGCGGCAGCGGCGAGGTCGGCGGAGAGCGCTGCAGCCTCTGCAAGGGCACGGGCTGGCTCGAGATCCTCGGCGCCGGCATGGTCGACCCGAACGTGTTCGGGTTCGTGCGCGACCGCGGCTACGACCCCGATCGCGTCCAGGGGTTCGCGTTCGGCATGGGCATCGAGCGGATCGCGATGCTCAAGCACGGCGTCCCCGACCTGCGGATCTTCTTCGAGAACGACGTCCGCATGCTGGGGCAGTTCCGATGAAGGCGCCGGTCTCCTGGCTGCGCTCCTACTGCGACCCTGGGCTCGGAGCGGCCGAGCTCGCCGAACGGCTGTCGATGACGGGCACCGAGGTCGAGCGGGTCGGCCATGTCGGGGCGCCATCGGACGACGGGTTCGTCGTCGGGCGCGTGCTCGGGGCCGAGCCGCACCCGAACGCCGACCGGCTCCGCGTCTGCACGGTGGACGCGGGGGAGGGAGGGCCGCGGACGATCGTCTGCGGCGCCGCCAACGTCGCTGCCGGCCAGACCGTCGCGGTCGCCCTGCCGGGCGCGGTCCTCGCCGACGGCACGAAGCTGCGCAAGGCGAAGCTCCGCGGCGTGGAGTCGGCCGGGATGATCCTCTCGGAGGCGGAGATGGAGATCGGCGACGACGCCGACGGGATCGCGGTCCTCGACGGCGTCACCGCGGAGCCCGGAACCGGGCTCGCCGCGGTGATCGCCGTAGCCGAGACGGTCCTCGACCTCGAGATCACGCCGAACCGCCCCGACTGCCTCAGCGTCTTCGGGCTCGCCCGCGAGCTCCACGCGATCACCGGCGCCGAGCTCGCCCCGGACCCCTGGGAGACCGACGCCGAGGCGACCGGCGAGGGCGACGTCGGCGAGCTCGCCTCGGTCACCGTCGAAGTTCCCGAGCTCTGCCCGCGCTTTACGGCGCGGGCATTCACGGACGTGACGATCGGGCCCTCGCCGCTCTGGCTGAAGGCGCGGCTGACCGCTGCCGGGCAACGGCCGATCAACAACGTCGTCGACATCACCAACTACGTGATGCTGCTCACCGGCCAGCCGCTGCACGGCTTCGACCTCGACGAGGTCCCCGGCGGCGAGATCAGCGTCCGGACCGCCGTCGACGGCGAGCGGCTGACGACGCTCGACGAGGTCGAGCGCCGGCTCGACCCCGAGAGCGTCGTCGTCTGCGACCGGGATGGCCCGACCGGCCTCGCCGGGATCATGGGCGGCCGCGTCTCCGAGGTCGCGGAGAAGACGAGCCGGGTCCTGCTCGAGGTCGCGACCTGGAACGGGGTCAACATCCTCCGCACCTCGAACCTGCTCGGCCTGCGCTCGGAGGCCTCGACGCGGTTCGAGAAGCAGCTTCACCCCGACCTCGCGATGCGGGCCCAGCGGGTGGCAGCGAAGCTCATGGTCGAGCTCTGCGGCGCCCGGCTCGTGCCGGGCACGATCGACGTCGATTCGCGCCCGGCCGCGATGGCCCCGCGCGAGTTGGACTACAGGCCGGAGCGCGCCGATGCGCTGCTCGGCATGGAGATCGCGCCGGACCTGGCCGCCGAGTATCTGGGCAGGCTCGGCTTCGACGTCAAGGACGACCGGGCTTCGGGGCCGATCACCGTCGGCGTTCCCGCCGACCGCCATTTCGACGTCACCCGCGAGGTCGATCTGATCGAGGAGGTGGCACGGGTCCACGGACTCGACGAGCACCTCCCGGCGACGCTGCCCGGGCGCGGGGGCACGATCGGCGGCCTCGGGCGGGACCAGTCCCTTCTGCGGCGGATCGAGGACCTGCTCCGCGACGCCGGCCTCGACGAGGCGATCACCTGGAGCTTCGTGCACCCGGCGCGCAGCGGCGTCCCCGGGCTCGACGAGATCGAGCCGGTGGTCGTCCACAACCCGCTATCGGAGGATCAGTCGGTGATGCGGACCGACCTGATCGGCGGCCTCCTCGCGGCCGCCGCCCACAACCTCGCCCGCGGCATCGAGCGTTTCGGGATCTTCGAGTCCGGCCGCGCCTACCTGCCCGAGCGCCCGCCGGCCGGCGCCGGCCCGCTCGGCGGCGGCTTCGCCGGGTCGCGGTCGGCGCCGATCGCCGAGCCGCACCGGATCGCCGCCGTGCTCGTCGGCTCCGCCGGCGCGGCCGGCTGGCGCGAGCCCGATCGCGCCGCCGACTTCTACGACGCCAAGGGGATGGTCGAGCTCGTCGCAGAGGCGCTCGGCGTCGAGGCCGGCTTCGCCGCCGCGGCCCGTCCGTTCCTGCATCCCGCCCGCGCCGCGGCCGTCTCGGTCGGGGGTGCTCCGGCCGGCTGGGCCGGCGAGCTTCACCCGCGGATCCTCGCTGCGATCGGCGCCCGCTCGGGCGCCGCTTTCGAGCTCGACGTCGAGCCGCTGCTCGGCGGCTCGCGAGTGGGCGAGGAGCGATACGAGGACGTAACCACGTATCCGGCGGTCGCCGAGGACATCGCGGTCGTGGCCGATCGCGACCTCGGGGCCGGCGCGATCCGCGACGCGATCCTCGCTGCCGGCGGCGAGCTCCTCGGCGCCGCGGAGGTCTTCGACGTCTACAGCGGCGAGCAGGTGCCCGACGGCAAGCGCAGCCTCGCGCTGCGGCTCGAGTTCCGGGCCGCCGACCGGACCCTGACCGACGCCGAGGTGGCGGCCGCGCGGGCCGGGATCGTCGCGGCCCTGGAGGAGATCGGTGCGGAGCTCCGTGGCTGATCGCGAGCAGCCGTCGAGCGGCGAGCCGGCGGCGCGGGTGCTCGTCGCCGGCGCATCCGGGTTCGCCGGGGCGCTCGCGACCGAGCTCGTCTGGCGCCATCCGCGGCTCGAGCTGCGGCAGGCGACCTCGCGCTCGGAGGCGGGGATGCGGATCGGCGACCTCTACCCGCGCTACCGCGCCGGGGTCGTGATGAGCGAGCTCGACATCGACGCCGTCGAGGGGTGCGAGGCGGCGATCGTCGCCTACCCTCACCACGCCTCGGCCCCGGTCGTCGCGGCGCTGCGCGAGCTCGGACTGCTCGTCGTCGACCTCTCCGCGGACTTCAGGCTCCGCGATCCCTACGTCTACCGGCAGTGGTACGGCGAGCTGGCCGCGCCCGACCTGCTCGGCGACGCGGTCTACGGCCTGCCCGAGGTCAACCGCGACCGGATCCGCGAGGCGGAGCTGATCGCCAACCCGGGCTGCTACCCGACCGCGGCCGTGCTCGGGCTGGCGCCGCTTGCCGCCGCCGGCTTGATCGAGGACGTGGTCATCGACGCCAAGTCCGGCGTCTCGGGCGCCGGTCGCGGCGGTGGCGACGCGCTCAGCTTCACGACCCTGACCGAGAACGCAACTCCCTACGGCGTCGGCGGTCACCGCCACGAGCCCGAGATCGCCCAGGAGCTCGGCGCCCTCGCCGGCGGGGAGGCGC
This sequence comes from Solirubrobacterales bacterium, assembly GCA_035695265.1. Lineage (GTDB taxonomy): Bacteria > Actinomycetota > Thermoleophilia > Solirubrobacterales > 70-9 > RHKX01. Next base: position 6,881 of record DASSEM010000088.1, read on the forward strand.
CGAGCTTGACGTTCGTGCCCCACCTGTTGCCGCTCGACCAGGGCGAGCTGGTGAGCTGCTACGTGCGGCCGACGCGCCCGCTCGAGGACGCCGAGCTCGACGAGCTCTACGGGGACCGCTACGCCACCGAGGCGTTCGTCGAGCTGGTCGACCGTCCCCCCGGGGTGCGCGAGGTCCGCGACACGAACCTCTGCCGGATCCACACCGCCACCGACGCCGGCGGACGGGTGCTCGTCTTCAGCGTGATCGACAACCTCTGGAAGGGGGCCGCCGGGCAGGCGATCCAGAACCTCAACCTGATGCTCGGGCTGGACGAGGGGGATGGGCTCGGGTGAGAGCAGGGAGCAAGGAGCAAGGAGCAAGGAGCTCTATAGGCGAGCGGTTCTTTCGGTCGCGCTGGGTTGCGCCGCCCGCCGATCTGGTCGAGCTCGATCCGACCGGGTTGGCGCCGGGGTTTCGGGCGGCGGGGGTCGCCTGCGGGCTGAAGGCCGACGGCGGGACCGACGTCGGCATCGTCGCCTGCGATGCCGACGATGTGGCGTCGGCGCTGCTTCTCACCCGAAACGCGGCGGCTGCCGCGCCGGTCCGGGTCTGCCGCGATCGCTGCGACGAGTCGACGATCCGTGCCGCCGTCGTCAACTCGGGCAACGCGAACGCCGCGACCGGAGAGCAGGGCTATGCCGACGCGGTCGCGATGCAGGAGCGTTGCGCTGCGGAACTCGGTCTCGACCCAGCCGCGGTCGCCGTCGCCGAGACCGGCACGATCGGCATCCCGCTGCGGATCGACAGCCTCCTCGACGGCATCGACCGGGCGGCCCCGGCGCTCGGACCGGAGGGGGGCGGCGACTTCGCGACGGCGATCATGACGACCGACGTGACCGCGAAGCAGTGCTGCATCGGCGCCGGCGGCGTGACGGTCTCAGCCCAGGCGAAGGGGGCCGGGATGATCGAGCCCGGCTTCGCGACGATGCTTTGCTTCGTCCAGACCGACGCCGCCGTCGCCGACCCGGCTGCGGCCCTTCGCTCCGCGGTCGCCTCCTCGTTCGAGCGGATCACCGTCGACGGGCAGATGAGCACCAACGACACCGTCCTGCTGCAGGCGACCGGTGCGAGCGGCCGGCCGCTGCCCGAGGGGCTGCTCGAGGCGGTGCTCCAGCAGCTCGCGCTCGCGATCGTCGCCGACGGCGAGGGCGCGAGCCGGGTCGGCAGGATCGAGGTTCGCGAGGCGGCCGACGGCGCCGAGGCCGAGCGGGTCGCACGGGCGATCGCGAACTCGCCGCTCGTCAAGACCGCGCTCTACGGTCGCGATCCGAACTGGGGGCGGATCGCCCAGGCGGCCGGGCAGGCGCTCGCCGGAACCGCGCTCGACGAGCTCGGACCCGAGCGGATCGATGCCGGCGAGCTCGGCGGCGACGGCGACGAGGCGGAGCTCTCGATCGCGCTCGGGCGCGGTACGGCGTCCGCGCACGTCTACTTCAGCGACCTCACCCATGAATACATCAGGATCAACGCGGAATACACGACATGACCGACCGGAGCAGCGCAGAGGAGCGGGCCGCCGCGGCCGCCGGCAGCGTCGAGACGCTGCTCGAGGCGCTGCCCTACATCCGCGAGTTCCACGGCCGGACGGTCGTCATCAAGTACGGCGGCGCCGCGATGCGCGACGAGGCCGCCCGCGACGACTTCGCCCGCGACGTCGTCCTGCTCAAGTACGTCGGGCTCGATCCGGTGATCGTCCACGGCGGCGGCCCCGACATCAGCCACTACATGGAGCGGCTCGGCCTCGAGGTCGAGTTCGTCGACGGCCTGCGGGTCTCCGACGCGGAGACGGTCGAGGTCGCGCAGATGGTCTTGCTCGGCAAGGTCAACTCCGACATCGTGCAGCGCCTCAACCGGCTCGGCCAGCCGGCCGTCGGCCTCTCCGGGGAGGACGGGGCGATGTTCGAGATCGGGCCCGTAGCCGAGTCCGACCGGGTCGGGTTCGTCGGCGCGATCGAGAACGTCGACGTCGGCGTCCTCAACCACATCGCCTCCGACTTCATCCCGGTGATCGCCGGCGCCGGCTCCGACCGGGCCGGCAACTCCTACAACGTCAACGCCGACAGCGCCGCCGGCAAGGTCGCCGCGGCACTGCCCGCCTACAAGGCGATCTTCCTGACCGATGTCGAGGGGTGGCGGGAGGACGCTGACGATCCCGAGACGCTGGTTTCGCTGGCGACGGTGGCCGACGTCGAGGCTGCGCTCCCGGCGATGAGCGGCGGCATGCGGCCGAAGCTGGCCGCCTGCGTCGAGGCGATCCACGGCGGGGTCCAGTCGGCGCACATCCTCGACGGCCGCCGGTCGCACAGCCTCCTGCTCGAGCTCTTCACCGACGCCGGGATCGGCACGAAGGTGACCCCGTGAGCGTCAGCGCCGGTCCCGGCGAGGCCCGGCTCGCCTTCCTCCGGGAGGCCGAGGACCGTTACGCGATGCCGACCTACCGGCGGGCGCCGGTCGAGTTCGTCCGTGGTGAGGGATCGACGCTGTGGGACGCCGGCGGGCGTTCCTACGTCGACCTCTTCAGCGGCCTCTCGGTCCACAACGCCGGCAACTGCCACCCGCGGATCGTCGCCGCGATCGCCGACCAGGCGGCGACCCTGGGCGGGACGTCGAACCTCTTCTACTCGGAGCCGGCGATGCTGCTCGGCGAGCGTCTCGTCGAGTCCTCGCTCGGTGGCCGCGCCTTCCTCGCGAACTCGGGGGCGGAGGCGAACGAGTGCGCGATCAAGCTCGTGCGCCGGCACGCGCACGAGCGCGGCATCGACCGCCCCGAGATCGTCGTCCTCGACTATGCCTTCCACGGGCGCACGATGGCGGCCCTCGCGGCGACCCCCCGGCTCGCCCGCGAGGACCTCTTCGGGCCGCTTCCGCCGGGCTTCGTGACCGTGCCCCGCGATGATCCGTCCGCCATCGACGCCGCGGTCGGGGAGGCAACCGCGGCGATCATGATCGAGCCGGTCCAGGGGGAGTCCGGGGTCCATCCGATCGCCGGCGAGGTCCTCGCCGCAGCCCGGTCGGCCTGCGACCGCAGCGGCGCGCTCCTGGTCTTCGACGAGATCCAGACCGGGATGGGGAGGACCGGGACGCTCTGGGCCTACCAGGCGGGGCCCGTGACGCCCGACGTGATGACGAGCGCGAAGGCGCTGGGCGGCGGCTTGCCGGTCGGCGCCTGCGTGACCGCCCCGGGGGTCGGCGAGGGACTGGGGTTCGGCGAGCACGGCTCGACCTTTGCCGGCGGGCCGATCTGCGCCCGCGCCGCGCTGGCTGCGCTCGACGTCCTCTCCGACCCCGCGGTGGCGACCAACGTCGGCGAGCGCGCCTCCCAGCTCGAGGCCGAGCTCGGCGGCCATCCGGCGGTACGCGAGCTCCGGGGGCGCGGGCTGATGGTGGGCATCGGCCTCGCCGACGGGATCGACGCGGCCGCCGTGGTTCGTCAGGGGCTCATGGAGGGCGTCGTCGCCAACGCTCCCAACGAATCGACGATCCGGCTGCTGCCGCCACTGACGATCGAAGCGTCCGACCTCGGCGAGGGGCTCGCGCGACTCCGAGCAGCGCTCGACGCCGTCGCGGGCTGAGCCCGGCCGGTGGCGCGGATCCTCCAGGTCTTCCGGCCGCGGACCGGTGGCACGTTCGGCCACGTCCGGGTGCTGTCCGCGGCGCTCGCCGACCACGGGCACGAGGTCGCGGTCTGCGGCCCCGGCGGGCCAGGGGATGCCTTCGCCGTCCCGCACGTCGAGGCGGCGATCCCGCGAGCGCCCTCTCCGGCGGCGACGCTCGCCGCCGTCCGCGATGTCGGCCGGGCCTACCGGTCCTTCCGGCCGGACCTGATCCACGCACACGGCGCGCAGGCCGGCGTGGTCGCGCGGCTCGCCCGGCCGGCGCTGCCGGCAGCGCCGCTCGTCCACACTCCGCACCGCTACGCCTTCGACGACGGCGGTGGCCGCTCGCCGGCGCGGCTGCTCTACGCGGGCCTCGAGCGCGGACTGATGCCCGTCACCACCCGGGTGCTCTGCGTCAGCGAGGCAGAGCGCCGGCTCGCGGTCGGGCTCGGGGCCGGCGATCGCGCCGTCGTCGTCCACAACGGCATCGAGCCGCTCGAGCCCTCGCCGCTCGAGCCACGGCTCGCCGAGCTCGCCGCCGGTGGGCCGCTGATCGTCGCCGTCTCCGAGCTCTTCTCCCGCAAGGGGGTGCCGGTGTTGCTCGAGGCGATGGGAACGGTGCTCGGCGCCTACCCCGAGGCGCGCCTGATCGTCGCCGGGGAGGGGCCCGACCGGGCCGAGGCCGAGGCGGCCCGCGACCGGCTGGGGCTGGGCCGGCGGGCCCTCCTCGCGGGCCACGTCGACGGGATCGGCGGGCTGCTCGCGGCAGCAGACGTGTTCGTGAATCCGGCGCTCGCCGAGTCGTTCCCCTACGGGATCCTCGAGGCGATGTCGCTCGCCTGCCCCTGCGTGGTGACCGCAGCCGGCGGATCGGCGGAGGCGATCGTCGACGGCCGGAGCGGCCGCGTCGTGCCGCCCGGCGACGCGGCGGCGCTCGCTGCCGCGATCATCGGACTGATCGCCGACCCGGCGACGGCCCGCGGCTACGGCGATGCCGCCGCGCGCCGCGTCCGCGAGCGCTTCACCCGGGCGGCGATGATCGACGGCACCGAGGCGGTCTACGCCGAGCTGCTCGCGGACTGAGCCGCCGCGACGCCGATCCCGCCATCGGTCCGCGCCGCCGCATAGACTGCCCGGCCATGAACGAGGATCCGACCAGGGTGATGCCCCCGGACGACGATGACGGTCACCGTCGCCGTCCCGACCGCCGCGACGACGGTGGCGGCGGGATGAGCACCGGCCAGAAGGTCGCGATCGGCCTCGTCGCCGCGCTCGTGATCGGACTGGTGATCGCGGTGATCGCGCTCGCCGGCGGCGGGAGCGACGATCCGACCACGACGACCACGGCGCCGCCGACCTCCACGACCACCGAGCCGACGACGACGAGCGCGACCACCGAGCCGACGACGACGGCGACCACGACCAGCGAGACGACCGAGCCGACGACGACGGCGACGACTACAACCGGGACGACCGCCACGACCACGACCGAGACGACGGAGACCGGGTCGGGCGGTATCAGCCCCTAGCCGCTCCCGCGGTGCGACGCGAGATCGAGATCGCGCCCGGTGTGGCGATGCCGCTGCTCGGGCTCGGGGTGTTCCAGGTCCCTCCCGGGGAGGCGACCGAGCAAACGGTGGGCTGGGCGCTCGAGGCCGGTTACCGGCATGTCGATACCGCGCAGGCGTACGGGAATGAAGCCGATGTGGGCCGCGCCCTGCGGGCCAGCGGCTTGCCCCGCGAGGAGGTCTTCGTCACGACGAAGTTCGCAACCGGCCGCAAGGATGCCTCGACCGAGCTCGAGGCCAGCCTCGAGCGCCTCGGGATCGACGCCGTCGACCTCTATCTGGTCCACAACCCGCGTGGTGGGCCGCAGCGCGCCTGGCCGGCGATGGAGCGGGCGCTCGAGAGCGGGCTCGCCCGCAGCGTCGGCATCAGCAACTTCAGCCTCGATGAGCTCGATCGCCTGCTCACCACGGCGAACGTGAAGCCCGCCGTCAATCAGGTGCAGTTCAGCCCGTTTCGCTACCGGCGGCTGCTGCTCGAGGGTTGCCGCGCCCGCGGGGTGGAGGTCGAGGCCTACGGGCCGCTCACCCACGGTCGCGAGCTCGATGATCCGACCGTGGCGGCGGTCGCGCGGCAGCACGGGCGAACTCCCGCCCAGGTACTTCTGCGCTGGTCGATCGAGCGCGCTGTGGCCGTGATCCCGAAGTCGGTCCACCGCGAGCGGATCAATGAGAATGCGGCGATCTTCGATTTCGAGCTCACCGTCGAGGACCTGGCCCGCCTCGATGCGCTGGATCGCACCGGCGGCGCCGCGATCGCGGTCGAGCGGCCGTGGTGGACGCCGCTTGGACGGGTGCGACGGGTGCGGCGCACCGTCTGGCGGCGCCTTGCCGGTGCTGCCCGCCGCGGTCAGTGAACCCGCGAGAGCTCCCCGTCCAGCCGTGTCAGCAGCGAGGCGCCGGTCGCCAGCGCTGCCGCCAGCTCGGGATCGCGGGCCCGGATCACCGGCTGCCAGGCGTAGCCGATCGCGGCGAGGCGCTCGCGAAGCGGGCGTTCCAGATGGGGCTCGGCGCGGCCGGTCAGAACCGCGCTGCCGGTGGCCGTCGCCTCCCGGACGAGGTCTCCGAATACGCTCCCGACGACGCGCTCGTCGGCGGCGAGGTGAAGCAGGCGGCTGGCGCCGCCGCGCCGGGAGAGATAGGCGTACCAGCCGACCGGTGAGTCTCCGCGTCGCACGAGCCGGACCGTTAGCTCGTCGCCGAGCGCCTCGATCCGGCGAATCACGGTCGCGAGCTGCTCCTCGTCCCAGTCGACGTAGATCCGCAGCCGGCGCGAGATCGCCGGCAGCGCGGCCGCGATCGCGCCGGCATCGGCGGCTTCGCTGGAGAACCCGGGCTCGGGACCGGGGGCCTCGTGGCCGCTGATCCGGCGGCCGGCCGCGTGGGCGGGGAGGGCACCGACCGGCATCAGCGCCCGGCCGACGTCGCGACCGCTGAGGCGGGCGCGGGCGATCTCCCGGACCCAGGTGAGGGGACGCAGCACCAGCATGAAGTCGGCGGCACGGGCATGGTCGACGCCACCGCCGAAGGTCCGCCAGGCGCGGACGACGAAGTCGGTGGCCGAGTCCGACCAGCTCACGTCCTGCGGCCCCTTCAGCAGCCGGCCGAGGAGCATCGCCCCCGACGCCCCGCGACGGTGCTCCGTGGCGACGACCAGGTCGCTCAGGCAGACGCCGCGGATCGGCCGCCCGTCGAACCGCATGCGCCGTACCTGCGATCGGATGAATCCGATGACCTCGCCGTCCTCGACCGCGACCAGCGAGGGCAGTTCCTCGTCGCGCCAGCCGTCATCGAGCGCGGCGGCGGCGAGCTCTGCCTCGCTCAGCGGAAACCCCGGGAGGTTGGCGCGCAGCAGGCCCATCACGGCGGGAAGATCCGCCCGTTCCAGCGCTCGGATGTCCCCCATGGCGGCGGAATCTACCTAGACTGCCCGCAATGAGCAGCGCTCCAACCGGCCCGATGGACGGCTTCGACGCCGCCGCCTGCATCGACCGGCTCGCGGCCGAGACGGCGCGGGCGATCCGCGATCTCGGTCGTCGCGGCGCCGTCGTCGCCACCTCCGGCGGCATCGATTCGAGCGCCGCCGCGGGGATCTGCGTGCGCGCCCTCGGTGCCGAGAAGGTCCAGCTCCTGCGGCTCCCCGAACGCGACGTCGGCGACTCCTCCTCGGATCTCGCCCTCGATCTGGCTCGATCCCTCGGCGCGGACAGCCTCGAGGAGCCGATCACCGCGGCGCTCGACGGGCTCGGCTGCTACGAGCAGCGTGACGAGGCGATCCGCGCCGTCTTCCCCGATTACGAGCCGAGCTGGAAGCACAAGCTGGTGCGCTCGGCGCCATCGGCCTCGATCACGGTCTTCTCGCTGGTCGTCGAGCGGCCGGACGGCACCCAGGAGCAGCGGCGCATGCCGGCGGATGCCTACCTGTCCCTGCTCGCGGCCACGAACATGAAGCAGCGGGTCCGCAAGCTCCGCGAGTACACCTGGGCGGACCGGCTCTCGTACGCGGTGATCGGCACGCCCAACCTGCTCGAGTACGACCAGGGGTTCTTCGTCAAGGGCGGCGACGGGCTCGCCGACGTGAAGCCGATCGCCGGCCTCTACAAGGGCCAGGTTTACGCGGTCGCCCGCGAGCTCGGCCTGCCGGAGGCGATCGTGAGCCGGGCGCCGACGACCGAGACCTTTTCGTTGCCGCAGAGCCAGGAGGAGTTCTACTTCGGCTACTCCTACGAGCGCATGGACGAGCTGATGTGGGGCCACGAGCACGGCGTCGAGCCGGCCGAGGTCGCCCCGCGGGTCGACATGAGCGCCGAGGAGGTCGGGGTCGCATACGCCGAGATCGAGCGACGGCGGACCGCCACCGCCTACCTGCACGCCCCGGCGGTGGTGTTCTCACCGGAGACCTGACGTGTGCGGGATTGCGGGGATCGTCCGCACCGATCCGGGGGACGCGGTCGAGGAAGCGGCGCTGCTGCGGATGGCGCGCTCGATCCGCCATCGCGGGCCGGACGGGTACGGGCTGCTGCTCGATCCCGGCGCGGGGCTCGTCTCCACCCGGCTGTCGATCGTCGACCTCGAGCACGGCTGGCAGCCGCTCGCCGACGACGGCGGCGGCAGCGTCCTGGTCTACAACGGCGAGGTCTACAACCACCCCGAGCTGCGCGAGTGGATGCGCGGGAGGGGGATCGAGTTCGAGACGAGAAGCGACACCGAGGTCGTCCACAGGCTGCTCGAGCACGAGGGACTCGCTGGGCTCGACCGCCTGAATGGGCAGTTCGCGCTCGCCTGGTGGCAGCCGCGGAAGCGGCGGCTGACCCTGGTCCGCGACCGCTTCGGCGTGCGACCCCTGAGCTACGCGAGCGGCGCGGGCGGCAGCATCGTCTTCGGCTCGGAGGCCAAGGCGCTGTTCGCGTCGGGGGAGGTGCGTCCCGCGGTCGACCTCGCCGGCCTCGACCAGGTCTTCACGCTGTGGGCGCCGCAGGCACCGCGGACCGCGTTCGCCGGCGTCAGCCAGCTCGAGCCCGGCGGCCTGCTGGTCTGGGAGCGCGGGGAGATCGTCGAGCGCTCGCGCTGGTGGCGGGCCGGGCCCGATCAACCCGCCGTCGGTGACGGGATCGAGCCGACGCTGCGCGACAGCGTCGCGCTACGGCTGCGAGCCGACGTGCCGGTCGGCGCCTACCTGTCCGGGGGCCTCGACTCGAGCCTGATCAGCGCTCTCGCCCAGGTCGAGAAGGAGGGGGAGCTGCGGACGTTCTCGGTCGCCTTCGACGATCCGGCATACGACGAGCGCGCCGAGCAGGAGCTCGTCGCGAAGGCACTCGGCACGAGCCACCACGTCGTCGAGGCCGGCGCCGCCGACATCGCGGCGGCCTTTCCCGACGTCGTCCGCCACGCCGAGACGCCGCTCGTCCGGACCGCCCCGGTGCCGCTCTACCTGCTCGCCCGCGACGTCCACGAGCACGACCTGAAGGTGGTGGTCACCGGCGAGGGCGCCGACGAGCTCTTCTGGGGGTACGACTTGTTCAAGGAGGTCGCGATCCGCAACCGCCATCGCGACGATCCCGAGCGGGCGATGGAGCTGCTCGGCGAGCTCTACCCGCACCTCGGCTCGAGCGGCGCCCGCCGCGGCCCCGGCTGGGCCAGGTTCCTGTTCGAGGCGGGGGCCGGCGACGACCCGCTCGCCTCGCATCTGACCAGGGTCGACGCGACCGCGTCGGTGCGCGCCTTCTACCGCGACGACGTCGCCGCCGAGCTCAGCGTCGCGGATGCGCTGGAGCCGATCCGGAACGGGCTGCCGGACGGCTTCGGGGGCTGGGACCCGCTCGAGCGCGCCGGCTGGCTGGAGGTGACGACCCTGCTCGAGCCGTACCTGCTGGCCGCCCAGGGGGACCGCGTCGCGATGGCGCACGGGGTGGAGGGGCGCTATCCGTTCCTCGACCATCGCGTCTATGCCTGCTCGGTCGGGTTGCCCGAGGAGGAGAAGCTGACCGAGACGAGCGACAAGGTTGCCTTGCGCAGGCTCGCCGAGGAGCTGCTGCCGGCCGAGATCGTCGACCGCCGCAAGCAGCCCTACCGCGCCCCCGAGGTCGTCCCGTTCTTCTCGGCCGACGCGCCCGGCTGGGTCGAGGAGATGCTCTCGCCGGCCGCGCTCGAGGCGGTCGGGATCTGGGATCCACGCCGGGTCGAGGGCCTGCTGCGGCGCTGCCGCGCCGGACGCGCCACCGGCGTCCGCGAGGGGATGGCGCTCGTCGGCATCCTCTCGACACAGCTCTGGCACGACGCATTCGCCGGCGGCGGCGGCGATCATCCCGCCGAGACAGCCGCTCCGGCGGTAAGAATCGACCGCACGGTCGACCAATCAATGAGTGAGGTTTCATGAGCGCAGCAGCCGATGGTGTTGAGGACGTCCGCAAGGAGATGCGGGCATTCATCGAGGACAACTTCCTATACCTCGATCCCGACGCCGAGCTCGCCGACGACCAGGAGCTGCTCGCTGCCGGGATCGTCGACTCACTCGGGTTCGTCGAGATCGTCGAGGAGGTCGAGGCGCGCTACGCGGTCGGCGTCCAGGACGTCGAGATCACCGAGGACAACTTCGGGTCGGTCGACGCGATCGCCCGCTACGTCGAGCGCAAGCGGGCGGAGCCCTGAGACCGAGCGTCCTCGCCGAAGACCTCGGGGCGACGGCGCGCGCCCGTCCCGACGCGCCCGCCGTCGTCACCGCCGAGGAGTCGGTCAGCTACGCCGACCTCGACCGGCGGGTGGATGCCGCCGCCACCGAGTTGCGGCGGCTCGGCGTCGCGCGCGGCGACCGGGTCGCGATCGTCATGTCGAACGGCATCCCGATGGTGGTGACCGTCTACGCGATCCTCCGCGCCGGCGCCGCGTTCTCGCCGATCAGCCCCGAGATCGTCCCGGCGAAGCTCGAGCGGATCCTCCTCGACGTCGGAGCTGCCGCCGCGGTCTGCGAGGCCGGCACGCGCGAGAAGGTGTCCGCGGCCGCTCCCGCCGGGACGACGATCGTCGACGGCGAGGCGGAGGCGACGGCGGAACCCGGCGCCGACTTCGTCCCGATGGTCGGCCCCGACCTCGCCGCGGTCATCTACACCTCGGGCTCGACCGGCGAGCCGAAGGGGGTGACGCTCACCCACGGGAACATGTCCTTCGTGGCCGACTCGATCATCGAGAGCATCGACATGGACGGCTCCGACCGGATCCTCTGCGTCCTGCCGCTCTACTTCGGCTACGGCCTCTACCAGCTGCTGGCCTGCGTCCGGCTCGGCGCGACGCTGGTTCTCGAGCCCGGGCTCGGCGCCGCCGGCCGCATCGTCCAGCTCTTCGAGGAGCAGCGGATCACCGGCTTCGCGGCGGTGCCGACGATCTACCAGCTCCTGCTGTCCCTGCCCGGGATCGGCGAGCGGGAGCTGCCGCACCTGCGCTTTCTCACCAACGCCGGAGCGGGACTGCCGACGCCCGTGGTCGAGGCGGTGCGCGAGGCGTTCCCCGGCGCCCGCCTCTACCTGATGTACGGCCAGACCGAATGCCAGCGTGTCTGCCGTCTTCCCCCGGAGGAGGTCGACTCGAGCCCGGATTCGGTCGGGACCGCGATCCCCGGCACCGAAGCATGGGTCGAGGACGAGGACGGCGAGGTGGCGGCGCCGGGCGTCGTCGGCGAGCTGATGGTCCGCGGCGCGCACGTGATGCAGGGCTACTGGGGAAACGAGGAGGCGACCGCCCGCCGCCTCCGTCCCGGCCGCTGGCCGTGGGAGCGGGTGCTTGCAACCGGCGACCTGTTCCGCGCCGACGATCGCGGCTACCTCTACTTCGTCGGCCGTCGCGACGACATCATCAAGTCGCGCGGGCAGAAGGTCGCGCCGCGCGAGGTCGAGGAGGTGCTCCACGCGTTCCCTGGCGTCCGCGACGCCGCGGTTGTCGGGGTGCCCGACCGGCTCCTCGGCGAAGCGGTGCACGCGCACGTGTCGGCCGAGGCCGGGGTCGAGCTCGATGCCAACGAGTTGCGCCGCCACTGCGCAGAGTCGCTCGAGAGCCACATGGTCCCGAAGCGGGTCGTGGTCCATTCCGAGCTGCCGCGGATCGGGTCCGGCAAGATCGACCGCCGCACCCTCGCCGGCCGCACGACCGACGGTTGAGCCTCGCAAGCGGGCGGCAGCCCGCGGTGGAAGCGGGCCGCGCGGGCGTTCGCCTTCACCTGTAACGCATTGCGCGTCAGTGCGCTAGGCTGGCCGCGTGGGGATAGGAAATGGCGGCGCCAGGAAGGGCGCCGTAGCCAGGATGTGCACCGTGTTGATCGTTTGGATGACGATTACAACCGGCGTCGCCCACGCACATGGGGTCGAGGCACCCGATCTCCCCGAGGCCGAGCTGCGCGCCTACGAGACCGAGGTGCTCGGGGCCGACCATGCCGCCGACCACGCCGAGCAGCGGCGCGACGAGCGGCGCGCCATGCGGCGCTGGCGGGCGATGAGCTCGCGGGAGCGGCACCAGGCGGTGCGCGATGAGCGGCGCCAATCGCTGCAGCTCGCGCGGCGGACGGCGGCGCGAGCCCCGGCCAGCCAGGTCGGGCGCTGGACCCACGCTCCGTTCGACCTGCCGAGCTCCTTCGCGATCCACTCGGTGATGCTGCCGACCGGGAAGGTGCTCTACTGGGGTTTCCCGGCCGAGCCGCCGAACGTCGGCAACGGGACCCTCTGGGACCCGTCGAAGGGCTATGGCCCCGGCGCGTTCACCAGCGTTCCGCCGCCCGTCGTCGATCCCGACGGCGCCGGGCCGCAGCCTCCGGGCATCGCGCCGATCTACTGCTCGGGGCAGTCGTTCCTGCCCACCGGCGAGGTTCTGGTGACCGGCGGCAACCTGGTCCTCCCGGGCCGCTCCGACCCCGCCTATCCCGACTGGGCCGGTCTGAACCGCGCCTTCACCTTCAACCCGTGGACCGAGCGCTGGACACAGCAGCCGCAGATGAGCGACGGGCGCTGGTACCCGACCCAGGTGATGCTCGCCGACGGCCGCACGATCACGGTCGGCGGGTATGGCGACGAGGCGCCGGGCAAGATCCTCAACATGGACTTCGAGGTCTTCACCCCGGGTCGCAGCCCCGGCAGCGTCGGCTCGTTCAGCCTTCATCCCGAGGTCACCCTGCCCACCGGCCTCCTCTATCCGCACCTCTTCACGCTGCCCGACGAGCGGGTCGCGGTCGCCGGCCCGCTGCCGCGGCATTCGGCTTTGATCGACGCCCGCGATCCCGATGATCCGATCACCTGGACGGAGCTGCCGCGCAGCCTCGAGCAGCGCAACGGCGGCAACGCCGTCCTCGAGCCGGGCACTACGCGCGGCTCCTGGAAGGTGACGATGTTCGGCGGCATCGGCGGGCAGCCGCTGCCCGACGGCTCGCGGCTGCCGTCCGCGACTACCGAGACGATCGACCTGAAGCGCGCCGGCGAGGGCTGGAAGTCGGGCAGCCCGCTGAACATCGGCCGCTCCTACCAGAACACCGTCCTGCTTCCCGACCGGTCGATGGTCACCGTCGGCGGCGGCTACGGCGAGAACCTCGAGGACGGCGTCTACAGGATCGACGGCGACGGCGCCCGCCGCCAGGTGGAGCTGTACGACCCCGACACCGGGAAGTGGCGGCTCGGCCCGGCGCAGATGGAGGACCGGGGCTACCACGCGACGGCGCTGCTGCTCCCCGACGGAAGGGTCTTCTCCGGCGGCGACAACAAGCACCCGCTCGAGCCCAACGGGGACAACAGCCTCACCGACACCGCCGAGATCTACTCGCCGCCGTACCTGTTCAAGGGCAAGCGGCCGGTGATCAAGAAGGCGCCGCGAAAGGCCGATTGGCACGAGCTGATCAAGGTCTCCACGAAGGGCAAGTCGAAGGCGAAGAGCGCCGTCCTGGTGGCGCCCGCGGCGACCACTCACGGCAACGACATGAACCAGCGGCTCGTCCCGCTGAAGGTCAAGAAGCCGAAGCACAAGAAGAGCAGGAAGCACAGGAAGCACAAGAGGAAGGGCTTCAAGGGCCTGCGTGTGGTCACGCCACCGAACGCGGGGGTCGCCCCGCCCGGCTACTACATGCTCTTCGTACTCAACAAGAAGGGCGTGCCGTCGGTCGCCAAGTGGGTGAAGATCGGGAGCTGAGGGCGGCGCCCGCCGCCCCGAATAAGCTGCAGCCGTGAGGACCACCGCCGAGGCCGGCTGAGCGGGACATGGCCGGAGACCGCCTTGCCGCGCTCGCACGCCGGCCCGAGCTGATCCCGGGCCTGCTCGGGGTCGCCGCCTTCATCGTCCTCGCTGCGTCGGAGGGGGGCTGGGAGGTGACCAGTTGGGCGCCGGCGGGCCTCTTCATGCTCGGGCTCCTCGCCGTCGCAGCGTTCGCCTACCGGGGACGCCTGCGCGAGCTCGACCGGGCCAGCCGGATCGCGATCCTCCTGCTCGCCGCGTTCGTCGCCTGGAGCTTCGCCTCGATCGCCTGGGCGGATGTGGAAGGGACGGCCCTGGACGGCGCCAACCGTGCGCTCGCCTACCTGATCGTCTACGCGCTCTTCTCGATCGTCGCTTGGCGGGCGGGCTCGGCGGCGTTCGTCCTCGGCCTTTTCGCGGTCGGCCTCGCCGCCGTCGGCGCGGTCGTGCTCCTCGACGCCGCCGGTTCGCCGGAGGCGGCGCTGTCCTTGATCAACGGCCGCCTCGCCGAGCCGACCGGCTACCCGAACGCCGTGGCCGCGGTGTTCATCGGCGGGTTCTGGCCCGCCGTCCATCTCGCCTCGCGCCGCGAGGTGCCGTGGTGGCTGCGGGGGCTGTTGCTCGCCGTCGCCGGCTTCCTGGTCCAGCTCGCGCTGATGCCGCAGAGCCGGGCGTCGCTTCTGGTGATCCCGTTCGCGCTCCTCTTCTACCTGCTCGTCACGCCGAACCGGATCCGCGCCCTCCTCTTCCTCTTCCTCGCCCTCGGCACCACCGCGATCGTCGCGGCGCCGATCCTCGACGTCTTCGCGGTCAGCGACGACGGCGGCAACGTCGGCACCGCATTTGCCGACGCAGCCGATGCGATGCTGCTCTCGTTCGCCGGCCTGCTGATCGTCGGGACCGCGGTCGCGTTCGCCGACGGCCGGCTCGAGGTCTCCGAGCCGGCGGCCAGAACGGCGGGCCGGATCGGCGCCGTGATCAGCGTCATCGTCGCGATCGCCGCGCTCGCGGTGGCGCTGGTCGCGGTCGGCGACCCGGCCGGCTGGGCGGATGACCGCTGGCAGGACTTCAAGGGCGACTACGACAAGGGAGGCTTCGACTCCTCCCGATTCAGCGGTGACCTCGGGAGCGGCCGCTACGACTTCTGGACCGTCGGGCTCGGCGACGGGTTCGCGGCCTCGCCGGTCCTCGGCGAAGGGGCGGACAACTTCGCGGTCACCTACCTCGAGCACCGCGACACCAGCGAAGAGCCGTTCTATCCGCACAGCCTCCCGGTCCGGCTGCTGGCCGGAACCGGGATCGTCGGCACGCTGCTGTTCGCGGGCTTTCTCGTCGCGGCCGCGGTCGCCGCCTTCCGCACCCGGGCACGGGCGCGCGACCCGCTCGGACGCGGGGTGGCGGCGGTGGCGCTGGCCGCCGCCGCTTACTTCCTGCTCCACAGCAGCGGCGATTGGCTCTGGACCTTCGCCGCGATCGCGATGCCGGTGATGGCCTGGCTCGGCATCGCCGGCGGCGGGCTTCCGGCCGGCGAACCCGGCGACCCATCACCGGTCCGGCAGCCGCTGCCGGGCGCGGCGCGGATCGGGCTGGCAGCGACCGCGGCGGTGGCCGGGGTCGCGGCGGTCGTCGCGCTCGCGCTGCCGTGGGTCTCGGCCCGGCTCACCGAGAGCGCCGCCGCCGACTGGCCGGCCGATCCTGCGGCGGCGCTCTCGCGGCTCGAGACCGCCCGCGATCTCAACCCACTCTCGGCACGCCCCGACCTCGTCGCCGGCACGATCGCGATCCGCGACGGCGACGAGCGGGAGGCGGCGGCGGCCTTCGCGCGAGCCGCGGAGCGGGAGCCGACGAACTGGTACGCGCTGCTCGAGCTCGGGGTCCTCGACATCGCCGCCGGGCATCGGGTGCAAGGAATCGACCGGCTCCGCAGGGCGCAGGCGCTGAACCCCGACGAGCCACTGATCGCGATCGCGCTACGCCGCGCCAACGGCGGTGATCCGCTGACCAGCAGGGCGATCGACCGGGCGCTGATCGACCGTGTCTGTGCCCGGGTGGGCCCGTCCCAGGGCACCCGCTATTGCAAGGATTAGATGCAGACCTAGGACCTCCTTGTCACGGCCTCTCGGTTGTGTAAGAATGCCCGGCACCGTTCCCCTGGGCGCCGGCACCGTTCGTCGGTTTGTCGGTCGGCCACAGTTACCCATCACAGCACCCGGGGGGCTTGAAATGGCCGGTCGCTGGAAGATCACGAGGAGTTATTCGTGAAGTCGAGAATGATTCTCAGCACGATTGTCCTGGTCGTCGCGCTTGCGCTTGCACCTGCAGCGTTCGCCGGCAACTCATCGGTAGGCACCTACGGGGGACAGGGTGGCGAGGTTGCCGGTTCCGTCACCGGTGGTGATCCGGCCGATCCGGGCTCCGAGGCCGCGAACAGCAGCGCACTGCCGTTCACGGGTCTCGACCTGGAGCTGCTCGCCGGAGGCGGCCTGCTGCTGCTGCTCGGTGGGTTCGGGATGGCGCGGATGGCCGCCCGTCGCGAGGACGCCGTCTAGGGAGATCTAGGGAGATCTGGACCGGGTGCTGCCGCTGCCGGCGGCGGCACCCCAAGTCGTCAACAATTCAATATCAGCGGGGGCCTTCGGCCGACGCGAGCGATTCCAGCTCGCCGACGAGTCGCTGCGCCTGCGTCTCACGCAGATAGTCGTGGGCGAGCTCGCGGGCCCGCTCGCCGAGCTCGCGTCCGAGCGCGGGATCGTCGCGCAGCGTCCGGACCGCATCGGCCATTGCGGCCGGGTCCTCCGGTGGCGCCAGGACCGCGACCCCCTCGGCGAGGCGTCGTGTCTCGCCGATCGCCGCCACGACCAGCGGGCGGCCGAGGGCGCAGTAGTCGAACAGCTTCGAGGAGACCACGTCGTCGAGCGACGCCCTGAGCGCGACCAGGAGCGCGTCGGCGGCGAGCAGGCGGTCGGCGGCGTCATCGGGCGACATCAGCCCCTCCAGCCGGACCCGGCCGGGCGGCAGGGTGGCCGCTCGGCGCTCGAGCTCGTCGCGTAACGGACCATGGCCGATCAGCAGGAGCTGGAACCCATCGCCGAGCAGCTCGGCGGCGTCCATCGCCGTGTCGAGGCCGTGATAGAGCCCGAGGTTGCCGGCGTAGGCCCAGACGAAGCGGTCGGCGGGCAGTCCGAGCGCCTCGCGATCGGCGCGGCGGCGGCCGCGCTCGAGCCAGGCGCGAGTGGTTCCGTTCGGCAGGACCTCGATCCTGGCGCCGGGCGGCGATCGTTCGGCGATGTGCCGGCGGAAGGGCTCGGTCACGGTGGTGATCAGATCGGCCTTGCGGTAGAGCCAGCGCTCGAGCCGTTCGGCGGCGGCGATCGACCGCTCCGAGCTCAGCTCCCCGAGAACCACCGCCGCCTTCGGCCAGAGGTCGCGGATGTCGAGCACCCAGGGGACCCGGTGGCGGGCAGCGACGATCGCGCCGGCGAGGCCGACGGTGAGGGGAGGGGAGCTCGCCACGACGACGTCGGGCCGCTGCGCCGCCGCGCCGGCGGCAATCGCCATCGCGGCGTAGGAGCCGTAGAGCTCGAGCCGCGTCCGCATCGTCTTGTCCGGCGTCACCCGGACCCAGACGTAATCGACCAGGAGCCCCGGCGCGCGCCGGCGGACCAGCGGCCTCCCGCGGAAGGCGGCGTCGATCACGCCCTCGGGATGATTGGGGACCGCACAGATCACCTCGACCTCATGACCGGATCCGCGCAGGGCCTCGACGAATGGCTCTATCCTGAATCGAGCGGCCGTGACTTCCGGGGTGAAGTGCTGGCTGAGGATCAGGACCCGCATCCGGATCCAATTCGCCGTCGAAGCCCTGGAACCTTGAACGTCTCGCCGGTGGCCGCAGGGAGGCGAGGAGAAGCGAAACACGGGACCGTCATCTTTCGATGATTGAGGAACGCGGACGAGCCGCCGATAGGACGACACGGATGGCCAAGAGCAGCTCATCGATCGATACCGGCGCGATCAGCGACGTGACGGCGTCGCGGGTTCCCGTCCGGCGGTGGCCGGTCGACCTCGTCGGCCTGCGCGGCCGGCGCCGGGCGCACAGCGGGCCGCCGATCTTCGACGCCACGAGCTTCGGGGTCGACGCGGCGATGCTCGCGCTGGCCGCGGTCGCCTCGGTCCTCAGCGCGCCCGCCGCCAGCCTCCGCACCGATGTCATCTCGCTGACGGTCTTCTGCGTCCTCGTCCTCGTCGTGCTCGTCTACTTCGGGCTCTACCGCTTCTCCTTCGCGACGCACTTCCTCGAGGACGCCCGCGCGATCGTCGCCGCGACCGCGATCGTGGCGATGTGCATGACGTTCGGGCGGGTGTTGATCTTCGACAACCCCGACGCCGCGGCGCAGGCGGCACGCGCCTGGCTCTTCGCCTCCACCTACGTGATCGCTGCCCGCGGCGGCCGCCACATCGTCGAGATGCGGCGGCGCCGCGAAGGGGTCATCGGCGAGCGGGCGCTGATCATCGGCGCCGGGGCCGTCGGTCGCCAGTTCGCCGACCGGCTCTTGCAGCGTCCCGAGTTCGGGTTGCGGCCGGTGGCGTTCGTCGACGACGACCCGCTCGAGTTCGATGACCGCAGCGCGCCCACGGTCCCGGTGCTCGGGTCGCAACCGGTCGAGCGTGGCGGCACACGGCTGTTCGGGCCCGGTCTCGAGGCGGCGCTCGAGGAGCTGCAGGTCACGCACGTCGTCGTCAGCTTCTCGACCAGCTCCCACCAGGCCGAGCTGGACCTGCTGCGCCGCTGTCAGGCGCGCGGGGTGACGGTGTCGGTGCTGCCGCGGCTCTTCGAGGGCGTCACCGACGACCTCGAGCTCGAGCGGATCGGCGGCATCCCGATCGTCTCGGTCCGCCCAAGTGACCCGCAGGGTTGGCAGTACGCGATCAAGTACGGCTCCGATCGCGTCATCGCCGCGCTCGCGATCGCGGTCACATCGCCGGTCATGCTGCTCGCGGCGCTCGCGACCCTGCTGACGCTCGGGCGTCCGATCCTGTTCCGCCAGGCCCGGGTCGGCCTCGACGGCAAGGAGTTCGACGTCCTCAAGTTCCGGACCATGCGCGACGCAGCGCCGGACGAGGGCTCGGCCCCCGAGCCGGCCGCGTCGGAGGGCGAGGACGTCGCCCCGGGCGGCGTCGAGGGGGTCGACCGGCGCACCCGGACCGGCACGCTCCTGCGCCGCAGCTCGATCGATGAGCTGCCGCAGCTCTTCAACGTATTCCGCGGCGACATGTCGCTGGTCGGCCCGCGCCCGGAGCGCCCGAGCTACGTGCGGCTGTTCGACGAGTCCGTCTACCGCTACGCGGACCGCCATCGCGTCAAGTCGGGGATCACCGGCTGGTCGCAGGTCCAGGGGCTGCGCGGCAACACCTCGATCGCCGATCGGGTCGAGTGGGACAACTACTACATCGAGAACCGCTCCCCGTGGCTCGACTTCAAGATCATCCTGATGACCGGGCCGGCGCTGCTCCGCGACTTCGGCAAGCCGCGCTCCTGAGGTCCGGCCGGCGAGTGTCGGTCAGGCGGGCGCGCGCTCGGTGCGGCTGATGAACTCCAGCACGCGGTCGCCCTCGGCGGCGGTCAAGTGCTTCTCCCAGGTTCGGGTCGAGTCGTAGAACTCGGTCGCGGCGACGGTGCGGGCGAACGCCGGGGTCCACGGCAATCCGGCGAAGCTGCAGAGTTCCCGCAGGGCCGGCTCCGGCTCGGTGATCAGGTCCTCATAGGTGAGCTCGTGGACGCGACCGGGCAGCAGGGCGGAGTTGGCGGCGATGTCGTCGAGGTCCAAGCGAATCTTCAGCGCGGTGGAGAGCTGCGGCCCGCCGCCGAGGTCGCTCCAGGCGGCGAGGTACTCCTCGGGGACCCGGCCCCACTGCCAGTCCGGGGTGTCCGGCGCGCTGGTGACATCGAGCCAGCCCGCCTTGATCCAGGAGCTGACCACCGAGCGCGGGTCGCGCTGCAGGAAGACGAAGGATGCATCGGGGTAGATCCGGTCGAAGTAGGCCATCCGCGCCCATCCGGTCACCTTGACGAGGAGCCGGTCGCGCCCGTGGTAGCGGAGGATCCTCGCGGTGGCGGCCCGGACCGGCTCGATCATCGCCGCGTCGAGCTCCTCCGGTACCTGAGGGCGTTCGCGTCGCGAGAAGCCCGGCAGGTAGCTCTCCCAGAACCGGTAGGCCTCGAAGGGCTTCGGAAACGCCTTCCTCTCCTTCAGCCCGGCCGGCAGCGGCGCCGCATACAGGCGCGAGAAGGCCGAGAGCCACTGCTGGCGCGGAAGCGTCTCGTTGAAGGTCGAAAGCCACCCGAGCTCCTCGTGGAAGGCCAGGAGGCGGTGAAGGAAGGTCGAGCCGCAGCGCCCGGTGCCGACGACGATCAGCGGGCGTTGTCCCGTTGCGCGGCCGACCGCCATGGGCGAAAGCTAACAGGAAGGCCGTGGAGGACCGTGGACGAACGTCCGGGTTCCTCGCCTGTCCTTCGGGGCGCGGGAAAGCCGTCGATAGCGAGTGGGGACCAGCCACGGGAATGGATCGGACATCTCCGCACTCGGAAAAATCGCAGCAACCGGGCTCGCCGCGCTCGCGGCGCTCGCGGTCGCGATCGCATCCGACTCCGACCCGGCTTCCGCGGCTTCGGGCTGCGATCTCGTCGTGGCCCCGGACGGCTCCGACTCGGCGACCGGCACCGAAGCCGCACCGCTGAGGACCGTCCCGGCCCTCCTGGACAACCTCCAGAGCGGCCAGACCGGGTGCCTGCGGGCGGGAACCTACGCGGACCGCCAGTTCGTGGTGAAGACTCCGAACGTGACCCTGACCAGCTACCCGGGCGAGCGCGCGACGCTGCGCGGGCAGCTCCGCATCAACTACACGGCCGACGGAGCCGTCGCTGAGAACCTGAGCCTCGACGGTCGCAACGTCGACGAGCTCCTCGGTCCCCTGATCTACGCCGACGACGTGATTCTCCGCGACAACGAGATCACCAACCACCACCAGGGGATCTGTGTCGCCGTGTCCAGCTACAGGAACGAGCCGCCGACCCGCGACGTCCTGATCGAGGGCAACGTCATCCACGACTGCGGCGAGCTGCCGGCGACCAATCACCATCATGGGATCTACGCCTCCCACGCCCGGAACACCGTGATCAGGGGCAACCTGATCTACGGCAACGCCGACCGCGGCGTCCAGCTCTACCCCGACGCCGACGACTCGGTCGTGACCGGGAACGTGATCGACGGCAACGGGCAGGGCGTGATCTTCGGCGGCGGTCCGGACTCGTCCTCGGACAACAACCTCGTCGCCGACAACGTCATCACCAACTCGAACATCCGCTGGAACATCCAGTCGCACTGGCAGGGGCCGGTCGGGTCCGGCAACGTCGCCCGCGACAACTGCGTCTGGACCGCGCGCGACAGCTACGAGGGCACGCCGGACGGCAGCGGCATCCAGCCGATGACCGGAGCCCGCGCCCAGAACAACGTCGTCGCCAACCCCGGCTACGCCGACCCGCGCGACGGCAACTTCAGCCTCAGCCAGAGCAGCCCCTGCGCGGACGTCCTCGGCGGCAAGGTCCCACAGATGCCCTCCGGTCCGGACGGGCCCGAGCCTCCGGACGGCGCCGGCGGCGGCAAGTCGCCCTGCGCTCCGGACCAGGCCGGCGCCGGCCGCCGATCCCTGGTCGGCAGCAAGGCCCGCGACCGGCTGATCGGGGGCCCGGGCAGCGATCGCCTCGCCGGCAAGTGGGGCGGCGACAAGATCGTCGGCGGCAAGGGCGGGCCGGACTGCCTGCTCGGCGGCCAGGGTCCCGACCGGCTCCGCGCCGTCAACCGCCGCCGCGACGTCATCAAGTGCGGGCACGGACGCGATCGCGCCACGGTCGAGCGCAAGGACCGCGTCCGCGGCTGCGAGCGGGTGATCACCCGCGGTCGCGGCTGAGAGCCGGCTCACGGACGCAGCCGCGACGGTACGCTGATGGCCGGTTGGGACGCCGCGCGCAACCCTTGCTGCTGGTGCTGCTGCTGGTGGCAGCGGCCGCCTTTGGCGCCGGCATCGTGGTGAGCGCGGACGAGCCGGCAGGCACGCCGGCGTCCGCCGGCGCGACAGGCCCCCGGGAGGGAGCGGCAGAGATCGACTGCGACGAGGTCCTCGCCGTCGGCGGCGACGCCGCCGCGTTTGCATCGGCGCTTCGATCCGGCGAGACCGGCTGCCTGCGGGGCGGCGTCCACGAGCTCGACGAGGTCGCGACGATCGGGGAGCCGGGAGTCGTGCTGACCAGCTTCCCGGGTGAGAGCGCCACCCTTGCGGGCCGCCTCTGGATCGAGACGGGTGCCGATGGGACGCGGGTGGAGAACCTGATCCTCGACGGCCGCAACCCGGAAGGCAAGCCGAGCCCGACCATCAACGCCGACGACGTCGTCCTCCGCGGCAACGACATCGCGAACGGTCACACCGCGATCTGCGTCAGCGTGAACAACTATCGGGACGATGCGCCGCCCCGTGGCGTCGTGATCGAGAACAACGCGATCCACGACTGCGGCCTGCTCCCGGCAACCAACCATCACCACGGCATCTACATCGCCAACGCCCGCGACACGGTGGTCCGCGACAACCTGATCTACGGCAACGCCGACCGCGGCGTCCAGCTCTACCCCGACGCCGACGACTCGGTCGTGACCGGGAACGTGATCGACGGCAACGGGCAGGGCGTGATCTTCGGCGGCGGTCCGGACTCGTCCTCGGAC
>DASSEM010000089.1:0-8543 GCA_035695265.1 Solirubrobacterales bacterium
CACGACCATGTCGTAGCCGATCGACTGCCCGGCCTGCAGGACCGGACTGATCTGAGCGAAGAACGTCGCGTTGTCCTGGATCACCGGTCGGTAGTTGACGGTGATCCCGTACTCGTCGCTGAACTCGTTGATGGTCGGCGATCCGTCCTTGGTCCGATCGATGTAGAGCGGCCAGTTGGCGAAGTCGAACGTCCCCTGCTTCTGCTGTTCGCCCCACCACGCCCCCCAGTCGAACCCGTCCTCCCAGCCGGTGTCGCGGGTGCCGGCGATCCCGCAGGCCGACAGCGCGCCGGCCAACGAGCCCGCCGCGACCAGCCCGGCGGCGCCGCGGACGAAGCGGCGCCGCGAGTACCGGGGCTCGGTCAGCCCGCGGAGCAGGTCGGGGCGCGCCGGCGCGACGCCCGACGACCCAGGTTCCCGCTCATCGCCTTGTCCCAAACCAGCTCCCCTCGGGGGCAGGGAACAATCCTATTACCCGTGCGGCGTCAGCCGTGCAGGCAGACCGGCAGCGTCTTCAGCTGGTTGAGGAACTGGGAGACGGCCGGGCGGGGCTCGCCGTCCCGGGTCATCCGCGGGTAGCGCTTCAGCGTCTCCTCGAACAGGACCTTGAGCTCGAGCCGGGCCAGCGCCGTGCCGAGGCAGAAGTGGCGGCCACCGGCGCCGAAGGCCTGATGCTCGGGGTTGCGGTGGATGTCGAACCGGTCGGGCTCTTCATAGACCTCCTCGTCGCGGTTGCTCGACACGTACCACATCAGCACCTTGTCGCCGGCGGCGATCGGATGCCCGTCGATCTCGGCGTCCGCCGTCGCGGTTCGCCGGAAGTTCGCGAACGCGGGGAACATCCGCAGGCACTCCTCGATCGCGGCCGGGATCAGCGACGGATCCTCGACCAGCTCCTGCATCTGGTCGGGGTGGTCGAGGAGCGCGTTCATGCCGCTGGTGAACGTCGCCTTGGTCGAGTCGTTGCCGGCGGCGACGAGCAGGAAGAAGCCCATGACGATCTCGTGGTCGGCCAGCGTCTCGCCGTCGATCTCGGCGTGGACGAGGACGCTCGTGAGATCGTCGGTCGGGTGCTCACGGCGGGCGTCGATCATCTCCTGCGAGCGCCGGAAGATCTCCGGGAAGTCCTCGGCGAGCACCTTCTCGAGCCCGCCCGGCGCGAGCTCCTCGTCGCCGACGCCGAGCGTCGTGTTCATCAGCGTCGCCCACGCCTTGTCGTCCTCCTCGTTGATCCCCATGAAGCTGCCGATCACGCGCGAGACGACCGGCTGGGCGATCTCGTCGACGATGTCGCAGGTCTCGCGGCCCTCGAGCCGGTCGAGGACGCCGGTCGCGATCGCGCGGATCTCGTCCTCGTGCATGGCGATCCGCTTCGGCGTGAACCCGCGCTGGAAGAGCGCCTTGAGGCGATCGTGCTTGGGCGGGTCCATGGCGATGAACATCGACGTCATCAACTCGAGCGGGATCGCGTGGGTGAGCGCCATGCACCCCCCGACCTCGGAGGAGTAGGTGCTCCAGTCACGGCTCACCGTGTGCACGTCCCGGGCTTTGACGACCGACCAGAAACCGGCCTCGTCCGGGTACTCGTTGATCTCCGACCAGTGGACCGGGCACTCGCCGCGGAGCCGGCGGAAGAGCTCGTGCGGCGGCCCCTGCTGCCAGTGCTCGGGCTCGCCGACGTCGATCGCGTCGAGGTCGGTCCTGGTTTCGGTGTCGCCGGCCATCGGGCTCCCTTCGGTGCTCGCTCGGGAGGAGGGTACTGGCCAGCCAGCCAGTCGCGCCTAGCCGGAGGCCTCGGCGGCCGCGCGGGCGGCGGCGATGAACCGCGCCACGAGCGCTCGCTCGTCGCCGCGGCGACGAGCGATGTAGAGGGGTGAGCGGTGACGGGAGCGGATCGCGACGAAATCGACGCCGACCCGGCTCAGGCTCCGCACCGACGCCGGCAGCACGGCGATGCCGAGTCCGGCGGCGACGAGCCCGAGCACGGCCTGGATGCTGGTCGCCTCCTGGGCGATGTTGCCGGCGCCCGCGGCCTCCTGGCTGAACGCCAGGACCTGGTCGTAGAGGCCGGGCACGACCTCGCGGGCGAGCAGAACGAGCGGCTCGCCGGCGATCGTTCTCGCGACGACCGAGTCACGGCCGGCGAGCGGGTGGCCGCTCGGCACCGCGGCGACGAGGTCCTCGTCGATCAGCTTCTCGAAGACGAGGCCGCCGCTTTCGACCGGGGGGCGGAGGAAGCCGACGTCGAGCCGGCTCGACTCGAGGCCGTCGATCTGGGCGCCGACCCCGAGCTCGCGCAGGGTCAGCTCGACGTCGGGGTGGGCGGCCTGGAACCTCCGCACCGCCTGCGGGACGATCGTGCTCGCGGCGGTCTCGAGGAAGCCGACGGTGAGGTGGCCGATCTCGCCGGCCGCGGCGCGCTGTGCTGCACGGATCCCGAGCTCGACGTCGTCGACCGCCCGCTGGGCGTAGACGCGCAGCGTCTCGCCGGCCGGCGTCAGCCGCACCTCGCGGCGGTTGCGTTCGAACAGCCGCGTGCCGATCGCCTGCTCGAGGCGCTGGATCTGCTGGCTGACCGCGGGCTGGGCGACGCGGACCCGCTCGGCGGCGCGTCCGAAGTGGAGCTCGTCGGCGACGGCGAGGAAGTAGCGCAGGTGGCGGAGCCCGACATCCATAAGTCCAGCTTTTCACAGCCTAGCTTCGCATATATTGGACTTCTGATAGGTCGGCCTCTACGGTCGGCTTCATGCTTACGGTCAGCGAGTGCCCCCATTCCGCGCAGGTCGCGCTGGCGGCCCAGGAGAGCGAGCGCAAGCGGGTCGCGCGCGAGCTCCACGACGAGGTCGGCCAGGGGCTCGTCGCGATCGCCCTGATGGCGGAGCGGGCGGCGGCCGAACCGCCCGGCGACGGCGGCGAGACCTACGCCGAGATCGCCCGGCGGATCCACTTCTACCTCGACGAGCTGCGCCGGATCGCCCACGAGCTCCGGCCCGAGATGCTCGACGACCTCGGGTTGATCGACGCCCTGGTCGCGCTCGCCGCGAGCGTCGGCGCCGACCACGGGCTGATCGTGGAGCGCGACCTTCCGTCCGAGCTCGAGCTGAGCGGCGAGCGGGAGCTCGTCGTCTACCGCGTTGCCCAGGAGGCGCTCTCGAACGCCGGCCGCCACGCCGGCGCGTTGCGCGCCCGGCTGGCCGTCTCCGAGCGCGACGGCGTCCTCCGGCTCGAGGTCGACGACGACGGGCGGGGGTTCCCACCCGGCAGCGAGCCCGGGGTCGGAATCAAGGGGATGCGGGAGCGCGCCCGGCTCGCCGGCGCGGCACTCGAGATCGGCCCCGGCCCGGGCGGGCGGGGCACGCGGGTACGCCTCGAGCTGCCGCTGGGAGGCTCGGCATGAGCGTTCCGCTGAAGGCTCGAATCCTGCTCGCCGACGACCACGAGATGGTCCGCGACGGCCTCGCGCTCGTGATCGACAGCGCTCCCGACCTCGAGGTGACCGCGGTCGCGAGCGACGGCGTCGAGGCGATCCGCACGGTCCTCGCCGGCGAGGTCGACCTCGCCGTTCTCGACGTCTCGATGCCGGGGATGACCGGAATCAACGTCGCCCGCGAGATCTCGCGGCAGCGCCCCGACGTGCGCGTGCTGATGCTCTCGATGCACGACAACGAGCGCTACTTCCTCGCGGCGCTCGAGGCCGGCGCCTCCGGCTACGTGCTGAAGTCGGCCGCCAACCGCGAGCTGATCGAGGCCTGCCGCCAGGCTCTCCGCGGCGGGACCTTCATCCAGCCGCGCACCGCCCGCGCGATCGTCCGCGACCTGGCGACGGCGGTCGGCGGTCCCGCCGATCCGCTCACGCCTCGCGAGTCGGACGTGGTCAAGCTGATCGCCGAGGGCCACACGAGTGACGAGATCGGCGAGATGCTGATCATCAGCAGCCGTACGGTCGACCGCCATCGCGCCAACGTGCTCGAGAAGCTCGGGCTCCGCAACCGGGTCGACCTGACCCGTTACGCGATCCGCCGCGGCCTCGTCGAGGCGTAGCTCGAGCCGGCGGCGGCGCGCTCAGGCGACCAGCCGCTCGGGGCCGTCGGCGGCGGTTCGCACCGCGACGATCTCGAGGTCGCGAACCGCCCCGTTGGGCAGCTCGACGGCGACGGTCTCACCGGCGCGGCGGCCGAGGATCGCGCTCCCGATCGGCGAGGAGGCCGAGACGGTGTCGTCCCCGCTCGCCTCATAGTCGCCGACGATGCACCGCTCGGCCGTCCTGCCGCCGATCCGGATCGTCACGAGCGAGCCGATCGCGGCGATGCCGGCGTCGGCCTCCTCCCCGTCGACGACCTCCGCGGTGGCGAGGATCTGCTCGAGCGCCTGCAGGCGGGCGCTGCTCACCGCCTCCTCCTCGAGGATCTGCAGGTACTCGTCGTTGTCGGTCGCGTCGCCGAACCCGCGCACGCTGCGGAGCCGGCGCGGCAGCTCGACGTCGATCGCGTGACGGAGCGCGTCCCGCCGGGCACGGAGCTCACGCTCGCCCTCGCGGGTGAGCGTTATCCGGGCCGGGCGCACGGCCGGAGTCGGGATCGGGCTATCGGTGGGTGTGGTGGCGTTCGCGGACATAGGGGGATGATCGACGCGCCGCCGCCCGGGGCCTATGGGTCTTCTTGACCATCCTCGGGCCGCCGATCTACACAGATTCACCCATTTCGGGCAGGCCCGCGAGCGGGCAGGATCAAGGCATGGGAATCGAACGAATCAGACAACGAGCCGAGCGCCGTCGAGCGCTCGGCGCAGCAAGGCGCCCCGAGCCGCGCACGCGCTCGGAGGCGACGCTCTACGACCGCTGCATCGGGCTGGCCGAATCGGCCCAGGAGCTCGAGCGGGTCGCCGGCGCCGAGGGCGGCGGCAGAGCCGTCCCGGCAGCGCTGGGCTGCGCGACCTCGGCGTTCGAGTCGCTTGCGAACTCGATGCTGATGATGCGCGGCCTCGTCCTCCGCGAGCAGGAGGAGCAGGAGGGGTCGAACCCGGAGGCGGAGCGGCTCGCGCGGCTCCTGTTCGCGATCGACCAGAACCTGCGCTTCGCCGCGCACGCGGCCGACCTCGGCCGCCGCGGGACCGGTGACGAGCCCGAGGCCGGGCCCGAGTTGGCCTTGCGATCGCTGGCGAGCTGAGCCGGGCCTCCGGCCCGTTCGGCCCGGAGGCCCGATAGGGTTCCCGCGGGAGAGCCCGATGAAGACCTGGTCGCTGAACGAGCTCGACACGCAGCCGCGCGCGCCGGAGATCGTCGCGTCCAACGACGATGCCCGTGCGATCGTCATCGACCTGCCGGTCGGCGAGAGCCTCGACGACCACGAGGTCCACGAGCGCGCCTGGCTCGTCGTCGTCGCCGGCGAGATCGAGGTCACGGCGCTCGAATCGGGTGAGCGCGCCGCCGGGGGCGTCGGCATGCTGGTCGAGTTCGAGCCGACCGAGCGCCATCGCGTCGACGCGCGGAGCGACGCCCGCTTTCTTCTGCTGCTCACGCCCTGGCCGGGTCCCGGTCACCCCGGCGCGCTCAGCCTCGACGAGAAGGCGCAGGTCAGGGAGCGGGCAGCCGAGCGGCAGAGCTCGGGCTGACCAGCTCGGCGATCTCGGCAAGCGGCCGCCGCCGGCCGGTCAGGAACGGCAGCTCGTGCCGGGTGTAGCGGCGCGCGCCGGCGCTCCGCAGGTGGCGCATCAGGTCGGTGATCGGGCTCAGCCGATCGGCCTCGAAGGCGAGCAGCCACTCGTAGTCGCCGAGCCCGAACGCGCTGACCGTGTTCGCCTGCACCTGCGGGTACTCACGGCCCATTCGCCCGTGCTCGGCGAGGAGCGCTGCACGCTCGTCCGGCGCCAGCAGGTACCAGTCGTGGGTGCGGACGTAGGGGTAGACGCAGACGAACGGAAGCGGGTCGCGGCCCTCGATGAAGGCGGGGAGGTGGGACTTGTTGAACTCGGCCGGGCGGTGGACGCCGATCGCGCTCCACCAGAGCTCGAGCATCGAGCCGAGGCCGCTGCGACCGAAGGCGGCGATCGAGTCCTGAAGCGCGACTGGGTCGTTCGCGATCAGCCACAGCAGGACATCGGCCTCGGCCCGGAAGCCGGTCAGGTCGTAGCCGCCGCGGACGGTCACGTGCCCGAGCGCCGACTCCGCCTCAGCCGCCAGCTCGACAGCGGCCGGCGATTCGGCGCCGGCCGCCGGGCCGCGTGCCTTGAACGCGCAATAGGCGACATAGGCCTCCTCCTCGGCGGCGGGTTCGGAGCCGTTCCCGGGCGCTAGAGCCACGGGGTGTCCCAGGCGAGGGCGATGCCGACGACGGTGCTCACGGCCATGAAGCCTACGACGGTGCCGTGGATGAGCAGGTCGCGGCCGGAGCCGCTGGCGCGCCCGGCGTCGCGCGGCCGCGAGCGCCGGGCGATCGACGCGAGCGCGGCGAGCAGGGCCGCGCCGCCGGCGACGACGAGGAGGCGCGCGTCGGCGAGGACGCCGGCCGGGACGGCGGCGACGCCGACCAGCCAGGCCGCCGCCTCCCCCGATGCCGCAGCGCCCGCCGCCGGCGCGCCGAGCCGCTGCTCGCCGCGCGCGAGCAGCAGAGGCGCGACGGTCCCGACCAGCAGCAGATAGGCGACCAGCCAGACGCCATGGTCGAACGGGGCGAAGATCCGCAGCTCGATCGCGACGACGGTCGCGACCCCGCCGGCGATCGCGACGCCACGGAGCGGGTGGCCGGCGGGCCGGATCACCGCCAGGCGCTCAACCGAGCTGATCCTTGAAGTAGGCGGCGTTGAGCGCCGTGAATCGCTCCCACTCCGGCGGGACCTGCTCCTGGGCGTAGATCGCGTCGACCGGGCAGGCCTCGACGCAGGCGTCGCAGTCGATGCACTCGTCGGGGTCGATGTAGAGCTGCTCGTGAGCCTCGTAGTCGGGCTCCTCGGGAGTGGGGTGGATGCAGTCGACCGGGCAGACCTCGACGCAGGAATTGTCCTTCTCCCCGATGCAGGGCTCGGTGATCACATAGGTCATCGCACACCTCCTCGGCTGTTCGATCGGGAGATTTACACATCAATGCTATGCAAAACGCTAGCACCGATTCGCTTGCTTTGCACAGGTCAGCTGTGCAAAACTGAGGCGCATGGACGCGCCGGAGGAGCCGACCTTGCTCGGACAGCCGACCCGGGCCCGCCTGTTCGCCGCCCTGCAGGAGTTGCGCCGGGCGGCGACCACGGAGGAGCTGGCCGGGGAGCTCGACATGCACGTCAACGGCGTCCGCCGCCATCTCGAGCGGATGCATGGGGGCGGCCTGGTCGAGCGTCACCGCGCCCGTCACGGTCGTGGCCGGCCGCGCGACGAGTGGTCGATCGCCCCGGGCGCCAGCCCCGACGGAGGGCCACCGCGCGGCTACTCCGACGTCGCCCGCTGGCTCGCCCGCGCAATCCCGTCGGCGCCCGGCCGGGTGCGCCAGGTCGAGCGCACGGGCCGTGAGGTCGGGCGTGACCTCGTCGTCGGGCCGACCGACGACCTGCCGGCGGCCTTCGAGCAGACGTTCGCGGCGCTCGGGTTCCAGCCGGAGGTCGAGGTCGGGACGGACGGGACCCTGACGGCCAAGCTCTGCAACTGCCCCTACCGCGACTCGGTCCGCGAGAACGCAGAGGTGATCTGCATGCTCCACCGCGGCGTCACCGCCGGCGTCCTCGAGACCCTCGACCCGGGCGCGCGCATGACCCGCTTCGAGCCGCACGATCCCGATCGCGCCGGCTGCATGGTCGAGATCATCCCGGCGAACGGTGGGTCTCCTGGCCGCTCATAAGGACTGCCTATCACTCGTGCGTGTGGACGATATTGGACACGCGATATGTGAGTAACTAGGCTCGGCTGGGCGCGACTTGCGCCGTCCAGCCATGCCGGTCCTCACCCCCGCACCCCAGCCTGAAGCTCCGCCGGCGCAGCGGTCGCCGCGGCTGTGGTCGGGCGGCCTCCGCGCCCCCGGCTGGCCGCGCGGGCTCGCCGGCGCCGTGCTCGGCGGCCTCTTCGGCTTCGGGCTCGTCGTCGCGTTGCGGGCGATCAGCGGCCTCGAGATCTTCCAGACCGAGCAGACCGGCTACCCGCATGTGATCGTCCCCGCGATCACGGCGCCGATCGGCTTCCTGATCGGGATCGGCTGCTGCGATTACTGGTTCCGCTGGGCGGCCGGGGCGCCGACCACGCCCGACGACCACAGCGACCACGGGGCCGACTCATGGCGCGACTACCTGCGCTTCAACACCGATCACAAGGTGATCGGCATCCAGTACGTCTGCCTCACCTTCTGCTTCTTCTTCATCGGCGGCCTGCTGGCGATGCTGATCCGGGCCGAGCTCGCGCAGCCGGGGACGCAGCTCGTCGACGCGGGCCTGTTCAACGGCCTCTTCTCGACCCACGCGGCGATCATGATCTTCATGTTCGTGATCCCGGTCTTCGCCGGGATCGCCAACTACGTGCTGCCGCTGATGCTCGGGGCGCCGGACATGGCGTTCCCGCGCCTCAACGCGCT
>DASSEM010000090.1:0-6690 GCA_035695265.1 Solirubrobacterales bacterium
TGAGGCGATCCGGGCAAGCGGCGACCCGACGCTGCGGATCATCGAGCCCGCGGTCCCGCCGGGCGGCCCCGTCTCCCCGCGCCCGATGCTGAGCGTGATCGCCGCGATCTTCGCCGGGCTCGTGCTCGGGATCGGCGCCGTCTTCGCGCTGCGGATGCTCGACCCGCTGATCCGCCGCGAGGACCAGGTCCGCAGCCGCTACCGGCTGCCGATCCTCGCCCGCGTCCCCCAGGAGCGCGGCGGCCCGAAGGACCGGCCGCTCGTCTGGAGCAACCTGGTCGGCGGCTCGGTCGAGGCCTACCGGACCCTGCGCGCGGTCCTCGCCGGCTCCGCCGCGCGCTCGGCGCGAGCCCCGTCGATCCTGATCTCGAGCCCCGGCCCCGGCGAGGGCAAGACGACCTCGGCGATCTCGCTGGCGGCCTCCCTCGCGCTCACCGACAAGCGCGTGATCCTGATCGAGGCCGACCTGCGACGGCCGGCGATCGGCAAGGCGTTCAACATCAGCGTCAGCAGCGGCATCGTCAGCGTCCTCGCAGGCGAGGCCGAGCTCGAGGAGTGCCTCGTCACAGCGCCGATCGGCGAGGGCCACCTCGGGCTGCTCCTGGCCGAGGAGTCCGGCGGCGCCGGCGCCGAGCTGCTGGCGCTGCCGACCGCGCTCGAGCTGCTCGAGCAGGCGACCAAGCTCGCCGACGTCGTCGTCGTCGACTCCCCGCCGCTGGCGACTGTCGTCGACGCGCTGCCGCTGGCCCGCGCGGTCGACGAGGTCGTGATCGCACTGAAGCTCGGCACGAGCCGCATCGACCGCACCCAGGAGCTCGCCGAGCTCCTCGCCGATGCCGGGATCACGCCGGCCGGGTTCGTGCTGATCGGCGTGCCCGGGCACTCGAAGCCCTACTACGGCGATCCCTACCGGAACCAGATCGTCGAGATGCCGACGACGCGGCCGGCGGCAAGCGCCGGCTGAGCGGCCCATGACGGCGGCGCGACCTCCGATCGTCTGGATCGCGGGGGTGCTCGCGATCCCCGTCCTCGCGGTGATCGGCTTCATCGCCGGGGCCGAGCCGAAGTTCGGGATCGTCGCCGCGCTGGCGATGGTCTATGCCCTCGTCGTCTTCACCAACCTCTCCGCGGCCCTGACGATCCTGGTCGTGATCGTCTTCGCCGAGTCGACCCCGCTCGCCGGGCCGGCGCTGAGCGCCACGAAGATCGCCGGCCTCCTGCTCGCGCTCGGCTGGCTGACGCGCGTCGCAACCCGGGAGGATCAGCGCCGGGCGATCATCTTCAACGCCCATCCGGCCCTCTCCTACCTGTTGGTGCTGTTCGTCGGCTGGGTCTTCATCAGCATCATCTGGGCCCAGGACGTCGCGATCGCGGTCGACCAGGCGACCGTGTTCCTGCTCGTCGCGATCCTCTACGTGATCGTCTACACGGCCGTTCGCACCCGCCGCGACGCGATGCACGTGATCGGAGCGTTCGTGCTCGGCACCGCGTTCACCGCCGTGTACGGCCTGATCGTCCGTCCCGATCCGAACGAGCAGGCGGCCGAGCGCCTCGCCTCGACGATCAACGACCCGAACTTCCTGGCGGCGATCCTCGTCGCCGGAATCGTGCTCGCCGGCGCCGGCTTCTTCGCCGCCCGCGGGCACCGGCTGCTGCAATCGGCCGCGCTCGCCTCGGTGTTGCTCTGCCTCGTCGCCTTCGTCCTCACCGGCTCGCGCGGAGGAATCATCGGCCTCGCGGCCGCGCTGATCGCGGCGATCGCGTTCGGCGGCAGGATGCGCCTGCAGATCACGTTTGCGGCGATCGCCGTGACGACGCTCACGATCGGCTACTACACGACGCTCGCGCCGCCGCTGCTGAAGGAGCGGATCGCCAGCGCCACCGAGGGCGAGGTGAGCCGGGCCGATACCCGCTCGACGATCTGGACGGTCGCCTGGCGGATGGCGATGGACCATCCCGTCGCCGGGGTCGGGATCGGCAACTTCGCGGCGCGCTCGATCGACTACGTCATCGAGCCCGGGACCACCTACCGGACCGATCGCGTCATCGACAACCCCGGGGTCTCCCACAACACCTTCCTCGGCCCGTTCGCCGAGATCGGGATCGTCGGTCTCGCTCTCTTCCTGTCGATCGTCGGCTTCTCGATCGCCTGCACGGTCCAGGCCGTGCGCCGCTTCGTACGCAACCGAGACGGGCCGATGGAGATGCTCGCTCGGGGCCTGTTCATCGCCCTGATCGGGGTCCTCGCCTCGGCGTTCTTCATCAGCGCCGAATCCAACAAGTTCATCTGGCTGATGCTGGCGATGGGCCCGGCACTGCTCGCGGTCGCCGAGGCCGGCTCGCGCGTTGCCGAGCCCGCCCGCCGCCGCGGCTACCGCGGCGGCTACCGCCCGGCGCCGAGCTCGGCCGCCGTCAGGCCGCTGGCGAGGCCTTCGTAGATCCGCTCGACGGCGCGCACGGTGACGCCGATCTCGAACTCGGCGAGCTGTCGCTCGCGCGCCCGCCGACCGAGCGCCGCCGCGAGGTCGGGGTCGGCGAGCAACCGCCCGGCGGCGGCGGCGAGCGCGGCCGGGTCACGGGGATCGACCAGCAGGCCCTGGGCGCCGTCCTCGATCAGGTCGGGGACTCCTCCGACCCGGGTTGCGACGATCGGAAGCGAGGCCTGCATGTATTCGAGAATCGAGAGCGGCGTTCCCTCGAAGTCGGAGGAGCAGACGGCGACGTCGAAGCCGCGGATCAGGTCGGGAACGTCATCGCGATGACCGAGCAGGAGGACCGTCCCGGCGAGGCCGAGGTCCACGATGCGCCGCTCGAGCGCCGCCCTTTCCGGCCCCTCGCCGATGATCAGCACCCGCACGTCGCGGTGCTCGCGGGCGAGCCGCTCGGCCCCTTCGAGCAGGACGGTCAGCGCCTTCTGCGGCCGCAGCGCGCAGACGGTGCCGATGATCGGCGTCGCGGCGTCGACCCCGAGCTCGGCCCGGATGTCGGCGCCGGTCGGGGGGGGCGGCTCGGGGATCCCGTTCGGGACGAAGATCACCTTCCCGGGATCGATCCGCTCGATCTCGATCATCCGCCTGCGGTCGAGCTCGGAGACGGCGAGGAAGGCATCGGAGCGGGCCGCGATCAGCCGCCGGTCGAGGAGCTTGCGGAGCGGCTGGCCCTGAAACGACCAGGTGTGCTCGTGGGCGACGATGCCCGGGGTCCGCGCGAGCGTGCCGAGGACCGCGGCCCAGACGTTGGAGCCGACCTTGTGCGCGTGGAGGATGTCGGTGCCGTCGCGGAGCAGCGACAGCAAGGCCCGCCAGCTCAGCAGGTCGAGGGTCCCGCGGCGCGGCAGGCCGAGAAAGCGGACGCCGGCCGCGTCGAGCTCGGCCAGGGCGCCCGCCCTCCTCGCCGCCTCGGCGCGCTCGTCGGACCAGCGGGAGACGCAGAGCGTGCGCTCGAACCGGTCGGGGTCGAGGCGAACGACGATCTCGCGGGCGAGGCGCTCGGCACCGCCGGCAAGGCCGATCCCGTCGACGAGCGTCACCACCCGCAGCTTTCCTTGCTTGTCATCGCCCCGGTGCATCTAGGATCCGCGCAGCATGATGGCTTCCGCTGACGACGGCTCGCCGGCCGTCCGCGACGTGCCGATGCCGCCCGGGCGGCAGAGCGCGTTCGGGACCTCCGGCGACTTCATCGCGCCGCCCGGCTCCCGGGTCGACCCGGACGAGCCCGCCGGCTACTACATCGACCTGCGGGCGAAGGCCGACTCGCCGGCCTATCCTCCGGTCTGGTGGCCGCGCATGGCGCACGAGCCGCGCGTGGTCGTCGCCCAGTGGGCGCTCGGGTGCTGGGAGCACTACCTCGAGGGCGACGGCGAGGAGTGGCTGGCCGCGGCCCGCTGGGCGGCCGATCGCCTGCTCGAGCAGCAGCATCCCTCCGGCCCCCACGCCGGCGGCTGGACCCATGAGTACGGCTTCCGCCACACCTACCGCATCGACCCGCCCTGGATGTCGGGGATGGCCCAGGGACAGGCGGCGAGCCTGCTCGTGCGGATCCACGGCGTTACCGGCGAGGAGCACTACGCGGACGCGGCGCTGGCGGCACTCGAGCCGATGCGCCGGCCGGTTGCCGACGGCGGCGTCGGCGGCAGCCTCGACGGCGGCTGGATCCCCGAGGAGTACCCGACCGATCCCCCCTCGCACGTGCTGAACGGGGCCATTTTCGGCGTCTGGGGCGCCTACGACGTGGCCGCCGCGCTCGGCGACGGCGGCGCCGACTCCCTCGCCCGCGAGGGCATCGCGACGCTCGCGGCGTCGCTCGCGCGCTACGACACCGGCTCGTGGTCGCGTTACGACCTCTTCCCGCACCCGATCGCGAACATCGCGAGCCCGATGTACCACCGCCTCCACATCAACCAGCTGCGGGCGATGTCGCTGATCAGCGCCGATCCCCGGTTCCCGGCGACGGCCGACCGCTTCGAGCGCTACGCCGGCTCGCGGATCGCGCTCGCCCGCGCCTACGCCCACAAGATCGGCTTCCGGCTGCTCGTCCCGCGGAACCGCTGGCTCGCCCACCGGCTGCCCTGGAGCCACGCCTCGGGCTCATGAGCGACGTTCTCGCGCTCTGCTACCACGCCGTCAGCGACGACTGGCCGGCGGGGTTCGCTGTCCCCGCCGGCCACATCGAGCGTCAGGTGGGCTCGCTGCTGGAGCGCGGCTACGTCGGCACCACCTTCAGCACCGCGATCTCCTCCCCACCCGCGGACCGGACGTTCGCGGTCACCTTCGACGACGCCTACCGCTCGGTCTACGAACTGGCACGGCCGGTGCTCGCCTCGCTCGGCGTGCCCGCCACCGTCTTCGTCCCGACGGCGCTCGTCGGCAGCGAGCGACCGATGGCCTGGCCGGGCACCGACCAGTGGCTCGGTACCCCACACGAGGATGAGCTGACGCCGATGTCCTGGGACGAGCTCGGCGAGCTCACCGAGCTCGGCTGGGAGCTCGGATCCCACTCCCGGACCCATCCGCGACTGCCGACCCTCGCCCCGGCCACGCTGCAGGAGGAGCTCGAGGGCTCGCGTGCCGACCTCGAGGAGCGCACGGGAGCGCCCTGCGGATCGATCGCCTACCCCTACGGCGATTACGACGCCGGCGTGGTCGCAGCTTCGCGCCGAGCCGGCTTCACCGCCGGCGGCGCGCTGGCGGGGCGGGTCCGCAAGCCCGGGGCGATGCTTTGGCCGCGGGTCGGCGTCTATGGCAAGGACGGTGCCGCCCGGTTCCGGATCAAGGCGTCGCCGGCGATGCGGCGGCTGCGCGCGACGCACCTCTGGCGGGCGCGCTTTCTACTTCGCCGCCTTCGGTGAGCGAGGAGGGCCGGCGCCGCGGCGGGCTGACCGGCACGGTGATCAGGGGGGTGAGCCTCGCGGGCAGCGGTTTCATGCTCGGCCGCGTCATCACGCTGATCGCCTACATCGTCCTCGCGCGGCTGGTGACGCCGGAGGAGCTCGGCCAGTACGCGTCGGGGTCGATCCTCGTCAGCTTCGGCCTGCTGCTCGCCGGCTCGGGGATGCTCGCCGCCCTGATTCATCGCGAGGACCGGCTCGACGAGGCGGCGTCGACCGCCACCGTAGCGACGATCGGCGCCGGCGTCCTGCTCGCGCTGCTCGGCCTGGCGCTGGCGCCGCTGCTCGGGTTGTTCTTCGGCAGTGACACCGTGGCCGCGGTCGCGGCGGCGAGCGCCGGGGTCCTCTTCCTGCAGTCCGCGCGAACGGTCCCGAAGGCGATCCTGCAGCGGCGCTTCTCGTTCCTGCGCCGGTTGATCGTCGAGCCGATCGCCATGCTCGCGTTCGGCGTCGCGGCCATCGTCGCCACGTCGCAGGGGCTCGGAGTCTGGGGCCTGGTGATCGGCCAGTACGCCTCCGCGATCGTCGACCTCGTCCTCTCGTGGGGGATGGTCCGCTGGCGACCGCGGCTGGGCCAGGTGTCGTTCGGCATGTGGCGCGAGCTCGTCGGCTACGGGCGGCACGTGCTCGCCGGCAGCGTGATCCGTCGGTTCGGCGACCAGGTGCCGATCCTCGTCTCCGGCGGCATGCTGTCGTCGAGCGCGGTCGGGCAGCTCCAGTACGCGAACCGGATCGTGACCACGCCCTACGCGCTGCTCGTCACCGGAGTCTCCTACGTCATCTTCCCGGCGTTCGCGCGGATCGCCGACGACCGAGCCCGCTTCAAGCCCGCGTTCCTGCGCTCACTCCGCTGGGCGATGCTGATCGCGATGCCGATCGGGCTGATCCTCGCCCCGCTCGGGGAGCCGCTGGCGATCATCGCCTTCGGCGAGCGCTGGAGCCTCGCCGGCGAGGTCACCGCCGCGATCTGCCTGTTCATCCCCGCGCAGACGATCGCCGCGGTCATCGGCGAGGGCTTCAAGGGCACCGGCATCCCGGCCAAGCGGACCCGCGTGAACGCGATCGCGGTCGCCGCCGGGGCGATCACGATGGTCGCCCTCACCCCGCCGTTCGGCCTCTTCGGGGTCGGGGTCGGGATCTCGGTGGACGCCCTCGCCGGCGCCACCGTCGCGATCGCGATCGCGAGCGGCACGATGGAGATCCCGGTGCGGAGCTTCCTCGCGACCATCGCCCCGGCGGCCGGTGCGGCTCTGCTCATGGTCGCCGTCCTGTTCCCGGTCGAGAGCCTGCTCGTCAACGCGGCC
>DASSEM010000091.1:0-5482 GCA_035695265.1 Solirubrobacterales bacterium
CAGGTCGGCGCCGCCCTCGACGAGCGCCCCGGCCTGCTCGTCGAAGACCTCGGCGAGACGCGCGAAGCTGATGTCGCCGAGGGTCGGGTCGTCGCTCGCCGGCAGGAAGCCGGTCGGCCCGATCGATCCCGCCACGAACCGCTCCGGCCCGGCCGCCTCGCGGGCGATCTCGGCGGCGCGGCGGTTGATCTCGACCGTCCGCTCGCCGAGCCCCCACTCGTCGAGCTTCAGCCGCGAACCCTGGAAGGAGTCGGTCTCGACGACCTCAGCCCCCGCAGCCAGCATCGCCTCATGCACGCCCGCGATCACGTCGGGGCGGTGGAGGACGAGCGCCTCGTGGCACTTGCCGGGCAATCCGCCGTAGTCGTCGCTCGAGAGGTCGAACCGCTCCAGGGTCGCCCCCATGCCACCGTCATAGACGATGATCCGCTCGCTCGCGGCGGCGAGGATGTCGCGTTCGGGTTGGTTCACTCGGGAGGTCACCTCCATCGGTCCCGGCTGTCGCACCGTGCTCCGCCGATCAGGTCAATTGGGCGGCGCCGGTTGCGGCGGCATCCAAGGTCCGGGTCCCTCAGCCGCTCTTGATGGCGAATGGTCAAGGATAGCGGCATAGCCCTCAGGCTCCCGGGGCCGGGCTCGCGCCGCGCTTCCACCGTTGCCACCCGGTGGTTGGGCGGGGAGGGGAGGAGCTACGTAGGCGCCAGCCGCAGTGGGCGGGATTACTCCAACATGTTGGGCCTATCGCGCCCATTGGGGGCGGTTTGGCGGCCCGGATGCGCGGCCCAAATCGAACCCAATGCGGCAGCTAACGCTCCCGAGGGCGCGTCCGCGTCACCATCCGAGCCGCGCGACGCCAATTGCCCGGCCTCCCCTCCCCTCATAGCCACGACAACGCGCGTCCGAAGGCGCGAGCAGGACATCTGGCGCGCTCAGGCGCTCACACGCTCGTCGGCCGGCTGCGGCCGCAGGCGCACCGGCGCCGCGCTGAGCGCCCGCAGGCGAACGTCGGACCAGCTCATCCCCTCGCGGACGAGGGCGGGCACGCCGAGGCCGACCGCGGTCGCGATCTCGACCGCCTGGAGGATCACCCCGTAGGCGAGCCCGTCGGCGGCCCCGACCCCGTAGCCGGTCGAAAGCACGCTGATCACGGCGAGCTGGAAGACCCCGATGTTGGAGGGCGTCGCCGGGATGACGGCCGTGACGTTGACCGCGAACAGGACCGCGGCCGCACCGCCGATCCCGATCGCGCCGTCGAGGCCCATCGCGACCGCGAGCGCGTAGCAGGCGGCCACCTGAATCGCCCAGGCAAGGAGCTGCAGGCCCCCGGCGAGCGATGCCCGCCGCGGGTCGCGGAAAACGGCGAGCCCGGAGCGGACCCGGACGAGCGCGTCTCGCGCAAGGCCCGCGAGCCGGGCGATGCGGCCGCTGCCGGAGCGGCGGACCACGGCCGGGGCGACGGCGATCGCGAGCAGGAGCAGCGCCGGCACGAGGCTGACCAGGAACAGGTGCTCGGAGGTGCGGTGGAAGAGGTCGGTGGAGCTGACGATCACGAACCCGAGCAGCACCAACGCGACGATGTTGAAGGCGGTCTGGGAGACGAGCGTGCCGAGCAGGACCGGGAACGTCTCACGGAAGCGCCCGATCCGGCGGGCGATGATCATCGCCCTGGCGGGCTCACCGAGCCGGGCCGGCAGGGTCGCCGACATCAGGACCCCGATCATCGTCGCCGAGGTGAAGTCGCGGCGCCGCAGGATCGCGTCGGGGAGGGCCGGCCGCGCGGTCTGAAGCCAGGCGCCGGCGCGGAAGAACATCGAAAGGCACATGAGCCCGGTCGCGATCATGATCCAGGCGAAGTCGGAGCGCACGGCGCTCTCGACCACCGAGTCGAAGCCGATCCGGCGGGCGGCCAGGAGCGTCAGGGCGATGCCGGCTACCGCGCCCGCGCCGAGGCCGATCCGGCGGGCGAACCGGCGGCGGCGCGAAGTCGTGTCGACCGGGACCGGCTCCGGGGACGGGATGCGGGCGGCCGGGATCCTGGTCAGGCCATCGGCGGGGAGGAAGCCGCGGCGCTGGGCCGCACGGCTCAGGCGGTCGACCGGCTCGGGGACGTCCATCGCCCGCTCGTAGACGCGCTCGACGCGGCCCGCGAGGCGCGGCCAGGCGAAGCGCTCGGCGCTGGCGCGGGCGGCCTCCCCCATCGCCGCTCGTCGCCGCGGCTCGGCGTGGAGCCGCTGCAGCTCCTCGGCAAGCCGCTGGGGGTCGCCGGGCGGGATCAGGACGCCGTCGACGCCGTGATCGACGACGTCGGAGTAGCCGGCGATCTCGGAGG
Source organism: Solirubrobacterales bacterium (assembly GCA_035695265.1). Taxonomy (GTDB): domain Bacteria; phylum Actinomycetota; class Thermoleophilia; order Solirubrobacterales; family 70-9; genus RHKX01. The sequence continues at coordinate 2,330 of DASSEM010000091.1, forward strand.
CGATGACCGGCGTCCCGGCCGCGAACGCCTCGGTCAGGACCATGCCGAAGCTCTCGCCCGACAGCGACGGCGCGCAGAGGACGTCCGCCGCCGCGAGCTCGCGCCAGAGCCGGTCGCGCTCGACCGTGCCGAGGGCGTCGATGCGGGCGAGCGCATCGGGGTCGGCGAGGCTGCGGGCGATCTCCTCACGCGCGGTGCCGACGACGACGAGGCGGGCGGGGACGTGCTCGACCAGCGCCTCGAAGGCGCGCAGCAGGACCGGCAGGCCCTTGCGCTCCTCGGCGCGCCCGACGAACAGGAGCCGCAACTCCCCGTCGGCGCCGCCGGCCGCGTCCTCGCCGGGCTGCTGCGCGGGGAGGCCGACGTCGACCCCGTTGGGGATGATCTCGTAATTGCCGCCATACCAGCGCCGCCCGGTCCACTCGGCGGCCTCCGAGACCGCGATGCGGGCGCTGAGCTGGTTGAACTTGCGGCGGGCGCCGAGCCCGATCGCGAACTGCTGCGGCAGCCGGCGCGGCGCGTAAGCGTGGAAGGTGCCGACGACCGGCGCCCCCGGAAAGCCGGTCGCGTCCCAGCCGAGCGTCGGGGCCGGGGGCTCCTGGACGTGGACGACCTCGAAGCCGCCGCCGCGAAGCTCGCGACGCAGCTTCGCGATCGCATCCGGGAACACCGACAGGTTCGAGACGGCGCCGTTGGCGCCGAGGCCGACGGTGCGCCCGAGCGGCGTCAGATAGTCGGGCATGGGCCTGACCCGCGGCGCGGCGCCACGGTGGAGCGTACGGCTGAGGCGGTCCGGCGGGTCCCATGGCGCCAGGACCCTGACGTCGTTGCCCCGGGCGATCAGATGCTCGGCGAGCGCCTGGGTATGCCGGTTGACACCCCCCTCATACGTCCACGAGTACGGCGTGACGAGGGCGATTCGCATGCTGCCGGGTCAGGTTAGCTGGTGTCCCGGTCACCGGGGGGGCGGCTCGCCCAGGCGAGACCGCAGTAGGCAGCCACGTAGCCGGTGCCGACCATCAGAAGCAGCGCGGCCGAGTCGTTGGCGAGCGTTCCGACGACGGTCGCCGCGATCGCGCCGGCGGTGCCCGCGAGCGCCGCCGGCCGGCCGGCGAACCAGGCGATGAGGTGGCGGCGGAAGACGATCGCGGCGACGATCGCCACCAGCGCGGCGATGAAGAACGGCGACTCGATGTAGCGCGGGAAGCTGCCGGCGGCGAGCGTGATCCTGCGGTCGAGGACGTCGCCGAGCCCGTCGAGGCCGCCCGCCGAAAGCACCGAGCGGGTCAGGTGCGAGTCTCCCGGGACCACGAGGTCGAAGACGACCAGCGCCGCCAGCGCGACGATCGGCGCGGCGACCACGAGCGCCGCCCGGCGCATCCCGAGTCGCAGGGCGACGATGACCGTCGCCGCCGCGCCGGCCGGGAAGGTGATCGCGGCGCCGACGTCGGCGCCGAAGCGGCCGGGCGCGAACGCGAGCACGGCGAGGATCGTCACCACGACGGCGGCGATCGCGACCGCGCGGCGCGGATCGGCGGGCGCGGCGGCGGTGACCGCGGCCCCGGTCGCGAGCAGGAGCAACGCCCCGATCGCCGCCTCGAGCTCGTTGCCGATGCCGAAGAAGCGGACGCCGAGGCCCGGGTTGGGACCGAGCAGCGACAGCGCGGTCAGCGGGGAGCCCGCGACGACGTCGATCGCGGTCGCGACGATCGAGAGCGCCGCGGCGGCCGCGAAGGCGCACTGGGCCGCCCGCCGGCCGAGCCGCGGGCGCAGCGCGGCGATCGCGGCTGCCGCGAGCAGCGGCGCCCCGGCCCCGACCATGAGCCGCTCGCCGAGCTCGCTCGGCTCGAGCGCCGCCGCCGCGAGCAGGATCGCCGGGACCAGCGCCATCGCGGTGGCGAGGGTCGCCAGAAGCGGCCCCGCGAGCCGCGGACGCACGAGGCTCAGCACGAGGCCGGCGGCCAGCCAGATCATCAGGTTGACCGCGAGCACCTCCCAGCGCCGGCTGGAGACTTCGCTGAGCCGCGCCTCGCGGGCGGTGACCGTGGCGACGTCGCCGCCCTCGGCGGCGGTGATCGGCTGGCCGTCGACGACGTCGGGGACCGCGATGCCGTAGCGCTCGAGGATCGTCGGCAACAGATCAGTCGCCAGCACGTAGCCGTCCATCCGGGTCGAGTCGGAGGTGAGCGTGCCGTCCTCGAAGCCGGCGCCGGCGATGCCGGCGGCGAGCAGGTCGCGCTCGGGAGGGGGCCGCTCGATCGCGATCAGGAGATCGCCCGTGCCGGGCCGGAGGCGATCGGCGAGTGCGCCGAGCTCCGCCGGCTCGGCGCTGAGCACGGTGACGCCGGGGCAGCGCCCGGGCTCGCAGGAGTCGGTGCGCTCGACCCGGCCGCGCCGGTCGGCGGCGATCACGGCAGGCGAGCCCGCCAGCGGGCGGGCGGCGATCTCGACGCCCGCCTCCTTCAGCGTCGCGGCCAGCAATCCCGGCTCGATGTCGGCCGGCGCATCGGCGGCGCGCTCCAGGACCCGCCCCCAGAGCTCGGCGGGAACGCGAGCCCCGGTCACGTACAGCGGCGGTAGCCGGCCCGGGTAGAGGGAGCTGAAGACGCGGTTGCCCTGGCCGATGTCGAGGTAGGTCTGCCCGGCGGGAACGCGGCCGAGCCCGGCGCTCATCACGCCCGGCGCGATCCCGGGGACCGCTTCGGCGATCCGGTCGACCCCGGTTCCCGGAGGCAGCAGCGCGATCGTGATCCGGGGCGCCTCGGCGCCCGTCGCCGCCACGGCCGCCGAAGGCGCGAGGAATGCGAGCGCTAGCATCGCGGCCATGGCCGAGCGGACGTTCATCAAGTTCACGTTCCTCAAGATCGACCCGGCCTGGCAGCGGCGCGAGGGCGAACTGAGGGCGGAGGATAAACGCGAGATGCTCGCCGCCTGCGAGGACTACGCCGTCGACCGTCCGCTGCGCGCCTACTCGACGGTCGGCACCCGCGGCGACTGCGACCTCCTGATCGTCACCCAGAGCCCGCACCTCGACGACATCCACTCCTTCCACGTCGTCCTCGCCCAGAGCGGCCTCGCGCAGTGGTCGCGGACCGCCCACTCCTATCTGGGGATGACGAAGCCCTCTCCCTACTCGGACGCCCAGACACGCCC
>DASSEM010000092.1:0-2090 GCA_035695265.1 Solirubrobacterales bacterium
GATGTCGGCGCCGCGGTCGCGATCCCGGTCGTCGGGATGGGCGGGGTCGAGAACGGCGCCGATGCGGCGGCGCTGCTCGGCGCCGGCGCATCGGTCGTCGCCGTCGGCACGGCGTCGTTCCGCGATCCGCTTGCCGCGGCCCGCATCCGCCGTGAGCTGTCCGAGCTCGGGACTCCGGCGGTGGTCGCGAGGCGGATGTAATGGTCTCTCGGGCCGTCGGCGGTGGTCGCGAGCCGGATGTGATGGTCCGAGATCGGCGTAATTTGCGCCAACGGAGGGTCGCCGGTCGGCATTCGAGCCTCAGCCTCGAGTCGAGCTTGAGCCGAATTCGTGCCGATTCGGGTGAATTCGGCTTGCACGCAGGTCGGGCGTGTATATGATCGCCGCGCTGATGGCCCAAGCCTCCTCGACCCCGACCTCCGTTCCCACCCGCAGCCATGACCAGCGCATGCGGGCCCTGGAGGCGGCGAACGAGATCCGGACCCGGCGAGCGCAGCTGAAGCGCGACCTCAAGGCCGGCAAGGTCAACATCGAGGGCCTGTTGCTCGACCCGCCCGAATACCTGGAGACGGCCAAGGTCTTCGACATGATGCTCGCGGTGCCGAAGTACGGTCGCGTCAAGGTCAACCGGATTCTCAACCAGTGCCGGGTCTCGCCGTCGAAGACGATCGGCGGCCTCTCGGTCCGCCAGCGCTCCGAGCTCGTCGCCCAGCTCCGGCGCCGCTAGTAGGACCAGGCCGACCGCCGCGCCCGTAAGAATCGGCCGTCGTGTCGGCTGTCTTCGTGATAACCGGGCCGTCGGGGGTCGGAAAGGGCACCCTGATCCGCACCCTCCGCGAGCTCGTCCCCGAGCTCGAGCTCTCGACCTCGGCGACCACGCGGCCGCCGCGAGCCGGCGAGGTCGAGGGCGTCGATTACCACTTCCTCGACCGTGACGAGTTCGACCGGCGGGTCGCCGAGGGCAGGTTCCTCGAGCACGCGACCTACAGCGGCAACCGCTACGGCACGCTGCGGACCGAGGTCGAGGAGCGCGGCGCCCGTGACGTCCCGGTCGTGCTCGAGATCGAGGTCCAGGGCGCCCGGCAGGTCCGCGAGACGCTGCCCGAGGCGGTTCAGATCTTCATCGCTCCGCCCGACCCGGCCGACCTGCGACGCCGGCTGGAGGGCCGCGGCACCGATGACGCGGCGACGATCGAGGCCCGTCTCGCGGTCGCCGAGGAGGAGCTCGCGGCCCGCGACGAGTTCCCGCACACGGTCGTGAACGACGACGTCGATCGAGCGGCCGCGGAGCTGGCAGCGATCGTGCGGGCCGGCCGGGACGGCTGAGCGGTCGGCCGGCACCGTCCCCTACACTGCCCGGCGATGATCAAGCCCAGAGTCGACAAGCTGATGGAACACACCGACTCCCATTACACGGCGGTCGCCGTCGCCGCCAAGCGCGCGCGCCAGCTCAACAGCTACTACCGCGCCCTCGGCGAGGGCACCTACGAGGAGCACACCCCGCCGATGGTCGAGGTCGAGAGCGACAACTACCTGACGATCGCGCTGGAGGAGTTCGCCGCCGGCAAGATCAACTACGAGTACCGGCACTAACGCCCCACCGTCCGCGGGCGGTCCTTCCGGAGGCAGCCGTGGCAAGAATCCTGATCGGCGTAAGCGGCGGCATCGCCGCCTACAAGGCGGTGGAGCTCGCGCGGCTCGCGACGCTCGCCGGCCACGGGGTGCGGGTGACGATGACCACGGCGGCGTCCCGGTTCGTCGGCGTCGCGACCTTCGAGGGGATCACCGGCGGGCCGGTGCTCGTCGACGAGTTCGCGCGCGATCCGCTCCGCGGCGCCTATCCCGGCGATGAGCTACCCGCCCACGACCCGATCTCCCACCTCGCGGTGGTCGAGGGCGCCGATGCCTACGCGGTGGCGCCGGCCTCCGCGAACACGATCGCCAAGCTCGCCGCCGGGATCTGCGACTCATTCCTGACGACCTCGTTCCTGGCCTGCACGGCGCCGCGAATCGTCGCTCCGGCGATGAACGGGCGCATGTGGGAGTCCGCGGCCACCGCGGCCAACGTCGCCACTCTCCGTGAGCGCGGC
>DASSEM010000093.1:0-7203 GCA_035695265.1 Solirubrobacterales bacterium
CGCAAGCGGCAGCGCCGCGACGTTGTAGGCGAACGCCCAGAACAGGTTGCCCTTGATGGTGGCCAGCGTGCGCCGGGAGAGTCGGATCGCGTCCGCCGTCACCCGCAGGTCGCCTCGCACCAGCGTGAGGTCGCTGGCCTCGATCGCGACGTCCGCCCCGGTGCCGATCGCGATGCCGAGGTCGGCCTGGGCGAGCGCCGGCGCGTCGTTGATCCCGTCGCCGACCATCGCGACCGTCCGGCCCTCGGCCTGCAGCCGCGAGATCACGTCGGCCTTCTCCGCCGGCAGGACCTCGGCGATGACCTCGGCGATCCCGACCTCGGCGGCGACCGCCTCGGCGGTCCGCCGGTTGTCGCCGGTGAGCAGGATCGGGCGGAGGCCGAGGGCGCGGAGCCGCGCGATCGCGTCAGCCGAGCTCGGCTTGATCGTGTCGGCGACCGCGATCACGACCCGGGCCTCGCCGTCCCAGCCGGCCACGATCGCCGTCTCGCCACGGGCGGCGGCCGCGGCAAGCGCCGATTCGAGCTCGGCCGGCATCGTCAGGCCGCGTTCGGCGAGCAGTTGCGGCCGGCCGGCCAGCACGTAGCGACCGGCGACGATCCCCTCGACGCCGAGCCCCTCGTTGTTGGCGAAGCCCTCGGGGGTGGGCAGATCGCCGAGCCGCCGCGACGCCTCGGCGGCGATCGCCCTCGCGACCGGATGCTCGGAGGCGTTCTCGAGCCCACCGACCACCCGCAGCACCTCGTCCTCGTCGAGACCCGGAGCCGTGCGGACCGCCGCGACGCTCATCTCGCCGCTCGTCACGGTGCCGGTCTTGTCGAGGACGATCGTGTCGATGCGGCGCGTCGACTCGAGGACCTCGGGTCCCTTGATCAGGAGGCCGAGCTGGGCACCGCGTCCGGTTCCGACGAGCAGCGCCGTCGGCGTCGCCAGGCCGAGCGCGCACGGACAGGCCACGATCAGCACGGCGACGGCCGCGGTCACGGCGTAGGCGGTCCCCACGTCGGCGCCGAGCCAGAAACCGAGCGTCGCCACCGCGAGGCCGATCACGATCGGCACGAAGACGGCGGAGACCCGGTCGGCAAGCCGCTGGACCTCCGCCTTGCCGCTCTGCGCCTCGGTGACCAGCCGGGCGATCTGTGCAAGCGCCGTCTCCGAGCCCACCCGGGCGGCGCGGACGACGAGTCGCCCGCCCGCGTTCACGGTCGCCCCGCTGACCTCGTCGCCCGGGCCGACCTCGACCGGGACCGACTCGCCGGTGAGCAGCGAGGCGTCGACGGCGGAGCGTCCCTCCTCGACGATCCCGTCGGTCGCGACCTTCTCGCCCGGCCGGACGACAAAGCGGTCTCCGACCGTGAGCGCGTCCAGCGGGACACGGGTCTCGCTCCCGTCCGCGGCGAGGATCGCCACGTCCTTGGCGCCGAGCTCGAGCAGCGCCTCGAGCGCCGAGCCGGCACGGCGCTTCGCTCGCGCCTCGAAGTAGCGACCGGCGAGGATGAACGTGGTGACGACGGCGGCGATCTCGAGGTAGATCTCGCTCGTGCCGGCGCCCTGCTCGGGGATCAGCGTGAACTCCATCCGCATCTCGGGGACGCCGGCGCCTCCGAAGAACAGCGCGTAGACCGACCAGGCCCACGCGACCAGGGTGCCGAGCGAGATCAGCGTGTCCATCGACGCGGTGCCGTGGCGCAGGTTGCGCCAGGCGACCTCGTGGAAGCTCCACCCGCACCAGAAGACGACCGGGGTCGCGAGCTGCAGGCTCAGCCACTGCCAGTAGTCGAACTGCAGCGGCGGGATCATCGAGAGCAGCAGGACCGGCAGCGAGAGCGCCGCCGCGACGAGCAGCCGGGTCCGGGACCGGCGCAGCTCGAGCTCCGCCTCGCCGGTGCCCGACGGGCCCGCGTCCGCTCCCGCGCCGCTCCGCCCGGGGAGCCGCGCCGAGTAGCCGGCCGCCTCGACCGCGCCGAGCAGGTCATCGGCGCTCGCCGCCGCCGGGTCGAACTCGACGCTCGCGTGCTCGGTGGCGAAGTTGACGCTCGCGGCGACGCCGTCGAGGCCGTTCAGCTTGCGCTCGATCCGGTTCGCACAGGAGGCGCAGGTCATCCCCTGGAGCTCGAGCTCGACCTTGGTCGCCTCAGCCATGGGATTCCTCGACCTCGACCGTGAACGCCGCCGTCCGGACCGCGCCCGCGTGGCGGAACTGCAGGAACAGCCGGTAGGAGCCGGCGCTCGGGTAGGCGACGTCGAAGGCGATCGGGTCGGCGTCGTCCGGCGTCCCGATCGGGTGGGTGTGCAGGAATGCGAGGTCGCCGGCGCGAAGCGCGACGAGGTGGCCGGCCGCGCCGAGATAGGGCTCGACGCCGGCGAGCCGCTCGCCGTCGCGGGCGATCGTGAACTCGGTGCGGGCCTCCTCGCCCGCGTGCGGGTGCCCGGCATCGACCCGGACCTCGTATCCGCCTCCGGCGCTCGCGGTCGCCGCGGGGGTCGGGAGGGGGTCGGGCCGGAAGTCGCCCGCGACCTCCAGGTCGGTCCCGAGGGTCATCGACTCGCCTCCGGTCGAGAAGTCGGCGAAGACGCGGTAGGTGCCGGGACGGCTGGTGTCGATCGGCGCCGACCAGGTGCCGTCCGGCGCCATCCGCGGGTGCAGGTGCTGGAAGCCCGTGAAGTCCCTGCGAACCGCGATCAGGTGCATGTCGCGCTCGTGCTCGGTGTCGAACGCCGTCACCGCCTCCCCGTCGGAGCCCAGGATCCGGAAGCTGAAGTCCGCCGCGGGTGCGGCGGGCAGGCTGGAGCGCTCGGCGACCAGGCGGAGCCCGCCGCTTGCGACCGCGAGCCCCGGCGCGGGCGCGGAGGTGTCGCCGGCGTGACCTCCCTCGTCCGCGTGCCCAGCCTCATCCCCCGGTGTTGCCATCGTGGTCATGTCGCTCGCCCCTTCGTGCTCGTTGTCCTTCACATCTACGTCGGGATCGACCGCGCCACCGAGCAGGACCGCTGCAGCGAAGAGCGCTGCAAGCACGGCGGCGAACGAGCCGATCCGAAGCGAGGCGCTCATCGGCGCCCGCACCCGCTGGTGGCTCGTCGCTCGTCGGCCCGCGTCTTCCGCCTGCTCATCTGCCTGCTCCTATACCGGTGGGGGGTACGTTCCAGGTGCAACCGTAGCATACCCCACAGGGGTATTGAAGTCCCGGACCGGATCAGGCGCCCGCGGGGCGAGACGGCGGGGCCGAACGGTAGGTGATCGGGGTCGCCGACAGGCCGATCGGGTTGCGGGTCAGGCGGGTGCTCGTGCCGTCCTCGCGCGGCACTGCGACGATCGGATCGAGGCCGAGCTCGGCGGCGAGCGTGAACGCCGCCGCGACGTCGTTGACGGTGCCGGCGGGGACGCCACGCGCGGTGAGCTCCTCGGCCCAGGCGCGGGCCGGCCGGTCCGCGAGCGCCGCCTCGAGCTCGGCGCGGAGCTCGGTGCGCGCCTCGACCCGGGCCGCGTTGGTGGCGAATCGCTCATCGACGCGGAGCTCGGGACGGCCGATCAGGTCACAGAGCGCCGCGAACTGACGGTCGTTTCCGACCGCGAGGACGAGCTCGCCCTCACCGGTCTCGAGCAGCTCGTAGGGCGCGATGCTCGGATGCGCGTTCCCCATCCGCCCGGGGACGGCGCCGGCGATCGTGTAGGCGCTGCCCTGGTTGGCGAGCGCGGCGAGCAGCGAGCTGAGCAGGTCGATCTCGACCCGCTGGCCCCGGCCGTCACCGCTGTCGCGGTGGTGGAGGGCGGCGAGGATGCCGGTCGTCGCGAACAGGGCGGCGAGGACGTCGACCAGTGCGACGCCGACCTTCTGCGGCTCGCCGTCGCGCTCGCCGGTGATGCTCATCAGGCCGCCGAGCGCCTGCAGCAGCAGGTCGTAGCCGGGGAGCTCAGCGCCGGCGCCCGAGCCGAAGCCGCTGATCGAGCAGTAGACGAGCCGCGGGTTGAGGTCTGTCGCCGCCTGCCAGCCGAGGCCGAGCCGGTCCATCACCCCGGGTCGGAAGTTCTCGACGAGGACGTCGGCGCCGGCGATCAGCTCGCGGGCCGCGGCGAGACCGGCGGGATCGCGGAGGTCGATGGCGACGCTGCGCTTGTTGCGGTTGACCGCCTCGAAGTAGGTCGCCGCGCCGCGCTCGTCGAAGGGCGGCCCCCAGGCTCGGGTCTCGTCGCCGCCGTCGGGGCGCTCGATCTTCGTCACCTCGGCGCCGAGGTCGGCGAGCATCATCGTTGCGAAGGGGCCGGCGAGGATGCGGGAGAAGTCAACGACACGGATCCGGCCGAGGGCGCCCGGCGCGGCGCGGTCGTCGCTCTCGCCGGTGTCGCGGTGCCCGTCGATCCCGCGATAGTATTCGATCTTCGAAGATCGAAGAAGGAGCTCTCCGTGCCCGTCACGACGCCCGCCGCCACCCTCACCGCCGGCAACTATCTCGACCTCGATTCGCTGCTCGACGACGAGGAGCGGTTGATCCGCGACACCGTTCGCGCCTTCGTCGCCGACCGCGTCCTGCCCGATGTCGGCGCCTGGTTCGAGGAGGGACGGATCCCGGCGGAACTGGTCAGCGAGCTCGGCGAGCTCGGTGTCCTCGGGATGCATCTCGAGGGTTACGGCTGCGCCGGCGCGAGCGCGGTGGCCTACGGGGCCGCCTGCATGGAGCTCGAAGCCGGGGACAGCGGCATCCGCAGCCTCGTCTCCGTGCAGGGCTCGCTGGCGATGTTCGCGATCCACCGCTGGGGCTCGGAGGAGCAGAAGCAGGAATGGCTGCCGCGGATGGCGGCGGGGGAGGCGATCGGCTGCTTCGGGCTGACCGAGCCCGACTCCGGATCCGACCCCGGGGCGATGCGGACCCGGGCCCGCCGCGACGGCGAGGACTGGATCCTGCAGGGCCAGAAGATGTGGATCACGAACGGCTCGCTGGCCGAGGTCGCGGTCGTCTGGGCGCGGACCGACGAGGGGGTTCGCGGCTTCCTCGTCCCCCGCGGGGCCCCCGGCTTCACGACCCAGGACATCCACCACAAGATGTCGCTGCGGGCATCGGTCACCTCCGAGCTGCTGCTCGAGGACGTCCGGTTGCCGGCGAGCGCGATGCTGCCCGAGGCGACGTCGCTCCGGGGGCCCCTCTCATGCCTGAACGAGGCCCGCTACGGGATCGTCTGGGGGGCCGCCGGCGCCGCCCGCGCCTGCCTCGAGGCGGCGCTCTCCTACGGCCTCGAACGCGAGCAGTTCGGGCGCCCGATCGCGTCCTTTCAGATCCAGCAGCAGAAGCTCGCGGCGATGACCCTCGAGGTGAGTCGCGCGACGCTCCTCGCCCACCAGCTCGGCCGGCTCAAGGACGAGGGGCGGCTGCGGCCCGAGCAGGTCAGCCTCGGCAAGCTCGGCAACGTCGACGCCGCCCTCGCGGTCGCCCGGGCCGCCCGCCAGGTCCTCGGGGCGAACGGGATCACGCTCGAGTATCCGGTGATCCGCCACATGAACAACCTCGAGTCGGTGGTCACCTACGAGGGAACCGCCGACATCCACGCCCTCGTCGTCGGCCAGGCGATCACCGGGATCGAGGCGTTCCGGTGAGCCCCCAAGAGGCTGTCGGGCCGCAGACGACTCCGCAGCACGCGCTCGAGCGGCTGCGCCGGGCGGTTGTGGCCGGCGAGCTCCGGCCCGGCGACCGGATCCGCCAGGAGGAGGTCGCGGCCGAGCTCGGCGTCAGCGTCGCCTCGGTCCGCGAGGCGCTGACCGTGCTCGAGCAGGAGGGGCAGGTCCGCTACGCGCCGCGCCGCGGCTACTTCGTCGCCGAGCTCGACATCGCCGACCTCGAGGAGATCTACGAGCTGCGACGGGTGCTGGAGACGCGCGCCGCCCGGCTCGCCCTGCCGATGGTCGATGCGGTGGCGCTCGTGCGGATGCGGGAGGCGGCCGCCGACTGCGTGCTCGCCGCCGATTCCGCCGACGTCGCCGCCGAGCTCGACGCCAACCGGCGCTTTCACTTCGCCCTCCTCGACGCTCCCGGGCGCCCGCACTCGATGCGGCTGATCCGGTTGCTCTGGGATGCCACCGAGCCGTACCGAGCCCTCTACTACAGCGCGCCGGAGGAGCGGCAGCGCTCGCTTGCCGCCCACGACCGGATCCTCGCCGCGGTCGCCGACCGCGACGCCGACCGCCTCGTCACCGAGCTCGACGCCCATCGCGACGAGGCGCTCGGCGTGCTGCGCCGGATCCTCGGCGAGCCCGCCGCGACGGCTGCGCTGGCCCGCGCCTGAGCGTGCCGACCGGCCGGGCTCAGACGAGGCCGGTCATCGCCGCGATCAGCGCCGCGGCGATGGCGAGGCCGACCAGCCCGCCGGCGATCCAGGCGACGGTGCTCTGGCGGAGGCTGAGGCGCCCGCTGCCGCGGGCGGGCCAGGGCGGCGGCAGCGGCTGGTCGCGGTCGGCCCCGAGCCGGCCCACCGAGCTCATCGGCCGCGATCCCAGCGCTTCAGGAACGGCTTCGGGTTGGTCATCCGCCCGCCCCGGTACCAGCCCGGCTTGCGCCACATCTCGAAGTGCAGGTGACAGCCGCTGGCGCGGCCGGTCGAGCCGACCCGGCCGATCTGCTCGCCGGCGCCGACGCGCTCGCCGCGCCGCACCGACAGCCGCTTCAACATGTGCATGTAGACGTAGTCGTACTTCTTGCCCTTGACGACGACGTAGTGGCCGGCGCCGGAGGCCTGGTAGTCGACGTAGCGAACCCGGCCGCGCTTGGCCGCGACGACCTTCTTGCCGCAGTTGGCGAAGACGTCCTGGCCCTCGTGACCGCGCCCGGCGCCGAGCCCATCGCCGTAGTCGTGCCGGCCCAGGATCGGGAACGCGGCACCCTTGCCGCCGCGGTCGCCCTTGCGGTCGCCGTCCTTGCCGCCGGTCGAAAGCCCGCCGGAGGCGGCGGCGGCCGCCGCCGCGAGCCCCAACGTCGCCAGCAGGGCGAGCGCGAGCAGCGCGCCCCGTCCCACAGGTCCCTTCATCGTGCCTCTCTTTCGAATGCGCCTGCGGGGTTAGCTGTCGGGCTCGCGCGGAAAGAGCGCGCTACGGGCAACTGTCCGATTCGCCCCTGGGGCCTCCGTCCGGCCCCTCCTCTTGGTTCCCCCACCCAGGCCCGAAGTCACTGGACCAGGTTAGGCAGGTGTTGATGATTTGTGAGCGGAAGCTTACATAC
>DASSEM010000094.1:0-4986 GCA_035695265.1 Solirubrobacterales bacterium
GGAGATGGCATCCGCGTTCGCCGACTGGCCGGAGGCGGTGCCCACGACGCTCGAGATCGCGGCGCGCTGCGAGGTCGAGCTCGAACTCGGCGACTTGCTGCTGCCGCGCTTCCCGACCCCCGAGGGCGAGGAGCCGCGCCAGATGCTCGATCGCCTCGCTCGCGAGGGCCTCGCCCGGCGGTACGGAGACCCGCCGCCCGCGGCCGCAGTCGAGCGCCTCGAGTTCGAGCTCGGGGTGATCCGCGAGATGGGCTTCGAGTCCTACTTCCTGATCGTCTGGGACTTCGTCCGCTACGCGAAGGAGAACGGCATCGCCGTCGGCCCCGGACGCGGCTCGGCGGCCGGCTCGATCGTCGCTTACAGCCTCGGGATCACCGACCTCGATCCACTCGGCAACGACCTCCTGTTCGAGCGCTTCCTGAATCCCGCGCGGCGATCGATGCCCGACATCGACATCGACTTCTCGGTCCGCGGCCGCGAGCGGGTGATCCGCTACGTCGCCGAGAAGTACGGCCGCGAGTCGGTCGCGCAGATCATCACCTTCGGCAAGATGGCGCCGCGCCAGGCGACCCGGGACGCCGCCCGTGTGCTCGGGATCGACTACCAGGTCGGCGACCGGGTGGCGAAGCTGATCCCGGAGCCGATCATGGGCCGCAGCCCGAGCTTCGAGGATTGCCTCGGCAACGGCGAGGACCTGCGCAAGGCCTATGACGCCGAGCCGGAAACGCGCCAGATCGTCGACACCGCGCGCGGCCTCGAGGGGATCGTCCGCAACAACTCGATCCACGCCGCCGCGGTCGTCATCGCCGACCGGCCGCTGCAGGAGGTGGTGCCGCTGCAGCTCGCCGAGGATCGCGGGCAGGGCCGCGACGGCGAGCGCTCCTACAAGATCGTCACCCAGTACTCGATGGGCCCGATCGAGGACGTCGGGTTGCTGAAGATGGACTTCCTCGGCCTTCGCAACCTCGACGTGATCGAGGACGCGGTCGAGATCATCGGCCGCTCCCGGGGGGTGGAGATCGACGTCGAGGCGTTGCCGCTCGACGATGCGAACACCTACGAGATGCTGGCACGGGGCGATTCGATCGGCGTCTTCCAACTCGAGTCGGAGGGGATGCGCGAGGCGCTGCGGCAGATCAAACCGACGCGGTTCGACGACATCGTCGCGATCGGCGCCCTCTACCGGCCCGGGGCGATGCGCTTCATTCCCGACTACGCGCGCGGCAAGCGCGACCCGAGCGGCGTCCGCTACCAGGACGAGCGCCTGCGGCCGATCACCGAGGCGACCTACGGCTGCTGCATCTACCAGGAGCAGTTGATGGAGATCTCGAAGCGGATCGCCGGCTTCAGCCCGGCCCGCGCCGACGACCTCCGCAAGGCGATCGGCAAGAAGAAGCGCGACATGATGGCGACGATGGAGGCCGAGTTCGGGGAGGGGGCGTCCGCCTCCGGCACCGACCCCGCCGTCTCGCGCGACCTCTGGAACCTGATGACGGCCGCCGCCGACTACTCGTTCAACAAGTCGCACGCCGCCTGCTACGCGCTGATCTCCTATCGCACCGCGTACCTGAAGGCGAACTACCCGGCCGAGTACATGGCCGCGGTGATCAGCTCGGTCATGTCGACGAAGGACAAGGTGCCGTTCTTCGTCAATCGCTGCGAGGAGATGGGGATCGAGGTGCTGCCGCCCGACGTCAACGCATGCGATCACGGCTTCGTCGTCTCCGGCAACAAGATCCGCTTCGGGCTCGACGCGGTCAAGAACGTCGGCCATGCCGCGGTCGAGGCGATCCTGAACGCCCGCGAGGAGCGGCCCTTCGAATCGCTCTGGGACTTCTGCGAGCGGGTCGACTGCCGCGCCGTCAACAAGCGCGCCATCGAGTGTCTGATCAAGTGCGGCGGCTTCGATTCGACCGGGGCGACGCGGAAGGCGATGCTGGCGGTGCTGCCGCAGGCGCAGTCGGCGGGCCAGAAGGCGCAGGAGGACGCGCAGCGCGGCCAGGCTTCGATCTTCGGCCTCGACGACGATGCCGGGGCCCGGCCGCAGCACCCGCCGATCCTCGGCGACGAGTTCGAGCAGCGGGAGCTGCTGGCGATCGAGAAGGAGACGATGGGGACGTTCCTCTCCGACCATCCGCTCTCGCAGGTCCGCGAGGCGCTCCGCGTCCGCGCCGACTGCACGCTGGCCGAGCTCGAGGCCAAGCCTGATGGGGCGATGGTCACGGTCGGCGGCATCGTCGCCGAGGCGAAGCGGATCCGGACGAAGACCGGCAGCAACATGATGTTCGCGACGCTCGACGACCTCGAGGGACGGGTCGAGATGATCATCTTCGCGAAGACGCTGGAGGCGAGCGAGGGGCTGATCGACACCGATGCGGTGCTGCTCGTCCGCGGCCGGGTCGACCGCAAGGACCGCGGTGAGGTCAAGCTGGTCGTCAACGACGCCGAGGCCTTCGAGCCGACGAGCGCCGAGGTCGAGACCGCGAAGGAGCGGGTCCGCGAGCTCGACCGCCCGCGGAGCTTCGCGATCGAGCTCGACGCCGCCGATCACGGCCGGGCGATCATCGAGGAGCTCAAGTCGGTGTTCGCGAACTTCCCCGGCGATGCCGAGGTGATGGTCGACGTGAGGGCCGACGGCGCCGTAAGGAGACTGCGCCTCGGCGAGGACTACCGCGTCGACGCCTCGGTCGGGCTGCGCGCCGAGATCGAGGAGCTGCTCGGCCGGCCATCGGTCGCGGCCTGAGCGATCGCGCCCATCCCGCCTCCTCTTTAGGCAACGAAACTAGAATTTCGGCATGGAAGCCGCACGCACGGCAGCGATCTCATCCCCGGCCGGCGAATGCCGGAGCTGCAGGACGTTCTGCGACAAGCTGATCGAACCCCGAGACTGCCTGGCGATGCGCTGCCCGTACCTGTGGAGCTACGTCGACGGACCGACCGGCAGGCGCTTCATGGGCTGCGTCCAGAAGGTCTTCCGTGGAGAGATCGACATCGCCGGCTTCGAGGCCGCCGAGCGAAACGGCGGCTTCGGCGGGATCAAGATGACCGGCGTGCCGCTGCCGCAGTGCCAGTTCCGGGTCGAGCCGGCGTTCGAGGGCGACGGCCCCGCTCACACCTGCCTCAACCCCTCGTTCTTCGACATCACCGACCCGGCCGAGCTCGACCTCCGCACCGGCCTGCCGCTCGCCGGCTAGGTCTCCTCAGACGCGGGCGGCGAGGCCTTGACGGCGCAGGTCCTTGGTGAGCTCGACCTCGGCCCGGTCGGGGCCGCGCTTGTCCGGACCCGGCGTCTCGAGCAGGGCCGGGAGGTCCTCGAACCGCGGCTCTGACAGGAAGGTGGCGATTCCCGCCTCGCCCATCTCGCCCGCGCCGACGCTGGCGTGCTTGTCGCGGTTCGCGCCCTGCGGTACGGCGCTGTCGTTGACGTGCAGGCAGCGGAGCCGATCGAGTCCGACGACGCCGTCGAGGTCGTCGACGACGGCGCTCAGCTCGCCGGCGGCGAGGATCTCGAACCCGCTCGCGAACAGGTGGCAGCAGTCGATGCAGACGCCGATCCGCTCGCCGCCGCCGGCGGCCTCGACCAGCATCGCGAGCTCGTCGAAGTCGCGGCCGAGCGGACCGGCGGTGCCGGCCGTGTTCTCGAACAGGACCGGGCAGCTCGCCGTCTCCGCGAGCGCCTCGCGGACGAGTTCGCCGGAGCGCTCGATCGCCTCCTCGAGCGGGTCCTTCTTGCGCGAGCCGGCATGGAGGACGACCCCGTCGGCGTCGATCGCGTCGCCGATCCGGAGCGCGTGGGTCAGCGAGGCGAGGGACTTGGCGCTGATCTCGGGATCGGGGCTGCAGGTGTTGATCAGGTAGACCGCATGGATCACGGTCGAGCCGAGCGGCGAGGCCGCGAACGCCTCGTTGAAGGCGGCGAAGTCGTCGGGCCCGTAGCGCGTCGGGCGCCAGGCGCGCGGGCTCTGGTGGAAGATCTGGATCGCCTCGCAGCCCAGCTCGACGCCGCGGCCGACCGCATTTTGCAGGCCACCGGCTGTGGAAACATGCGCTCCGATCAGCATGGATGAGTCAGTCCGAGTCCGTTTCGCCCCCTCGCCGACCGGCGCGTTGCACATCGGTGGAGCGCGGACGGCACTGTACAACTGGCTCGTGGCACGGGGCCGGGGGGCGGCCGGGACGTTGATCCTGAGGATCGAGGACACCGACCGCGAGCGCTCCACGGAGGCGAACGTCGGGCAGATCATCGACGCGCTGCGCTGGCTCGAGCTCGACTGGGACGAGGGCCCGGTCAGCCAGCACGAGCGGGGACCGCGGCATCGCGAGCGGCTCGATGAGCTGCTCGACGCGGGCGCGGCCTACCGCGACGCGACGACCGGTGCCGAGCTGCAGGAGTGGCGCAAGCTCAATCCCGGCCGCGGCTATCGCGGTGAGCCGCTCAGCGGGGTGGCGGCTGAGGGCGCGGCGATTCGCCTGCGCGTTCCCGATGCCGGGGAGACCGTGGTCGATGACGCGATCCGGGGTGAGGTCCGGTTCGAGAACGCGCTACAGGACGACCCGGTGATCGCCCGCGCCGACGGCTCCGTCCTCTACAACTTCGCGGTCGCCGTCGACGACGCCGACATGGAGATCACCGATGTGATCCGCGGCGACGATCACCTCTCGAACACGCCGCGCCAGCTGCTCGTCCTCGCAGCGCTCGGCGAGTCCCCGCCGCGCTATGCGCACCTGCCGCTCCTCCACGGGCCGGACGGTAAGAAGCTCTCAAAGCGCCACGGCGCCGCCTCCGTCCAGGAGCTGCGCGAGTCCGGATACCTGCCGGCGGCCGTCCGCAACTACCTGGCGCTGCTCGGCTGGGGCGACGAGGACGACGAGACGATCCTCTCGACCGAGGAGCTCGTCGAGCGGTTCTCGATCGACCGGGTCGGCCGGGCTGCGGCGATCTTCGACGAGCGCAAGCTGCGGTGGCTGAACGGCCGCTACATGCGG
>DASSEM010000095.1:0-4619 GCA_035695265.1 Solirubrobacterales bacterium
GGTGTATTCGCGCATCCACGTCGGCAACGCGCGTCCCTACGTGATCCCGATGCTGCTGCGCCGGTTCCTCGCCCATGAGGGCTACGAGCCGACCGTGGTCATCAACCTCACCGACGTCAACGACAAGATCTACGACGCGGCGCACGAGCGCGGGGTTCCCTCCGGCCGCCACGCGGCGGAGATGGTCGACGGGTATGTCGCCGACACCGACGCGCTCGGGCTCGGGCGCCCCGACAGCGAGCCGAAGGCGACCGAGACGATCGGACCGATCATCGGGCTGATCGAGGACCTCGTCGCCTCGGGGCACGCCTACGAGTCGGGCTGCGACGTCTATTTCCGGGTCCGCAGCTTCACCCCCTACGGCGAGCTCTCGAACCGCGACCCCGACACGATGGATCAGGGCGAGGAGGCGGGCAGCGCCGAGCTCAAGGAGGACCGGCTCGACTTCGCGCTCTGGAAGGCGCGGAAGCCGGACGAGGACACCTCCTGGCCAAGCCCTTGGGGGGAGGGGCGCCCGGGCTGGCATATCGAGTGCTCGGCGATGGCCGAGGAGCTGCTCGGCCTCGAGTTCGCGATCCACGGCGGGGGATCAGACCTCGTCTTCCCCCATCACGAGAACGAGCGCGCTCAGACCGAAGCCGCTCGGGAGCGGCCGCTGGCCCGGGTCTGGATGCACAACGGCATGGTCGAGGCCCGGCATGAGGCCGGCGCGAAGGAGAAGATGGCGAAGTCGGTCGGCAACGTGTTCCTGCTCGGGGAGGCGA
The DNA here is from genome assembly GCA_035695265.1 of Solirubrobacterales bacterium. Classification (GTDB taxonomy): domain Bacteria; phylum Actinomycetota; class Thermoleophilia; order Solirubrobacterales; family 70-9; genus RHKX01. The sequence continues at coordinate 765 of DASSEM010000095.1, forward strand.
TCGGGGCTCATGGCGCCACAACGGTCGTCGGCTTCCTCGTCGGCGGCCATTACCGCCAGCCGCTCGCCTTCAGCGAGGCGGCGCTCGAGGAGGCGGCGGCGCGGAACCAGCGGATCCGCGAGTTCCTGCGCGAGGCCGAAGACCCGCCGGGGAAGCCCTCGGCAGCGGTCCTGGGGCGGCGGGAGGCATTCCTCGAGGCACTTGCGGACGACTTCAACACGCCGCGCGCACTCGCCGAGCTGTTCGGCCTCATCGCCGACGCCCGCCGCACTCCCGAGCCGGGCGCCCGCGCGGTCGCCACCGATCTGCTGACGCTGCTCGGCCTCGAGTCGCTTGCCAAGGAGCTGCCGGCGGGGGGCGGCGATGAGGCCGAGCGACTCCTCGCCGAGCGTGAGGAGGCGCGAGCCGGGCGGGACTTCGAGCGGGCCGATGCGATCCGCGACCGCCTCGGCGAGCTCGGCTGGGAGGTCCGCGACGGCGCTGACGGAGCGCGGCTCGTCCGCCGCGACAGCTGAGCGTTGACGCCGGCGTCCGAGCGGATATACGGCCGCAACCCGGTCCGCGAGGCGCGGCGTGGCCGCCGCCGCGTGCACCGGATCTGGACCAGCGACGACACGACCGCGGATGAGCTGGAGCGCCTCGCCGGCTCGCCCGACCACCAGGGGATCGTCGCCGAGGTCGAACCGTATCCCTACGCGAGCCCGGATTCGCTGCTCACCGCGCCCGAGGCGCTCGTCGTCGCGCTCGATCAGGTTCAGGACCCGCGCAACCTCGGCGCGATCTGCCGCAGCGCCGAGGCCGCCGGAGCTGCCGGCGTCGTGATCTGCGAGCGCCGGGCGGCGGCGGTGACGGCCGCCGCCTGCAAGGCCTCGGCGGGCGCGGTCGAGCACCTGCCGGTCGCCCGGGTCCGCAACCTCAGCGACTGGATCGGGGCCGCAAAGGAGACCGGCGCCTGGGTCTACGGCGCCGACGGAGGTGCGCCGACCAGCTACCGAACCCTCGACTTCGAGGGGAGGGTTGTGCTGGTGCTCGGTGGCGAAGGGGACGGTCTGAGGCGCCGGGTGGCCGGCGCCTGCGACGCGCTGGTGTCGATCCCGACCGTGGGGCGGGTCGCGTCGCTGAACGTCGCCGCGGCTGCCACGGTGCTCCTGTTCGCGGCCGCCGCAGCCCATTCCGATGCGGATCCCGGCCGCTCCGAGCTCCCGCCTCGATAGCGACCGACGCGGACGGAAGCCGCCACCTCGCAAGAAAAATTGCAGAAATCCGCGAGTTCGGGTTGACAGAACTCCGTTGGGCGTTAGAGTGCCCGCAGCAAGTAAGGCTGAACTAAAGGTTCACAGTTCGAAGGCCAGCTTGTGATCGGAAGAGATGAGGCGCCTGGGGAGGTAAGGCGCCACGGCCCCCCATTGGAGGAGAGCACGTGGCAGCAATGACCCAGGAGTTCCGGCGGATCTCCCCGCCGGCCAAGCCGCGCAGCGGCGAGGCCGCCGGAGAGTTGAACGACGCCTACCTCGTCGCCCAGGCGAAGCGCGGAGACAGCGTCGCCTACGACCGCATCGTCCGCCGCTACCGCGGCTTCGTCCGGCTCAAGGCGTCCTCCTACTTCCTGCTCGGCGGCGAGCCCGACGATCTCATCCAAGAGGGACTGGTCGGCCTCTACAAGGCCGTTCGTGACTTTCGCAGCGACCGCGAGTCGAGCTTCCGCAACTTCGCCGAGCTCTGCATCACGCGCCAGATGATCACCGCGGTCAAGACCGCGAGCCGCAACAAGCACGCGCCGCTGAACCAGTCGATCAGCTTCGCGACCTCGCCGACCGCCGCCGGCGACGGCGAGTCGACGCTCGAGGAGATCCTCCCGGGCTCGCGAGTCGAGGACCCGGCGACGAAGGTGATCTCGACCGAGGAGCTCGGCAGCCTCGTCGAGTGCCTGACGTCGGTCCTCTCGGAGCTCGAGAGCGAGGTCCTGACCTGCTACCTCGACGGCCGCTCCTATGAGGAGATCGCCGAGCGCCTCGCCTGCGACACGAAGACGGTCGACAACGCCCTGCAGCGGGTCAAGCGCAAGGTCTCGGTCCACCTCGCCTCGCGCGAGGTCCTGAACTGAGCGCCGCCCCCGTGATGACCTGACCGCGGACCGTGCCCAAGACGGTTTAGGGGCGGCCCGCGCCCGGGCGCCGAGTGGTAAGTTTCGTTTGCCACGAAGTCGCCCCAAGTGCTGTAGGAGTGCTCGATGCACAGCCCGGTTCGCTCCGAGAACGATGTCTTCTGGGGAGCCGTGATCATCGGCGTGGCAATCCTGGTGGCGATCGCCGTCGGTGTGGCGACCAGCGTCGCCGCCGGCCTCGCGGTGGCCCTCGCCCTCACAGCGCTCGGGCTCTTCCTGTTGCTGCGTGAGGCGAGGGGCTCGCTGCCGACCGACATCGAGCGCGCGCCGAGCGACTCGCGGGTCCACCGGATTCTCGTCGTCGCCAACGAGACGATCGAGCGGCAGGCGCTGCTCGATGAGATCGCCGGTCGTTGCGAGGGCCGGACGGACGCCGAGATCCTGCTGGTCTGCCCGACGCTGGCGCGAACCCGGCTCCAGCATCTCGCCTCCGACATCGACGAGGCTCGCGGCGAGGCCGGTCAGCGCCTCGAGCGCTCGCTCGTCGCCCTCCGCCGCAAGGGCATCGACGCGACCGGAGTCGTCGGCGACGAGGACCCCGTCGCCGCCGCGGCCGACGCGCTCGCCTTCTTCGGGGCGGACGAGGTGATCGTCTCCACGCATGCGCCGGAGCGGTCGCGCTGGCTCGAGCGCGGCGCGGTCGAGCAGATCCGGGCCGAGGTCGACGTCCCGGTCTCCCACGTCTCCGGCGACGACGCAACCTCGCGCGCCGCGGTCGCTTAGCGGGCAAGCCGGAGACGGGGATCGAACCCGTGACCTCGTGATTACAAATCACGCGCTCTGCCAGCTGAGCTACTCCGGCGTGACGGGGCCAGCATAGGGGCGGGCCCGGCCCGCGCCGGGCGCTGTAACTGGCCGTCGCGGCGCGTGTACCGCTTCGCGGTGGCCGACGAGGGAGACACCGGGAAGGACGGCGGGGCCACCGAGGCGCCGCGGGAGGCGCCGCGGACGGGCGCGGCGGAGCGGATCGGCGCCGAGCGGATCAGCGCGTACCACGAGTACACGCGCACGAAGGGGGTGAACTGGCCGCTCTACCTGATCTGCCGGGCATTCCTCGTGCCGGCGTTCCTGATCTGGCTGCGGCTCGAGCGGCTCGGCCGTGAGCACGCTCGCGTCGAGGGCGGCCTGATCGTCGCCGCCAACCACCGCAGCTTCCTCGACCCGTTCGTGATCGGGGCGACGCTGCCGTGGCGGCGGCCGATGCACTACGTCGCCAAGGTGGAGCTGTTCGAGCCGCGCTGGCAGGGCTGGGTCCTGAGCCGGCTCGGCGCCTACCCGCTTCGCCGCGGCGAGGCCGACGCCGAGACGCTCGAGACCTCGAGCCGGATCCTCGAGCGCGGCGGCGCGCTGTGCATCTTCCCGGAGGGGACCCGGATCCGGCACGGCTCGCTCGCGGCGCCGCATCGCGGCGTCGGCCGCCTCGCGCTCGAATCCGGCGCCGCGGTGCTCCCAGTGGCCGTGCACGGCTCCGAGCACGTCCGCGACGGCTGGTGGATCCGCCCGCGCAAGGTCCGCCTCCGGTGCGGCCGGGCGCTGACCTTCCCGCGCACCGAGCACCCCTCGCCGTCACTGGCGGCGACGGTGACCGGCCGGATCTGGCCGAACATCGAGCTTCAGTGGGAGTATCTCGGCGGCCTGCCGCCGCTGCGCAAGGCGGCGGTCATCGGTGCCGGCAGCTGGGGCACCGCGGT
>DASSEM010000096.1:0-10208 GCA_035695265.1 Solirubrobacterales bacterium
GCGCGAGAGCAGGGCGCGGTCGGCCGGGTAGCTCCAGCGGTAGTGCATCGCCGGACGCCACAGCCACTCGTCGCCGAAGTCCTCGAGCAGGAGCGCCGCGAAGCGCTGCGGCGAGGCGGTCGGGATCACCTCCGGCGTCGGGTGTTGCTCCTCGAGCCAGGCGATCATCGGCGTCGTGTCGGTCATCCAGCGTCCGTCGGCGAGCTGCACGGTCGGAAGCTGGGCGCCGCCGAGCAGCCGCGGCAGCTTCCACGAGTACATCCAGACGCCGGCCGGCCGGCGCTCGTAGGGAATCTCCTTGTACCGGAGGTAGGCCTCGAGCTTGCCGGTGAAGTACGAGTGCTCGGAGCCGTAGACGATCACGGCCCGAGCCTAATCGCGATACTGCAACGGCATGGCCAAGGTCGTCGCGATCGAGTCGATTCGCCGCAGTGAGCGCGCGGCGCTGTTCGAGGGCGGGGATGACGCCGACGTGTCGATCTTCGTCACGCAGTTCGACCGCGGCGAGGGGCCGGACCTCCACCTCCATCCCTATCCGGAGGTGTTCGTCGTAGAGGCGGGCACCGCCGTCTTCACCGCCGGCGACGAGGAGCTCGAGGTGGGGGGTGGCAACATCGTCGTCGTCCCCGCCGAGACGACCCACGGCTTCAAGTCGGCCGGCGACGAGAAGCTCCGGGTGGTCAGCGTCCACCCGAGCCCCGAGGTCATTCAAACCGACCTGTAGGTCGAGCCGGCGTCGACAGAGGGAGGGCGCGCGGTTACCCTCGATCGGTGGCGGCAAGGCCCGAGACCCGTTACGCCCAGAGTCAGGACATCGGGATCGCCTACCAGGTGGTCGGCTCCGGGGAGACGGACCTGGTGGTCGCCTTTCCCTTCATGTCCCACCTGGACCTGTTCTGGGAGAGCCCGCCGCTCGCCCACTTCATCCGCAGGCTCGCCTCGTTCTCCCGGGTGATCATGTTCGACCGTCGTGGCGTCGGGCTTTCCGATCACGTCGAGGGAGCGCCGAACCTGGAGGAGCGCATGGACGACATCCGAGCCGTCATGGATGCAGTCGGCTCGGACTCGGCGACGCTGCTGGGCATGTCGGAGGGCTCGACTGTCTCGATGCTCTTCGCGGCGACCTATCCCGAGCGCACGTCGGCGCTGCTGCTCTGGGGGGCGGTCGCGAGGTCGACCGCCGCCCCCGACTACCCGTGGGCCGCGCCGCGGGAGGCGATCGAGGAGGCCAACGAGGAGCTGATCGTCCCGCTCTGGGGGCAGGGCGCCACGATCGAGATCTTCTCGCCGAGCGTCGCGGACGATCCGCGCGCCCGCGATTTCCAGGCCCGCATCGAGCGCTCGGCGGCGAGCCCCCGCCGCGTCTCGCAACTCGTCGAGATGTTCCTCGACACGGACGTTCGCGAAGCGCTGCCACTGATCCACGTCCCCACGCTCGTCCTGCAGCGACGCGGCGACCGGGTGGTCAGCCGTCGGGCGGGCAAGTGGCTCGCCGAGCAGATCGAGGGCAGCCGCTACGTGGAGTTCGAGGGCGAGGACCACCTGGCGTGGGTCGGAAACAGCGAGGACGTGCTCGACACGATCGAGGAGTTCGTGACCGGCGTTCGTCCCGGACCGGCCCCCGAACGCGTGCTGGCGACGGTGCTCTTCACCGACATCGTCGATTCGACCCGCCGCGCTGTCGAGCTCGGAGACCGGCGCTGGAAGCGACTGCTCGGCGAGCACCAGGAGGTGGTTCGCGAGCTGCTCGGGCGCTACGGCGGCCGCGAGATCAAGACCACCGGGGACGGCTTTCTGGCGACGTTCGACGGCCCGACCCGGGCGGTCGAGTGCGCCCGCGCGATCGTCGCCGACGCCGCAGCCCTGGGAATCGCGGTGCGGGCCGGCCTCCACGCCGGCGAGGTCGAGCTGATCGGCGAGGACATCGGCGGCGTCGGAGTCCACGTTGCAGCGCGAATCTGCGACCTCGCAGCGGGCGGGCAGGTATTGACGTCGGCCACGGTCCACGATCTTGCGGCGGGCTCGGGGATCGACTTCGAGCCGGCCGGATCGCGGGCGCTTAAGGGTGTCGACGACCCGGTCCAGACCTACGCCGTCTCACCCGCCGTCTGAACGGCAGATTTGGTCCCCGGCGGGGACCGAAAATGCATCTCGACGTCGGTGCGAGGAGAGTGGAGGCCCGGCTCCGTGGACGCCTGGCTCAGTCGACCCGGTCGGGAAGGCCGAAGCGGAGGAAGAAGTCCTCGGTGCGACGCCGGTCGAGCGGCTGCTCGGGGTAGCGGACGTAGTCCTCGGGGTCCTCGCTCTCGATCGAGCGGTTGATGAAGCAGGTGACGTCGCTGATCTTCCGGCCCTCGAAGCTGAGGACGTTGAGCGCGAACGGACGATGGGTCTGGTCCGGCTCGTACCAGCAGTAGAAGCCGAGCGCGAGCTGGCCGTTCGCGGTCGTCAGGATGTGGCGCCAGCGCCAGTCCCCGGTCAGCGGCCCGCTGCGCAGGAAGCCGCGCAGCTCGTCGTGGCCGCCGGGGCCGCCGAACCAGGAGACGATCGGCGGCATCGAGAACGTTGCCTCCTCGGTCAGCATCGCAACGACGCCGTCGATGTCCTCGCGGTCCCAGGCCTCGACGTAGGCCTCGACCACCTCGCGGACGCCGTCGTCGCCGAGGATCCGCAGGGTTGACTGCTGGCTGCGGTCGGGGAGCCGCGACTCGAGGGTCGCGCGAGCCCGCTGCAGGGCGCTGTTGACCGACGCGACCGAGGTCTCGAGCGTCGCCGCGGTCTCCCGCGCCGAGTAGCCGAGGACCTCGCGCAGGATCAGCACAGCGCGCTGGTTCGGCGGCAGGTGCTGGAGGGCGGCGATGAACGCCAGCTCGACCGCCTCCCGAGCCTCGTAGCGGGCCTCCGGCGCCATCGGCCCGTCATCGACGCCCAGCAGCTCGTCCGGGTAGGGCTCGATCCAGACCGACTCGGCGGCCGGCATGCCCGGGACGCCCGACTCGGGATCGGCTCGCGGTCCGTAGTCGATCGGATGCAGGCGCGGCTTGCGGCGCTCGATCGCGTTCAGGCAGGTGTTGGTGGCGATCGTGTAGAGCCAGGAGCGCAGCGAGCTCCGGCCCTCGAAGCGGGCGATCCCGCGCCAGGCCCGGAGCATCGCCTCCTGCAGCGCGTCCTCGGCGTCGTGTAGGGAGCCGAGCATGCGGTAGCAGTGGGCGGTGAGCTCGTGGCGGTAGGGCTGGACGAGCGCGGTGAACGCCGCCTCGTCGCCGCCGCGCGCCGCCTCGAGCTCGGGGGCCGCCTCGCCTCGCGCCGATCTCGTGCTGCCCGTCATCGCCATCGCAGGGTAGCGTCGCCGGGGCATGGGAACAGGCCCGGACATGACTCGTCGCAGCGTCGCCGTGATCGGCGCCGGATTCGCCGGGCTCGCGGCCGCCGAGCGGCTCGCCGAGGCGGGCTGGGAGGTCGTCGTGCTCGAAGCCCGCGATCGGGTCGGTGGCCGCGTCTGGTCGCAGGAGCACGGCGGCGGCATCGTCGAGCGCGGCGGCGAGTTCATCACCGGTGGCTACGACGAGACCGAGCGGGTGGCTGCCCGGCTCGGGCTCGCGCTCGACGGCATGGGCATCAACTATCCCGACCGCGAGCTCCGACCCGGGCCGGGGCCGGGAGCCGAGGCGCTCCGGGCGGGCGCCGAGGCCGCGGCGGCGGCCGGCAGGGAGGCGCCGCCCGGGACCGCCGCCACGAGCGTGCTCGCCGCGGCGGTCGACGACCCGGACGTCCGCGACGTCCTCGCGACGCGGCTGCAGAGCGCGCTCGCTCATCCCTTCGAGGCACTCGACGCGCGCTTCGTGGTTCATCTCCCCTACCTCGTGGCGGCGGCCGAGACGCGCCGCATCCGCGGTGGCAACCAGAGCCTCGCGGCGGCGCTGGCGGCGCGGCTGCCCGCCCCGGTCCGGACCGGGGCGACCGTCGCGGAGGTGCGCAGCCACGACGAGGGCGTGCGCCTCGTCGGCGCCGGGGTCGACCTCGAGGTCGATGCCTGCGTCGTCGCGATCCCGCTCACCCTCCTGCCAGAGCTCCGCTTCGATCCACCCCTGCCCGATCGGCAACGCGACGCGATCGCGGCGATCCCGACGAGCCACGCGGCGAAGCTGGCGGTCCCGCTCCGAACCGCCCGGGCGCCGCGCGCCCTGATGGCGGCCCGCGACCGCTTCTGGGCCTGGACGTCGGCCTGCGACGGCTCCGGCGGCCGGATCGCGAACGCCTGGGCGGGCGCCGAGCCGGTGCTCGAACGGCTCGAGGTCGCCGCGGGGCCGGCCCGCTGGCTCGCCGCCCTCGCCGACCTCTGGCCCGAGCTCGAGCCCGACCCCGGCGGCGCCCTGCTCACCGACTGGCGCAGCGACCCGTGGGCGCGGGGCGCCTACTCCGTCCTGCCGGACGTCACGGACGAGCGCGGTGACGCAGCTCGGGCGGCGGCGGCCCCCAGCGTCGTCTTCGCCGGCGAGCACACGGCCGAGCCGGAGTGGACGGGGACGATGGAGGGCGCCCTGCGCAGCGGATCCCGCGCCGCCGGCGAGCTGATCGCGGCCGCCGGTGGCTGAAGCCGACGAGCGCGGTCAGCTCGGCGCATCGCCGGCCGGCGCGTCGCTGGCCGCCGCCGGCTCGACGTAGATGTAGGTGGCGATCGGGATCGCGGCACGGATCCGCGCCTCACAGGCGTTGATCACCTCGGCGGCGTCGGCGGCCGACATGCCGGGGTCGAAGTCGACCTTGAGCGCGACCAGGACGTCGTCGGGGCTGAGGTGCTGGGTGCGGCAATAGATGATCGTGGCGACCCCCGGCACCGTGCCCGCGATCTCGACGATCGCCTCCTCCTGCTCGGGGACCGCGGCCTCGCCGAGCAGCAGGCTCTGCATCTCGATCGCGAGGAAGATGCCGACGGCGACGAGCAGGGCCCCGATCGCGAGCGTCCCGAGCCCGTCGAAGATCGGCTCGCCGGTGACGACCGCAAGGACGACGCCGAGCAGCGCGAAGGAGAGGCCGGCGAGCGCGGCGCTGTCCTCGACGAGCAGGACCGGGAGCTCGGGGCTCCGCGAGCGGCGGATGTAGGCCAGCCAGCCGCGCTCGCCGCGAAACGGTCGCGCGTGCCTGACCGCGGTCCGCAGGGCGAAGCTCTCGAAGCCGATCGCGGCGACGAGGATCACGATCGCCACCGCGGGCGAGTTGATCTCCTCGGGATGGCTGATCTTGTGCCAGCCCTCGTACAGGGCGAACAGGCCGCCGGCGCTGAACAGGACGATCGCGACCACGAACGACCAGAAGTAGCGGCTGCGCCCGAACCCGTACGGGTGCAGGGCGGTCGCCGGCCGCTGCGCGCGCTTGCCGCCGAGAAACAGCAGGCCCTGGTTGGAGGAGTCGGCGACGCTGTGGATCGACTCGGCCAGAAGCGACGAGGAGCCGGTGATCAGAAAGCCGACGAACTTCGTCGCCGCGATCCCCAGGTTGGCGAGGAACGCCGCGAGAATCGCGGCGCCGCTCTCGCCGTGGCCGCTGCCGCCGTGGCCTTCGCCGCCGCCGCTCATCGCCCAGCTCCTTCAGCGTGCCGATTCATCGGAGCGGCACACTACGCACCGCGGTGGGGGAAGGCTGATTTCGTCCCGTAGCCCCTACGGACTTCCGTCTCGTGCGACTGTGCGAGGCTCGACCTGAGCGATGGAAGCAGCGACCGAATCCCGCCCGGGGGCCGAGGGACGCGAGCCAGGGGAAAGCGGCCGCAACCTGGGGCTCGCGACCGCCGCGTTCACGATCTGCTTCTACGCCTGGGCGCTGCTCGGGCCGCTCGGGCCCGACCTGCAGGAGCAGCTCGACCTCAGCGACGGGCAGATTGCCCTCACGATCTCGATCCCGGTCGTGCTCGGGTCGTTGATGCGGATTCCTCTGGGGGTCCTTGCCGCCCGGCACGGAGGCCGTGCCGTCTTCACGGCGCTGATGGCGTTCACGCCGCTGCCGCTACTCGGCCTCGCCCTCTTCAACGACAGCTACGGGGCGGTGCTGGCCTGTGGCCTCCTGCTCGGCTTCGCCGGCGCCTCCTTCGCCGTCGGGGTGCCGTTCGTCAACCGCTGGTACCCGCCGGAGCGCCAGGGGTTCGCGCTTGGGATCTACGGGATGGGCATGGGGGGAACCGTCCTGGGAGCGCTGACGGCGCCGGCGATCGTCGACGCGACGAGCATCGCCGTCCCGTTCCTCTTCGCCGCCGTCCTCGTCGGCGCAATGGCCGTCGCCTTCTGGCTGCTCGCCGCCGACGCGCCGGCGCCCGCGCCACCACCGAGCACGATGCTCGCGGCCCTATCCTCGTTCCGGGGTCGCGGCAGCGGCCACGCCTGGGCGCTGACGCTGTTCTACTTCGTCGCGTTCGGCGGGTTCGTCGCGATGTTCCTGTACCTGCCGAAGCTGCTCGTCGACGTGCACGACCTGACCAAGACCGACGCGGCGGCGCGGGCCGCGGGATTCGCCGTGCTCGCCGTGATCGCCCGGCCGGTCGGCGGCATCCTCTCCGACCGGACCGGGGCCAGGTCCATCCTGGTCGCCTCGTTCGTGGGCACGGCCCTGCTCGCGCTCGTCCTCGCCGGCGCCTACGAGGACATGGTCCCGCTCACGGCCGCCTGCCTGACTCTCGCCGTCTTCCTCGGACTCGGCACCGGCGCGGTCTTCAAGCTCGTTCCTGAATGGTTCCCGCAACGCGTCGGCGCAGTCACCGGCGTCGTCGGTGCCGCCGGCGGGCTCGGCGGATTCTTCCCGCCGCTGGTCATGGCGTTGGTCAAGGCTGAGACCGGCGGCTACGCCCTCGGATTCGTGCTGATGGCCGTAGCCGCTGCGATAGCGTTGGCCGTCATTACGGCATTGCGGGGATCAGCAGCAGGAGAAGCCGGATCGAGGTCCGACTCGTCGACGGCGGCTCCGGTCTCGTGACCGAGGGACGCGCACTGCTCCGGGCCCGCCAGTTCTTCGGGCCGACCGAGCGCTCGGCCGACGGCTGGAACGAAGCCTCGACCTACGCCCGCGACTGGGAGGCCTCCTACCGGCGCCGCTGGCAGACCGACCGCGTCGTCCGCTCCACCCACGGCGTCAACTGCACCGGGTCGTGCTCGTGGAAGATCCACGTCAAGGACGGCCTCGTCACCTGGGAGACCCAGCAGACCGACTACCCCTCCAACGGGCCCGACGCGCCCGACTACGAGCCGCGCGGCTGCCCGCGCGGCGCCTCGTTCTCCTGGTACGTCTACTCGCCGCTGCGCCCGAAGCGGCCCTACGTCCGCGGCATCCTGCTCGAGCTGTACCGGGAGGCGAAGGCGGCGACCGGCGACCCGGTCGAGGCCTGGGCGTCGATCGTCGACGATCCGGACCGTGCCCACGCCTACAAGTCGCAGCGCGGCAAGGGCGGCTTCGTCCGCGCCTCCTGGGAGGAGGCATCCGAGCTCATCGCCGCCGCCCACGTCCACACCGTCAAGCGCTACGGGCCCGACCGGATCGCGGGGTTCTCGCCGATCCCGGCGATGTCGATGGTCTCCTACGCGGCGGGGACGCGCTTTCTGTCGCTGATCGGCGGCGTCTGCCTCTCGTTCTACGACTGGTACGCCGACCTGCCGCCCGCCTCGCCGCAGATCTGGGGCGATCAGACCGACGTTCCCGAGTCGGCCGACTGGTGGAACTCCTCCTACATGATCCTCTGGGGCTCGAACATCCCGCAGACGCGGACGCCCGACGCCCACTTCATGACCGAGGCTCGCTACAAGGGCCAGAAGGTCGTCGTCGTCTCCCCCGACTACGCCGGGCACACGAAGTTCGCCGACAACTGGCTCCCAGCCGAGGCCGGGACCGACGGAGCGCTCGCGATGGCGATGGGCCACGTGACGCTGAAGGAGTTCTACGTCGACCGCGAGGTCCCCTACTTCCGCGACTACGCGCGGCGCTACACGGACATGCCGATGCTGGTCTCGCTCGAGGAGCGAGCGGACGGCAGTCATGTCGCGGGCGCTTTCCTGCGCGCCTCCGACCTCGGCGATGAAGGCGAGAACGCCGACTGGAAGACCGTGGTCTGGGACGCCGGCCGGGGCGAGGCGGCCGTCCCGAACGGCTCGATCGGCTTCCGCTGGGGCCAGGAGGGGGCGGGGCGCTGGAACCTCGACCTCGAATCGGCCGATCCGGCGCTGACCCTGTTCGGCATCCACGACGAGGCCGTCGAGGTGACGCTGCCGCGCTTCGAGGGCGGCGAGACCGAGGGCGGGACGGCGATGCTCCGCGGCGTCCCCGCCAAGCGCGTCGGCGGCCGTCTCGTGACGACGGTGCTCGACCTCGCGCTCGCCCAGTACGGGGTCGCGCGCGAGGGGCTTCCCGGCGAATGGCCGAGCGGCTACGACGATGCGTCGATCCCATACACGCCGGCCTGGCAGGAGCCGATCACCGGCGTCGACGCCGGCCTCTGCACGAGGATCGCCCGCGAGTTCGCCGACAACGCCGAGCGCACCGACGGGCGCTCGATGATCGTCATGGGAGCCGGCACGAACCACTGGTTCCACTCCGACCAGACCTACCGGTCGATGCTGGCGCTCGTCCTCTTCTGTGGCTGCCAGGGCGTCAACGGCGGCGGCTGGGCCCACTACGTCGGCCAGGAGAAGGTCCGGCCGATCACCGGCTGGTCGACGGTCGCCTTCGCGCTCGACTGGTCGCGGCCGCCCCGCCAGCAGCCGGCGACGCCGTTCTGGTACCTGGCGACCGACCAGTGGCGCTACGAGACCTTCGGCAGCGACGAGTTCGCCTCCCCGGCCGGCAACGGCTCGCTCGGCAAGCGCCACACCGTCGACTGCCACGCGCTGGCGACGCGGCTCGGCTGGCTGCCCTCCTATCCGACCTTCGACCGCAACCCGCTCGACGTCGCCGACGAGGCCGTCGGAGCAGGCAAGGAGCCCGGCGAGCACGTCGTCTCCGAGCTGCAGGCCGGGCGGCTGCGGTTCGCCTGCGAGGACCCCGACGATCCCGCCAACTTCCCACGCGTGCTGTCGCTCTGGCGTGCGAACCTGCTCGGATCCTCGAGCAAGGGCCACGAGTACTTCCTGCGCCACCTGCTCGGCGTCCCCGACGCCGCCGTGCGCGCCGACGAGTCGCCGCCCGAGCAGCGTCCCGAGGAGGTCGCCTGGCGGGAGCAGGCGCCGGTCGGCAAGCTCGACCTGTTCACGACGCTCGACTTCCGGATGAACGGATCGTGCATCTACTCCGACGTCGTCCTGCCCGCCGCCACCTGGTACGAGAAGCACGACATCTCGAGCACCGACCTGCACCCGTTCGTCCACCCGTTCAACGCCGCGATCCCGCCGCCATGGGAGGCGAAGACCGACTGGGACGCCTTCAACCGGATCGCCGAGCAGTTCAGCGCCCTCGCCGCCAAGCACCTCGGAAAGCGGACCGACATCGTCGCCGCGCCGCTGCTCCATGACACCCCGGAGGAGCTCGCCCAGCCGCTCGGCAAGGTCCGCGACTGGCGCGCCGGCGAGTGCGACCCGGTGCCGGGCAAGACGATGCCGAAGCTGGTCGCGGTCGAGCGCGACTACCCGGCGGTCGCCGAGAAGATGAAGGCGCTCGGGCCGCTCGTCGAGCAGGCCGGGATCGGCGCCAAGGGCGTGTCCTGGAAGCCGGAGCCCGAGGTCGCCGAGCTCGCTCGCCGCAACGGCCGCTCGAACGGCGGCGGCCCCGCCGACGGCCGCCCGTCGCTGAGCCGCGACATCGACGTCTGCGAGACGATCCTGGCGCTTTCGGGCACGACCAACGGCCGGCTCGCGATCGAGGGCTTCAAGGCGCTCGAGCCGCAGACCGGCCTGGCGCTCGCCGGCGTCCCCGCCGACCGCGCTGAGGAGCGGCTGACGTTCGATGAGGTCACCATCCAGCCCCGCAAGGTGATCGCCTCGGCCGAGTGGTCGGGCCTCGAATCGCGCGACCGCCGGTACTCGCCCTTCACGGCCAACGTCGAACTGCTGATCCCGTGGCGGACGCTGACCGGGCGCCAGCAGCTGTTCGTCGACCACGACTGGATGATCGACATGGGCGAGGGCCTGCCGGCCTACCGCCCGCCCGTCGACGCCGGGCAGCTGCTCGGCCTCGCCGGCAAGCCCGACGCCGGCGACGGCGTCGAGGTCACGGTCCGCTACCTCACCCCCCACTCG
>DASSEM010000097.1:0-17302 GCA_035695265.1 Solirubrobacterales bacterium
CGAACGGGCTTCGAGGACCGCGAAGGCGCCGCGAGCGCCGTTCACGACGATCGAGGAGGCGATCGAGGAGATCCGCCGCGGCCGGATGGTCGTCGTCTGCGACGACGAGGATCGCGAGAACGAGGGCGACCTGGTCATGGCGGCCCAGTTCGCCACCCCCGAGGCGATCAACTTCATGGCCACCCACGGCCGCGGGCTGATCTGCCTCGCGCTCACCGCGGAGCGCTGCGACGAGCTCGGCCTGAACCTGATGGCGGCGAAGAACGAGGCGCCGCTTCAGACCGCGTTCACTGTCTCGATCGAGGCCGCCGAGGGGGTGACGACCGGGATCTCGGCACACGACCGGGCGCGCACGGTCCAGGTCGCGATCGATCCGTCCTCGGGACCCGGCGACATCCACATCCCCGGCCACATCTTCCCGCTGAAGGCGAAGGGGGGTGGCGTGCTCGAGCGCACCGGCCACACCGAGGCGGGCGTCGACCTGGCGCGGCTCGCCGGCCTCAATCCGGCCGGGGTGATCTGCGAGATCATGAACGACGACGGGACGATGGCCAGGGTGCCCGACCTCGCGGCCTACTGCGCCCAGCATGGGCTCAAGATGATCACGATCGCCGACCTGATCGCCTACCGGCGGCAGCGCGAGAAGCTCGTCGAGCGGATCGTCGCGACCTCGCTTCCGACCGGCTTCGGCGAGTTCACCGCGGTCGGCTACCGCTCGCTCGTCGACGACAAGCATCACGTGGCGATGGTCAAGGGCGAGGTCAAGGGCCGAGAGGACGTCCTGGTGCGCGTTCACAGTGAGTGCCTGACCGGCGACGTCTTCCACTCCCTGCGCTGCGACTGCGGCGAGCAGCTCGCCGCGGCCCTGGCGATGATCGAGCGGGAGGGGACCGGCGTCCTTCTCTACCTCTCCCAGGAGGGACGCGGAATCGGGCTGCTCAACAAGCTGAAGGCCTACAAGCTCCAGGAGGAGGGCCTCGACACGGTCGATGCGAACCTGAAGCTGGGCCTGCCCGCCGACCTGCGCGACTACGGGATCGGCGCCCAGATCCTCCAGGACCTCGGGCTCGGCAGCATCCGGATCATCACCAACAACCCGAAGAAGATCATCGGGCTCGAGGGCTACGGGCTCTCGGTCACCGAGCAGGTGCCGATCGTCGCCATCGCCAACCCGCACAACGAGGATTACCTGGCGACCAAGCGCGACCGGATGGGCCACACGCTCCACCATCAGGGGCTCGCGTTCGACGACGAGATGATCCATGCGGAGCGCGAGCGGGGTGCCCGTTCGGACGAGGGCGATGGCTGACGGCGACGGCGAGGACGTGCGCCTCGACCGGGCGCAGCGCGAGCAGGTCGCCGCCGCCGAGTGGGCGATCTGCGTCGCGACCTTCTACGAGGACCTTGCCGAGCGGCTCATCGCCGGCGCCTTCGAAGGCTTCACCGAGCTCGGCGCCGGCGCCGCCTCGATCCAGACGTTCGAGGTGCCCGGTGCCTTCGAGCTGCCGCTGGCGGCGAAGCTCTGCGCGGACACCGGCCGCTTCGCCGGCGTCGCCTGCCTCGGAGTCGTGATCCGCGGCGAGACCGACCACTACGACTTCGTCTGCGCCGAGACCGCCGGCGGCCTCCGCCAGGTGACGCTCGAGACGCGAATCCCCTGCGCGTTCGGCGTCATCACCTGCGACACGCGCGAGCAGGCCGAGGCACGAGCCGGCGGCGGCAAGCGCGACCAGGGCCGGGCGGCAGCCGGTGCGGCCGTCCACATGCACCTCCTTGCTGCCGACGAGCGGCTTGCCTGAGCGGCCCCTCCACGCTGTCGCTACCATGCCGCGTCCGATGGCCAAGGTCTGTCACAGCTGCGGCAAGAAGCCCGCGGTCGGGAACTCGCGCAGCCACTCGATGGTCGCCACCCGCCGCCGCTTCAACCCGAACCTGCAGAAGGTCCGGATCGACGAGGGCCATGGTCCGCGGCGGGTCTACGTCTGCACCCGCTGCCTGAAAGCCAACAAAGTTACGAAGGCTTCGTAGCTCGGCCGGGCTGCGCCCGGCCTCGAGCACGCTCGCTTCGCTCGCTTGAGCAAGGAGCTCCTCGCTCCATGCTCCTCGCTTCCTCCGATACAACTAGCCGCCGTGCCCGACCCATCTGTTGCCCGCTTCCGGCGGATCGTCGAGACCGCCTACGCCCATCTCGACGCGCGCCGTGACGAGGTCAACGACCTCAACGTCTATCCGGTGGCCGACGGCGACACCGGCGACAACATGGCGCTGACGATGCGGGCCGTGCTCACCGAGCTCGACCGGATCGAGGCCGAGGGAGGCGAGGAGGCCGACCGGGCCGAGCTCGTCCACGCGGTCGCCCGGGCGGCGCTGATGGGCGCCCGCGGCAATTCCGGGGTGATCCTCAGCCAGATCGTCCGCGGCGCGGCCGAGGAGCTCGCGACGCGGCCCGGCGACCTGATCGACCCGGTTCTCGTGGCCTCGGCGTTCTCGGCTGCCGCCGATGCGGCCTACGAGTCGGTCCGGAACCCGGCCGAGGGGACGATGCTGACCGTGGTCCGGGCGATGGCGAATGCGGCGAGCATGCACCTCGCCCGGATCGCCGACGCCGACGTCAACCTCGCCTCCGACCTCAACCAGGAGCAGCAGGACGAGATCCTCGCCGCCGTGCTCGAGGCGATCACGCTGGCCGGGGAGCAGGCGGTCCAGCGCACGCCGGGGCAGCTCGACGTCCTCGCCGAGGCCGGTGTCGTCGACGCGGGCGCCCACGGCCTCGTCCTGATCCTCGCCGGGATGGTCGCGGGCCTGCGCGGCGAGGAGGCGCCCGAGGTCGAGATCCCCGCCCAGGCGCCGGCGCGGTTCTCGGCTCCCCAGCACACCGACAGCCGGTACCGCTGGTGCGTCAACTTCATCGTCCAGGGCGAGGGCCTCGACGGCCCGGCGCTCGAGCCGTCGCTACGCGAGCTCGGCGACTCGATCCTGATCGTCGGCGACGACCGCACCCTCCGCGTCCACGTCCACACCGACGACCCGCCGGCCGCCCGCGCCGTCTTCGACGGCCAGGGGACGGTCTCCCGCGTCGACGAGGCCGACATGCGCGCCCAGGTGGCCGAGCGCGAGCGCCGCCTCGCGGCGGCGGGAACGCGCAGCGGGCTCGTCGCGGTCGTCGCCGGTGACGGCCTCAAGAACCTCTACGAGGAGCTCGGGGCGACCGTCGTTGCCGGCGGCGAGACGATGAACCCCTCGACCGACGAGCTCCTCGCGGGTATCCACTCGGTCGGCGCCGAGGGTGTGATCGTGCTGCCGAACTCCCCCAACGTCGTCCTCGCCGCCGAGCACGCCGCCGAGCTGAGCGACCGCGACGCGCGGGTCCTCGACTGCACCTCCCAGCAGGCCGGGCTCGTGGCGATGGTCGAGCTCGATCCGGCGGCGGCGCTCGACGTCAACGCCACCCGCCTCGCCGAGGCGCTCGCCGAGACCCGGACCGGCGGGGTGGCGCCGGCCGCCCGAGACGACGCCGAGGGCCGCTTCGTGCGCGGCGACGCAGTCGGGTTCGTCGACGGCGAGGTGACGGCGTGGGGCGGGGCCGGCACGACGCTCGCGGCGACGATCGCGGGGCTTGCCGATGGGGCCGAGATCATCACGATCGTCGAGGGCGCGGGGGCGCCGATCGCGATCGACGAGGTCACCGGGTTGGTGGCCGACGGGGTCGAGGCCGAGGCCCATCATGGCGGTCAGCCACACTGGTGGTGGCTCCTCGCCTCGCAATGAGCACCGTCCTCTGGCACATCCCCGTCTCGCACTACAGCGAGAAGGCTCGCTGGGCGCTCGAGCTCAAGGGCGTCCGGCACGAGCGGCGGGCGTCGCCGCCCCCGGCCCACATCGCGGTGGCGCTCTGGCTGACCCGCGGCGCTCACCACACGTTCCCGGTGCTCGACATCGACGGCCGGCGGATCGGTGACACGACGGCGATCATCGCGGCGCTCGAGGAGCGCTTTCCCGACCCGCCGCTCCATCCGGACGATCCCGCCGAGCGCGAACGGGCGCTCGCCCTCGAGGAGTTCTTCGACGAGGAGCTCGGGCCGGACGCGCGACTGCTCGGCTTCCACGAGCTGCGCCGCGAGGGCGACGGGCTGCGGGAGGTGGCGGCGACGCTGCTCCCCGGGGCGCTCGCGCGCAACGACCTGGCGCTTTCGGTTGCGGCCCGCGCCGCCGGCTCCTACGTACAGCTCCGCTACCGGGTCGACTCCGAGGAGGCCGCCGCGCGGTCGCGCGCGAAGGTGCTCGCCGCATTCGACCGCCTCGAGGAAGAGCTCGACGCGGGCGCGGGGGACTACCTCGTCGGCGACCGCTTCACGGTCGCCGACCTGACCGCGGCGGCGCTCTTCGTGCCGATCGTCGGTCCGCCGTCCGGGCCGGCGCTGCCCCCGGCGCCCCCGACGTTCGCCGCGTTTCGCGACTCGATCCGGGAGCGGCGCGGCTTCGGCTGGGTCGAGGCGATCTTCGAGCGCCATCGCGGCGAGCCCATCCGGCCGTGATGCCCTGAGCGGCCGGTTTCCGTTCGCATCGCTCCTATCCTCGCTGCGTGAGGCCACGATGACACCGGCGGCCGCGGCCGATCGTCCCCGAGCCGGCGCGTCCGAGCCGCCGCGGCCACCACCCCGGTTGGGCGGGGAGGGGTACTCCGGCCGCGCGGAGCTACTGGCCGCGCCGCTTCGGCCCCGGGTTGCCAGGAGCCGCCTCGAGCGGCCGCTGACCGACCTCCGCGGCGTCGGGCCCAAGGTCGCCGCGGCCGCGGCCCGGATCGGGCTCGAGACGCTCGGCGACCTGATCGAGCACTACCCGCACGACTGGATCGACCGCTCGCGACCGACCGAGATCGCGGCGCTGACGCCGGGGCGCCCGGCGACCCTGCTCGTCGAGGTCCGCAGCGCCCGGGTGCGGCCGACCCGGCGCCGGAACCTGCGGATCGTCGAGGCGACCGTCGCCGACGGCACCGGCTCGCTCGAGGTCGTCTGGTTCAACCAGGCGTGGCTGGCCGAGAAGCTCAAGCCCGGGACGCGTCTGTTGCTCAGCGGCCGGCTCGAGGGCGGCAGCTTCCGGCCCGACGCGCACGAGCTGCTCGACGGCGGCGACGTCGAGGCGGGGCCACGCGACCCGCTCCGCGCCGGCGCCGGCCCGCGGGCCGGCGTCCATACGACCGGCATCGTCCCCGTCCATCCGGGTGGCGAGGGGCTCCGCGTCGCGAGGATCCGCGAATGGGTCTTCGCGGCGCTCGCCCTGGCCCCCGCGATCCTCGAGCCGTTGCCGGCGGCGATCCGGGAGCGCCGTGGGTTCCCGAACGCCGCCGATGCCCGGGTCGCGATCCACTTTCCGCGGGAGGGCACGGACATCGAGCCGGCCCGCGCCAGGCTCGCCTACGAGGAGCTCTTCCTCCATCAGGCGGCGCTTCGCCTGCGTCGTGGCGAGCGGCGCTCGAGCCGCCGGGCTCCGGCGCTCGGGCCGCCCGGCGAGCTCGTCAGCGGCTGGATCGAAACGCTCCCGTTCGAGCCGACCGCCGACCAGCGCGCCGCGTTCGCCGCGGTCGACGCCGATCTCGGGGCCACCGAGCCGATGCAGCGCCTCCTGATGGGCGAGGTCGGCTCCGGCAAGACGGTGGTTGCCCTGTACGCGATGCTGCGCGCGCTCGAGTCGGGGCGCCAGGCGGCGCTCATGGCCCCGACCGAGACCCTCGCCGAGCAGCACTTCGCGACGCTCGAGACCCTGCTCGCCGGAGCTCCCGTGCCGATCGGTCTGCTGACCGGCTCGACGCCGGCGCCGCGGCGGCGCGAGTTGCTCGCCCGGCTCGGGAGCGGCGAGCTGCCGCTGGTCGTCGGCACTCATGCCCTGATCGAGCCGGCGGTGCGGTTCGCCCGCCTTGCGGTCGCCGTCGTCGACGAGCAGCACCGCTTCGGGGTCGAGCAGCGTCGCGCCCTCGACGGCAAGGGCGAGGAGGACGCTCCCCACGTCCTCCACATGTCGGCGACGCCGATCCCGCGAACGCTCTCGCTGACCGCCTTCGGCGACCTCGACGTCACCGTCCTTCGCGAGCTCCCGGCCGGCCGCCGTCCGGTCAAGACCTGGTTCGTCGGCGAGGAGCGGCGCGCCGGCGCCTACCGGTTCATCCGCGAGCGGCTCGACGAGGGCCGCCAGGCCTACGTGGTCTGCCCGCTCGTCGTCGACTCCGACAAGGCCGAGGCGAAGGCGGCGACCAGCGAGGCCGAGCGGCTCGCCGCAGGAGAGCTGAGCGGATACGAGATCGCGGTGCTGCACGGCCAAATGCCCGCGGCGGAGAAGGCCGCGGCGATGGCGCGGTTCGCCGGCGGCGAGGCCGACGTGCTCGTGGCGACCAGCGTGATCGAGGTCGGGATCGACGTCGCCAACGCATCCGTGATGCTGATCGAGGGCGCCGACCGCTACGGGCTGAGCCAGCTCCACCAGCTTCGCGGCCGGATCGGCCGGGGCGAGCACGAGTCCCAGTGCATCCTCTTCGCCGACGCCGAGAGCGACCGCGCGCGGGCACGCCTCGAGGCCCTGGTGCGTGAGCGAGACGGCTTCGAGCTGGCCGAGATCGACCTCAACATGCGTGGCGAGGGCGAGGTGCTCGGGACCCGCCAGAGCGGCCTGCCGCGATTCCGGATCGCCTCGCTCCCCGATGACGCGGAGCTGCTCGGCGTGGCACGGGCCGACCTGATCGCGCTGCTCGATCGTTCGGGATCGCTCGACGCGCCCGAGCTCGGCCCGCTGCTCGCCGCGGTCCGCGAGCGCTTCGGCGACGAGCGCGCCGAGCCGATCGCGGCCTGAGATGAGGGTCGTCGGCGGAGAGCTCGGCGGCCGTCGCCTCGCCGTGCCCCGCGGCGCGGCGATCAGGCCGACGACCGACCGCGTCCGCGAGGCCTTGTTCGCGATCCTCGGGGACGCCGGCGGGCTCTCCGTGCTCGAGCTTTTCGCCGGCACCGGCGCCGTCGCGATCGAGGCGCTCTCGCGCGGAGCGACGCGAGCGACGCTGGTCGACACCGATCCGGCGCCGGCGCGGGCCAACGTCGTGGCGCTCGGCCTCGAGGACCGCTGCCGGGTGATCGGTGCCGACGCGATCCGCTACCTGCGCCGCGAACGCGACCGCTACGACCTCGTCTACCTCGATCCGCCCTATAGACTCGCCCGCCGCTTGGCTTCCGAGCTCGCAGAACTCGTCCCGGAGCGTCTCACCGAGGGTGGACGCGTCGTCGTCGAGTCCGCGGCGGCGGATCCGATCGAGCTCGAATTGCCCCTCCGCGACAGCCGCGACTACGGCCGGACCGCCATCCGGATCCACGAGGTGACCCGATGAGCGAGCGGATCGCGATCTGCCCGGGCAGCTACGACCCGGTCACCAACGGTCATCTCGACATCATCGGCCGCGCCGGCCGGATCTTCGACCGGGTCGTCGTCGGCGTCGTCGACCAGCCGCTGCGCAAGCAGAAGACGCTGTTCACTGCGGCCGAGCGGGCCGCGTTCATCACCGCCGCGACCGCGGACGTCCCCAACGTCGAGGCGAAGGTCTTCTCGACGCTGCTGGTCGACTTCGCGCGTGAGAACGGCGCGACGACGATCGTCAAGGGGCTGCGGGCGATCTCGGACTTCGAGTACGAGTTCGAGATGAACCAGCTCAACCGCAAGCTCGCACCCGAGATCGAGAGCGCCTACGTGATGGCCTCGCCCGAATACAGCTTCCTCTCCTCGACCGGGGTCAAGGAGCTGGCGACGTTCGGCGGCGACGTCGGCGACCTCGTCCCGGCGGAGGTCGCGGTGGCGCTGCGGGAGCGGATCGAGCGCTGAGATGGGCAGGAGCTTGCAGCGCCGTGCAGAATGTTTCGCCGGAGCGAGCGTTTCTCGCCCGTACCCCTAAGCTTTAGGCGCACCATGGACGTTCTCGTTCTCATCGACAAGCTCGACGACCTGATCCACAACGCGCGGCCGGTCCCGCTGACCGACCAGGTCCGGGTTGATCGGGAGGAGATCTACGATCTGCTCGACCAGATGCGGGCGACGATCCCCGAGGAGATCAAGCAGGCACGGTGGATCGTCAAGGAGCGCCAGGAGATGCTCGCCGAGGCGAAGCGCGAGGCTGAGCGGATCGTCAAGGAGGCCCGCGATCAGCAGGCGCGCCTGATCTCCGAGGAGGAGGTCTACAAGCAGGCCGAGCGCGGCGCCGAGGAGATCCTCGAGGACGCCCGCGACACCGAGCGCCAGATCCGCCTCGGGGCCGAGGACTACGCCGACGAGATCCTCTCGACCCTCGAGGTCAACCTGCAGAAGTTCCTCGCCGCCGTGCAGCGCGGTCGCGACCGCCTCGCCGGTCGTGACGAGGAAGTCGAACCCGCAGAGGTCGACTACTCCGCGTCGTAGACCGCGCGGACGACCGCGAGGTCGTCCGCGGTCCAGACGACCTCGCCGCCGGACCAGGCGGCCAGGTCAGCTGCGCTCTCGGGGAAGTCGTGGTCGGGATCGATCGGGGCGACCTGCTCGCCGGCGGCGACGATGTCGGCGAGGATGAGCGCCCGCGAGTGCTCGCGCACCCGCCGGAACAGGTCGCGCTTGCCGTCGGCGTCGAGGTGGTGGACGCTGAGCACCGCGATCACGAGGTCCCAGGGTCCGTCCGGGAGCGGATCCTCCATCCGTGCCAGGCGCACCTCGATCCCGAGCCGGCGGGCCCTGAAGACCATCTCGGGGCTCGAGTCGAGGCCGGTGATGCGAGCGTCGGGATAGGCCTCGAGCAGCCGCCGCGAGGTCTCTCCGGTGCCGATCCCGAGATCGAGGACGGCGCCGGGGGCGAACGGCACCGCAGCCACCGCGGCCTCCTGGAGGGCATCGAAGCTCGGCACCTCGGCCCGGATCATCTCCAGGTAGGTGTCGGGGTCCCAGTGGAACTGAGCGCTCACGCTACGCTCGGAGACTAGATGGAGGACCGACGAATCGACCTCGATGCACTGGCGTTGCGCAGCGGCGAGGCCGAGCGGTTCGAGCTCGAGCTCGTGCCCGCTCCCCCGGTCGCGGGCGGCGACGAGCTCGCCTTCGAGTCGGTCCCGATCACCGTCCGGATCGACGTCTCGCGGACCACGTCCGGCTACGCGCTGCGGCTTCGCGCCGAGGCCGTCCTGCTCGCCTCCTGCGCGCGCTGCCTCGGCCCTGCCCGGCTGGAGCTCACCGTCGACGCCCGCGAGGTCGAGCAGGGCGGCGCGGAGGACTCCGAGCTCCGTTGCCCCTACGTGAGCGACGGGTTGCTCGAGCCGGCTCGCTGGCTGCACGACGCAATCGTGCTCTCCCTGCCCGAGCGGATCCTCTGTCGGACCGACTGCGCCGGGCTCTGCGAGGTCTGCGGCGTCTCGCTGAACGAGGTCGATCCGGCGACCCACACCCACGAGCGCGCGCCCGACCCGCGCTTCGCGAAGCTCCGCGACCTGCTCGACTGAGCCCCCACCCCCCGGGGCACCTGAACGCGACATACGGTGGTCAAGATGACCCAGCGGCGGGGTTCGACCGCGCGGATCGCCGGGGATCGGCGCGACCGCTACGATTCGCCGCCGCATGGCCGTCCCGAAGAAGCGCCAATCGAGCGCCCGCCGCGACAAGCGCCGCGCCCATGACGCGGTCGCGCCCCCGCGCCTGAACGAGTGCCCGCAGTGCCACAGCCCGAAGCTCCCGCACCGCGTCTGCCCGACCTGCGGGACCTACGCCGGTCGTGAGGTCGTCGTCGCCGACGAGCCTCTGATCGATTCCAGCGGGCGCGCCGAGGAGCAGTAGGTGAACGCCCCGGCGGCGCCCCCGCCGGGCGCGACGCCGGAGCAGCGGATCACCGTCGCCTTCGACGCGCTCGGAGCCGAGGCCGGCATCGAGGCGGTCACCGAGGGCGTCCGAGCCGCCGCCGGCGACGGCATCGCGGTGCGCGTCTTCGGTCCCGCCGCCGCTCTCCGTGAGCTGGAATCGGAGCGGGTCGAGGTGATCGACACCACCACGGTGATCGGCAACGACGAGGAGCCGGTCCGCGCGGTCCGATCGCGTCCCGACGCATCGATCGTCCGTGCCGCCGCCGATGTCGCCGCCGGCCGCTCCGACGCCCTCGCCAGCCCCGGTTCTACCGGCGCGACGATGACCGCTGCCCTGTTCGCGCTGAAGCGGATCCGCTCGGTCCAGAGGCCGGCGCTGGCGGTCGAGATCCCGGCGCCCGGCCGCTCCCGGCCGCTCCTGATGCTCGACGTTGGCGCGAACGCCGACGCCCGCCCCTCGCACCTCGTCCAGTTCGCGTACCTCGGGGCGGCCTTCGCGAGGGCGGTCCTCGGGGTCGAGGAGCCGCGCGTCGGGCTGCTCAGCGTCGGCGCCGAGCCGAAGAAGGGCAGCGCCACGGTCGTCGAGGCGCATGCCGCACTGCTCGCCGGCGACGGGATCGCCTTCGTGGGCAACGTCGAGGGACGCGACCTGCTCGATCCCGAGGCCGACGTCGTCGTCACTGACGGCTTCACCGGCAACGTCGTCCTGAAGACGATCGAGGGCACGGCGAGCGCGGTCGGAAGCGCGGTCGGCCGTGCCGCCCGCTCCGGGCCGCTGGCTGCGGCCGGCGGCCTCCTGTTGCGGCCGGCGCTCGGCGGGCTTCGCGCCGAGCTCGAGCCCGACCGCACCGGCGGCGCGATCCTGCTCGGCCTGCGCGGGGTGGCGGTCGTCGGCCATGGTTCCTCGGGCCCGCTCGGAATCACGAACCAGATCCGCCTCGCCGCCCGCGCTGCGAGCGAGCACGCGAGCCGGCGGACCGCGGAGCTGATCGAGCGATCCGGGGTCGGGCGCGGTGCCCTGCGGGATGCCGAGGGCCCCGGCTCGTGATACACAATCCGGGGTCATGACCACGGCCGGCGAGAAGTCCCAAGTCGATCGCGCGACGATCTTCGCGATGGTTCGCGACCACCTCACCGCCGAGCTCGAGGTGCCCGCGGAGAAGATCACCGACGCGACGCGGTTCCGCGACGACCTCGATGCTGACTCGCTCGACCTCTACGAGCTCGTCATGGAGCTGGAGGATGCCTACGGGATCGCGATGAGCGAGGACGAGGCGGCACGGATCGAGACCGTGGGCGCCGCCGTCGACTTCGTCTTCGAGCGACTGCCCGGTGGCTGACCGGAGCGCCGCCGAGCCGCTCGACGAGGACCCCCCCGCCGGAAGCGCGGTCGTGCCACTGCTCGGGCTGATCGCCGATCTCGACCCCGAGTCACGACTGCAGGCGCTGACCCACAGCTCCTGGACCGAGCGCCGGGTCCGCTCGTGGGGGCGACTC
Organism: Solirubrobacterales bacterium; assembly: GCA_035695265.1. Taxonomy (GTDB): domain Bacteria; phylum Actinomycetota; class Thermoleophilia; order Solirubrobacterales; family 70-9; genus RHKX01. Next base: position 11,340 of record DASSEM010000097.1, read on the forward strand.
GCCTTCCTCGGGGACAGCGTCCTCGGCCTTGCCGTCGCCGAGCATCTCTACGCCCGCTTTCCGCGCTCCGACATCGGCCGGCTGACGAAGATCCACGGTCAGGTCGTCAGCGGCCGTGCCTGTGCCGAGATCGCGCTCGAGCTCGGCGTGCCCGAGCTGCTCGAGCAGGCCCAACCGGACGGCTCCGAGGGCGGGCTTGCACCGGCCGAGCTGGTCGCCAGTGAGCGGGCGATGGCGTCGATCGTCGAATCGCTGATCGGCGCCTGCTACCTGCAGTTCGGCCTCGATCGCACCGCGGCCGCGCTGCTGGCCGCGTTCGCGCCCCAGATCGACCTCGCCTCGGGCACCCTGCTCGACTTCAAGTCGGCCCTGCAGGAGCTGTTGGCCCGCCGCGGCCGCCGGGTCCGCTACGCGGTGATCGAGGAGTCCGGGCCGCCGCACGACAAGACGTTCCTCGTCGAGGCCCGCGTCGACGAGGAGGTCGTCGGCACCGGAACCGGGTCGAGCAAGAAGGCCGCCGAGCAGGCGGCGGCCGCCGAGGCGCTCGCGGAGGCGACCGGTTGAGCGCCCCCGGAAGCGGCCGCGATCCCGTCCGGTCGAGTGAGCAGTCTTCAGCGGCGGGCCGGAGACCATGCACCTGAAGTCGATCACCCTGAAGGGCTTCAAGTCCTTTCCCGAGCGCACCCACCTGGAGTTCGCTCCCGGCGTCAGCGTGGTCGTCGGACCGAATGGCTGCGGCAAGTCGAACATCACCGACGCGGTGCTGTGGGCGCTCGGCGAGCAGAGCCCGCTCGCGGTGCGCGGTCAGTCGATGCAGGACGTGATCTTCGCCGGCGGGCGCGACCGAGGCGCCCGCAACGCCGCCGAGGTCGAGGTCGTGATCGACAACTCCGACGGCGCCGCCGGCTCCGAGTTCGCCGAGATCTCGGTCTCGCGGCGGCTCGACCGCAGCGGCGATGGCGGGTACCGGCTAAACGGCGCCCGCTGCCGGCTCGCTGACATCACCGAGGCGCTCTCCGATGCCAGCCTCGGGCGCGAGATGCACTCGGTGATCGGGCAGGGCAAGGTCGAGGAGATCGTGCTCTCGAAGCCGCGTGACCGGCGCCTGCTGATCGAGGAGGCGGCCGGGCTCGGCAAGCATCGCAAGCGCCGCCGCCGCGCCCAGCTGAAGCTCGAGCGGACCCGCTCCAACCTCGATCGGGCGCTCGACGTCGAGCGCGAGGCACGCTCCCGGCTGCGACCGCTGCGCCAGCAGGCGAACGCCGCCGAGACCCATGCCCGGCTGGAACGGCAGTCGCTGGAGCTCCAGCTCCGCCTGCTCGGGGACCGGATGGCGGCCGGCGACGGCGATCTGGCCGCGGCCGAGGCGGAGGCGACCGCGGCGCGGTCAGACCGCGACGCGATCGAGGCGCGGCTGGCGAAGGCGAACGAGCGGCGCAGCGCCGTCGAGGAGCGGCTCGCCGAACGGGACCGGAAGCGGACCGCCGTCTGGGGCGAGCTGACCGCGCTGCGGGCCGCCCACGAGCGGCTCGGCGCGAGGACCGAGGCGATCGCCGGCCGCGAGGCGGAGCTCCGGGCGACGCTCGACCGCCGCCGGGCGGCGCTCGGTGCGCTCGCCACGGAGTTGCGTGCGACCGAGCGCGACGCCGAGACGGCGCTCGCGAGCGAGCTCGAGGCGGCTCGTACGGCCCTCATCGAGGCGAGCGAGGCGATCGCCGCGGCGATCGCCGCCGGCGATGGCGAGGCCCGCCTCGAGGCACTCGCGCGCGTCCGTGCCGGCTCCGAGCGGGCGGCACGATCGGCCCGCCGGGCCGAGGACGCGCTCGGCCACCGGCGCCAGGACTCGCTCGAGCGACGGATCGACGCCGAGGCGGAGCTGGCCGAGACCCTCGCCGGGCTGTGCGCGGCGCTCGGGACAGCCCGCGATGCAGTCGGCGTCCGCGCCGCCGCCGTCGAGGAGCGCGTCGTCGGCGCCCGGGAGGGTGACGAGCTGGCACTCGAGCTCCGTGAGTGCTCGCGAGCGGAGGCGGAGCTTCACGGCGAGCTCCGGCTCGTCGGCGAGCGGGTCACCGCCGCCGAGGTCCGCGCCGCGGGGCTCCGCGACCGCCGCGAGGAGACCGGCGCCGAGTGGACCCGGATCGTCGATCGACTGGAACTCGACCCGGTGCCCGAGCCGGCGGGTCTCGATGCCGAGGAGCGGGGCGCCGTCGAGGCTTCGATCGAGCGGCTGATCCGGCGCCGCGAGCAGCTCGGCCCGGTCAATCCCCTGGCCGAGGGCGAGTATGAGGCGGCGAAGCAGCACGTTGCCGAGCTCGAGGGACAGCGCGAGGACCTCGAGCGGGCCCTCGACGAGCTCGGCAAGCTGATCCGCCAGACCGATCGCGAGATCAGGGCCGCGTTCGAGGAGACCTTCAAGGCGGCCGGCGAGAACTTCAGCGAGCTGATCGAGCACATGTTCCCCGGCGGCGGCGGCCGCCTTCGGATGGTCGAGGCGCCGCGGCCCGAGCGCGTGCTCGGGGGCGCCGACCCGGCCGCCGTCGGCGCTGCGGCGAGCGGTGAGGCCGCAGAGAGCGACGACGAGGACGGGGGGGAGGATCGCGACGCGCCCGAGTCCGCCGGGGTGGAGATCGAGGTCACGCCGGCCGGCAAGGCGACGCGACGGCTCTCGCTGCTCTCCGGCGGCGAGAAGTCGCTGGTGGCCCTCGCGTTCGTCTTCAGCGTCTTCCTTGCCCGCCCCTCGCCCTTCTACATCCTCGACGAGGTGGAGGCGGCGCTCGACGACGCCAACATCGACCGCTTCCTGCAGCTCGTTCGCCGCTTCTCCGACCGCGCCCAGTTCGTGATCGTTACCCACCAGAAGCGCACGATGGACGCCGCCGACGTCCTCTACGGCGTCAGCATGAAGGACGGCGCGACGAAGGTGATCTCGCGCCGCCTCCCGCGCGAGCCCCGGCTCACCGAGGCGGAGCCGGACGCGCGCGCCGCGTAGGCTGCCGCGCGTGCCGACCACCTGGGCAGAGCTGCTGGAGCTCGGCGACCGCGAGCCGGCCGCCGACGGCGCGATCGCGCCCGGGGCGGGAGATGGGCCGAAGGCGCGGCGCGGCTTCCTGCGCCGCCTCCGCGAGAGCATCTCGACCAGCCGTGAGGCGCTCAGCGCGGAGCTAAGCTCGAGCCTCTTCGAGACGCTCGACACAGCCGCCTGGGAGCAGCTCGAGGAGGCGCTGATCATGGCCGACGTCGGGGCCCGGACCACGGCCGAGGTCGTCGGCCGGCTCGAGGCCGAGGTCGACGCGGGCCGGGTCGAGGGCGGTGAGGCGGCGCGCGCCCGCCTCGTCGAGCTCCTCGCCGAGCTCGCCGGAAGCGGTCGGGGGACGCTCGACCTGCGTCCCGATCCCGCGGTCGTCCTGATCGTCGGCGTCAACGGCACCGGCAAGACGACCACCGTGGGCAAGCTCGCCTGGCATCTGCAGAAGGAGGCCGGGCTCAGGGTGATGCTGGCCGCCGCCGACACCTACCGCGCCGCCGCGGTCGAGCAGCTCGGCGCCTGGGCGGAGCGAGCGGGCTGCGAGATCGTCAAGGCCGAGACCGGCCAGGACGCGGGCGCGGTCGTCTTCGACGCGATCGCGGCGGCTGAGGCTCGCGACTGCGGCGTCGTGCTCGTCGACACGGCCGGACGGCTCCACACCCGTAACGACCTGATGGAAGAGCTCGCCAAGGTCCGCCGCGTGATCGACAAGCGCCTCGGTCGCGGCCCCTCGGAGACCCTGATCGTCGTCGACTCGACCACCGGCCAGAACGGCCTCCGGCAGGCCAAGGTCTTCAGTGACGCGGTCGAGCTGACCGGGGTCGCGCTGACGAAGCTCGACGGCACCGCCAAGGGCGGGATCGCGCTGGCGATCGCCGGCGAGCTCGGCATCCCGGTGAAGCTGATCGGCGTCGGCGAGGGGATCGAGGATCTGCGCCCCTTCGACGCCGAGGAGTTCTCGACGGCGCTCGTCGGCGAGTGATCCGATGGAGGTCGCCGAGCTCTGGCGGTTTCCCGTGAAGTCGATCGGCGGCGAGCGCCTGCAGCGCGCCGTGATCGGGCCGGAAGGACTCGAGGGCGACCGCGGTTGGGCGATCTGGGACCTGCGGGACGACCTCGGCCTGACGGCAAGGCGAGTCCCCGAGCTGCTCTTCGCGTCGGCGTCCCTGACGGCGTCCGGGGGAGTCGAGATCACCCTGCCGGACGGTGAGCTCGCGACGGACGACGGCGCGCTGAGCCGCTGGCTCGGCCGCCCGGTGGAGCTTCGCGACGCTGCCGCCGGCGGTGAGCGCCGCTACGAGAACACCACCGATCCCGAGCGCGAGGCGGATGCGCCATGGCAGGCGTTCACGGGTGCCGGCGGTCCGTTCCACGACTCGCCGCAAGCGCGGGTCACGCTGCTTTCGACCGGCTCGCTCGGTGACTGGGACCGGCGGCGCTTCCGCGCCAACGTGGTCCTCAGCGGGGCGGGCGAGGATCGCCTGGTCGGCGAGCGGATCGAGCTCGGCGAGGCGGTCCTCACCGTCCGGCAGCAGATCGGGCGCTGCGTGATGACCACCCGCCCGCAGCCCGGAGGGCTCGAGCGCGATCTCGGCGTCCTCCGCCGGATCGCCCGCGAGCGGGATGGCAAGCTGGCGGTCGGCGCCCTGGTCGAGCGGGGCGGCACGGTGCGGGTCGGCGACCGGCTCGAGCAGCGTCCGTAAGCTCTCGGGCGATGTTCGACCAGCTGAGCGACCGCCTCCAGGGAACCCTGTCCGACCTGCGCTCGCGCGGGAAGCTGACCGAGGCCGACGTCGACAAGGCGATGCGCGAGATCCGCCTCGCCCTGCTCGAGGCCGACGTCAACTTCAAGGTGACGAAGAAGTTCGTCGCCGACGTTCGAGAACAGGCGATCGGCGCCGGCGTCCTCGAGAGCCTCGACCCGGGGCAGATGGTCGTCAAGGTCGTCAACGAGCAGCTCGCCGAGCTGATGGGGGGCTCCGGTCGCGAGCTCGTCTTCGCCGCGAAGCCGCCGACCGTGATCCTGATGGCCGGCCTCCAGGGCTCGGGCAAGACGACCGCCACCGCCAAGCTCGCCAAGCACCTGATCGGCGAGGAGAAGTCGGTCGGGGTCGCCGCCTGCGACACCCAGAGGCCCGCGGCGGTCGAGCAGCTCACCCGCCTCGGCGAGCAGGCCGGCGCGACCGTCTACTCGCAGGGGACCGAGCGCGATCCGGTCGACATCGCCGAGTGGGCGCTCGGGCAGGCCCGCTCCGAGGGGCTCGACGCGCTGATCATCGACACCGCCGGCCGGCTCCACGTCGACGAGGAGCTGATGGCGGAGCTCGCCGAGATCAAGAAGCGGACGAAGCCCCACGACGTCCTTCTGGTCGTCGATGCGATGACCGGCCAGGACGCGGTCAACGTCGCCGAGCAGTTCGCGGCGGCGACCGAGTTCGACGGCGTCCTGATGAGCAAGCTCGACGGCGATGCCCGCGGCGGCGCCGCCCTCAGCGTCAAGGCCGTCACCGGCAAGCCGATCCTCTACGCATCGACCGGCGAGAAGCTCGACCAGCTCGAGCGCTTCCACCCCGATCGGATGGCGCAGCGGATCCTCGGCATGGGGGACGTCCTGTCGCTGATCGAGAAGGCCGAGCAGGACATCGACGCCTCGGAGGCCGAGGAGCTCGAGCAGAAGATGCGTCAGGACCGCTTCACGCTCGACGACTTCCTCAAGCAGCTCAAGCAGGTGCGGAAGATGGGCCCGCTGACGAGCGTGCTCGGGATGATGCCGGGGATGGGGAAGGCGATGAAGGAGCTCCGGGGCGCCAACATCGACGACCGCGAGCTCGACCGCCTCGAGGCGATCATCCTCTCGATGACCCCCGAGGAACGCGCCAATCCGGATGTGATCCGCGGGTCCCGGCGACGGCGCATCGCGGCCGGCTCGGGTACCAAC
>DASSEM010000098.1:0-3940 GCA_035695265.1 Solirubrobacterales bacterium
GGCGCACGTCCGGCTTCTCCTCCAGCGAGATCGCCCGCCCTGCGTCGTCGAGCTCGATGACCCCGGTCTCCGAGGGGTTAGCGACGCAGGAGGCGAAGATGTGGCCACCCTCCGTGTCGTGCATGTCGCTGAGGCGTCGGCCGAGGCCTGGGCCGTGAAGATGTTGTCGCCGAGGACGAGGGCGGCGGCGTCGCCGTCGAGGAACTCCTCGCCGATGAGGAACGCCTGCGTCAGGCCGTCGGGGCTCGGCTGGACGGCATAGGAGAAGCGGACCCCGAGCTCGGAGCCGTCGCCGAGCCGGCCGCGGACCTGATCGGGGAACCAGTGCAGGTTCGCGATCACCTCGTCGACCCCGTGCGCGGCCAGGAGCCGGACGAGCTGCTCGACGATCGCGACGTTGCCGATCGGAACGACCGGCTTGGGGATCGCATGCGTGATCGGGCGCAGGCGCGTGCCGAGCCCCGCTGCCATGACCATCGCGCGCATCGACCCGACGATATCCGAGCCCGGCGACGGCCTAGGGCCGGCCGAGCCGGTCCTTGAGGTCCTCGATCACCGCGACCGGCGTCGGGTCGACGCCCTCGCGGGCGGCGAGCTCGAGCGAGACGAGGTCGCCCAGCATCACCGCCCAGAGCAGCCGCTCGGTCCGGGTCTCACCCCGCGTCTCGACCCGGACCACATCGTGGGCATTCCTCGCGATCAGCTCGGCGGTCAGCTCGACCCGCCGGCGCTCGCGCGGATGCTGGTCCTGGTCCTCGAGGAAGACGGCGCTGAAGGCGCCCTCGTCGCTCCCCTCCCAGCCGACGATCTCGTTGTGGTCGAGCTCGGGGAAGTCGTGCTCGAAGGCCGGCAGCTTCGCGTTCTCGTTCACCTGACACTTCCAGCGGTAGGCGACCGAGGCGGTCAGCCCGCAGCCGTAGATCAACGGCACCGAGCCGTGCAGGCGCCCGGCGAGCTCGGCGGCGGTCGCAAGCAGCTCCTCGCGTGCCGCCTCGAGGTGGGCGGCGGAGCTGTCGAGCTCGGTCCTGATCGCCGGGCAGGCCCCGACCAGCGCCGCGACCTCGGCCGCGATCGCGAACGTGTAGGCGACGGCCGCCCGCGGCTGGAGGCCGGCGGGCATCCCGATCACCGGGACCCCGTCGCGGCGCGCCGCCTCGCCGAGGGCGCCGCCGGTGGTGGCGACGATCCGCGGCGAGCCGACCGCCTCGGCGGCCGCGTAGCAGCCCAGCGTCTCCTCGGTGTTGCCCGAGTAGCTCGAGCAGAGGATCGCGCGGTCGGGCAGCGTCCACGAGGGGACGCCGTAGGCGCGGATGACGTCGAGCGGCCGCGACAGTCGCGAGCCGAGCGCCGCCGCGGCGAGGTCGCCGCCGATCGCCGATCCGCCCATGCCGCAGACGATCAGCCCGGTCGCATCGATCGGATCGACGCCCGCCGAGCCGACCCGCCAGAGCGCGTCGCGGAGGAAGTCGGGGAGCGAGAGCGCCGCGTCGAGCTGGTCACCGGAGTCGAGGCCGTCGAGCCTGTTCGCGAGATCGCTCATGCCCGCTCCCGCGGCTGCACCCGGGCGCCGGGCTCGAGCCCGGCGTCGGCGGTCACGGTCGCGCCGGCGCCGATCACCGACCCGTACGGAACCAGCGCCCCGGACTCGACGACCGCATCGGCGGCGAGGATCGAGCCACGGACGACGGCGCCATCGCCGACGAAGCAGCCGGGGTGAAGCGCCGAGGCCTCGATCAGGGCCGCGGAGCCGACCTGGGATCCCATCCCGATCACGGCCTTCGGGCCGACCTCGGCGTCGGCCCCGACGTTGGCGTTGTCGTCGACGAAGCTGTGGGCCGCGACCTCGGCGCTGGCGTCGACGACGGCGCTCGCGGCGACGTAGCTGCCGCGCCCGTCGACCATCTCCCCGGGCTCGGAGCCGACCTTGCCCTCGAGGATGTCCCAGCACGCCTCGAGGTAGCGCTCCGGGGTCCCGATGTCCATCCAATAACCCTCGAGCCGCCGCGCGTAGAGGCCCTTGCCGACGAGCTCGGGGAAGACCGAGCGCTCGATCGAGACGTCGACGCCGGGCGGGACCATGGCCAGGATCGACTTCTCGAGCACGTAGGCGCCGGCCGAGACCTCGTCGGTGTCGATGTCAGCCGGGTCGGGCTTCTCGAGGAAGCCGGTGATCTCGCCGTCGGGACGACGGCGGACGAGGCCGTAGGCGCTCGGGTCGTCGACCGGATAGAGGGCCAGCGTCGCGCGAGCGCCGCTCGACTCGTGCCGCTCCAGGAGCGCCGTCAGGTCGAGGTCGGTGAGGACGTCGCCGTTCAGCGCGAAGAAGCGGTCCGCGAGCAGGTCCTCGGCGAACTTGATCGCGCCCGCGGTGCCCCGCGGCTCGGGCTCCTCGACGTAGCGCAGGCGCGGCCCGCCCGGGATGCCGTCGCCGAGGACGTCGCGGATGTCATCGGGCCGGAAGCCGCAGGCCATGATGATGTCGTCGACGCCGTGGCGGCCGAGCCAATCGATCATGTAGCGCAGGAATGGACGATCGACGAGCGGGATCACCGGCTTCGGCAGCGTCAGGGTGAGTGGCCGCAGCCGTGTGCCGTGCCCGCCGACGAGGATCAGTGCCTGCATGGATGGAGTCTTCTACACCGTCGCGGGGAAGCGGGTCGCTTCAGCGGTCGAGCTCAGCGGCCGATGCCCTCGTAGACGAAGCCCGCTGCCCGCAGCTCCTCCGCATCCAGGAAGTTGCGGCCGTCGACGATCACCGCCGAGCTCATCGTCGCGGCCAGCGCCGGCCAGTCGAGCACGGCGAACTCCGGCCACTCGGTGACGAGGATCACGGCATCGGCCCCGCGGATCGCCTCCTCGGCGCTCGGCGCGAACTCGGTCGTGGCGAGCAGGTCCGCCGCGGCCTCGGTGGCGACCGGGTCGTAGGCGACGACCTCCGCCCCCTCGCCCTGCAGCCGCGCCGAGAGCACCAGGCTCGATGCCTCGCGCATGTCGTCGGTGTTCGGCTTGAACGCCAGCCCGAGCAGCGCGATCCGCTTGCCCGCGAGCGAGCCGAGGTGCTTGGTCAGCTTCCCGATCACCCGCCGCTTCTGCAGCTCGTTCACCTCGATCACCGAGTTGAGGAGCTGGAAGTGGTAGCCGGAGTTGCCGGCGAGCTGCTTCAGGGCGGAGACGTCCTTCGGGAAGCAGTTATGGGTGACCAGACCGCCCGTCGTCACGAACTGGTGGGGCGCTGGGATCTCGATCGAGTAGACCCGCCCCGAGTAGCGGCGCTGCTCGAGAGCGGCCACGGCAACGGCGGAGGTCCCGTTCGGCCCGCGGCGAAACCCATCAATCGGCGAGATGGCAGAAACCGGCTCCCCCAGCCGGTTTCTGCCACCTCGCTGCATGGCCGGCGCGGGCGCGCGCTGCTCCACCTCGGCCGTGACGATCGGCAGCCAATCGCTGGTCGTCAAGTCGGAGGCGAGCCTGACCTGGGCCGGCGCCGACTGATCATCGGGATCGAGGACCACGAATGGGTGATCGGACGTGGCTGAGAGCCCGCGGCCGCCAGCAGTCCCCACCTCGACGATGTCGCCGTCGTAAGGGCGCGAGGTCACTGCGTGGATTGGACGCCACGTCAGGCTCCCTTCATCGTCGCGGGCGAGCACGGTGAGATCCTCAGGCCATACGACTTCGGCATCCAGATCGGCTCCGGTTTCAAGAGCCACCCGGCCGAACAGGTCATCGAGGCGTGACAGGCCAACGTCCTTGCCCCGACTGATCAGCACCGTCTCCTCGCCGAGCAGGCAACTGCCCCCGTAGCCGATGCCGGCCTTCAGGAAGGCGCCGCCGATGCGCTCATCGAGGCCCATGCCGCGGGCGACCTCGGTGACGTCGGCGCCGACCTCCTCGCAGACGTTGGCGATCTCGTTGATGAAGGAGATCTTGGTGGCGAGGA
>DASSEM010000099.1:0-2743 GCA_035695265.1 Solirubrobacterales bacterium
TGGCCCTCCGGGTCGCCTCCGAGGCTGGGGAGGGGTTCAGCGACGGAGCCTGGTGGGTCGATCTGGCGCCGATCGCCGACGAGGAGCTCGTCGGCGCTGCGATCGCCGCGGCGCTGGAGGTCCGCCCGCTGCCGGGCGTGACGCACCTCGATGCCGCTGCCGCCTACCTGGCCGGCAAGTCGGCGCTGATCGTTCTCGACAACTGCGAGCACGTGATCGACGCCGCCGCCGCGGCGGCCGAGACGCTGCTCCGAACCGGTCCGGAGATCGTCGTGATGGTCACCAGTCGGGCTCCGCTCGAGGCGCACGGGGAGGTCGATTGGCGGGTCCCGTCGCTCTCCCTCGGTGAGCCCGGCACGGAGTCAGCGACCGAGTCGGACGCCGCGCGCCTGTTCATCGAGCGGGCGGGCGAGGTCATGCCGGGCCTGGACCTGGACGGCGCCGGCCGTGGGACGATCATCCGAATCTGCTCCGAGCTCGACGGCATGCCGCTCGCGATCGAGCTCGCCGCGGCGCGGCTGCGGGTGCTCTCGCTGGGGCAGATCGCAGACGGTCTTGCAGACCGCTTCCGGACGCTTGGCGCGGGACCACGCACTGAGGTGCCACGGCTGCGGACGCTGCGCGCATCGGTCGAGTGGAGCCATGGGCTGCTCTCCGACGATCAGCGCACCCTGCTTCGCCGCCTCGCCGTGTTCGTTGGCGGGTTCAAGCTCGCTCACGCCGAGGAGGTCTGCGCCGGTCAGGATCTTCAGCAGGCGGAGCTGCTCGAGCTGCTCTCCTCGCTCGTCGATCAGTCGCTCGTCGATGCGATCGACGATCCCGACTCGGGGCTCAGATACCGCCTGCTCGAGACGGTGCGCGAGTACGGGCTTGAGCGGCTGGTCGAGGCCGGCGAGGAGGAGGAGATCCGAGCCCGCCACCGGGACGCCTTCCTGGCGCTCGCCGAGGACGCGGGACCGAAGCTCGAGACCGCCTTTCAGGTCGAGGGCCTCGAGCTTCTCGACCCCGAGGCCGGCAACCTCGCGTCAGCGATCGAATTCGCGCTCGGCTCCAAGTCGGAGATCGCGCTCCGCCTCTGCATCGCGCTTCACCGCTGGTGGGCGATCCGCGGCCGCTACCGCGAGGCGGAGCTCGCGTTCTCTCGCTCGCTCGAAGCGGAATCGGCCGCGGAGCCGGGCCTCCGGGCTCGCGCGCACGAAGCCCGTGCCTACGTCAAGGTCTGGACCGCCGAGCTCGACGCTGCCGCAGCCGTTGCCACCGAAGCTCTGGCGCTCGCCGGTGGGGACGATCCGTCGACCTCGGCCCGGGCCCGCTGCGACCTCGCGATCGCGACGCTCTACGGCGATCCCCGTTCGGGGCGGGCGGAAGCGAAGCGAGCCGCCGCCCTCGCCGACGAAGCCGGCGATCGGTGGGCGCTCGTCGCCGCGAAACAACTGATCGCCAACACCCACTTCTTCGAGTCGAACCACCCAGAGGCGATGCGAGACCTGCTCGAGGTCGCCGAGCTCGCGAACGACGTCGGAGATCCGTTCCTGATCGCGAGGGGGTGGCTCTACCAGGGCGTCATGGCTTCCGTTGACGGGCGCTTCGAGGAGGCGCGCGACGCCGTCAGCCACGTCCATCGAGCGTTGGACGGGACCGGGGACCCGGTGATGGAGGCCTACGCGGACTTCGTCCTCGCGTGGACCGACTTACACCAGGACGACCCCGATCGCGCGCTTGAGCGGCTCGAAAACCGGCTCGAGTTGACGCTGAGGAACGGTGGCGCCCTGCCGGTTCCGATCATCCATTACGGGATCGGTTACGCCGAGCTCGCCGCCGACCGGCCTGAGTGCGTCCCCGGCCGGCTCGAGCCGCTGGTCGCGATGATCGAGACCCTCGATGCCTTCGGCGCCTCTTTGAACCTCTGCGTCATCGCAGATTCGCTGAGGATTCTTGGTGACGACGGCGCTGGCCGGGCGGCGGCGCGAGCGCGGGAGCTGGCGGAGCAGGTCGGGAGCCCCGGGTCGACGGGCTTTGCCCGTCTGAGCCTCGGCCGAATCGCCGCCGCCGCCGGTGAATGGACCACCGCCCGTGAGCACGTGAGGGCTCACCTGGACGCCGTGGCGACCGGCGGGCACAAGACGTATGTGCCGGCCGGCCTCGACGCCCTCGCCGAGGCAGCGGCCGGCATCGGCGACCATCGCGAAGCTGTGCGGCTGTTTTCCGCGGCGGATCGGGCTCGAGTCGACCTCGGCACAGTTCGGGTTCCGCCGGAGACGGATCACTGGGCCGGAATCGAGTCGCGGCTACGTAGCGAGCTCGGCGATCAGCCCTACGAGGCGGCCCGGGCCGAGGGCGCGGAGCTGAGCCTCGAGCAAGCGCTCGAGTGGGCTCGCCGCGGACGTGGGACCCGTAATCGGCCCGCCGGAGGGTGGGAGTCGCTCACCCCGACCGAGGCCAGGGTCGCCGAGCTGGTCGCCGACGGCCTCACGAACCCCGCGATCGCGGAGCGCATGTTCGTCTCGACGGAAACCGTCAAGACCCATGTCGCGCACATCTTCAAGAAGCTCGACCTGCACAACCGGGCGGAGCTCGCCGCGTTCAGGGCTCGGCGGGCGCCGGCCGACGACGCCTGAGGTCCCGAGATCATCCCATCCAGATCGTCGGAAATCCCCCAGTTGAGGGATGTTCTCCGACCCCTTCGGTGGCAGGGTCGCCTTAGTCCAATCCACCCCCGTCGAAGAGGTCTCTGCCATGCGAC
>DASSEM010000100.1:0-2626 GCA_035695265.1 Solirubrobacterales bacterium
GCTCCGCCACGTTTTCGGTGGCATAGATTGAGGCGTTGTGGGGCAGGGTCAGATCGACCACCAGCTCGGGACGATCCGACGCCGGGAAGAACTGCTGCGGCACGAAGCGAAGGCCGAGGAGCGCGGCGCCGAACAGGCCGAGCGTGACGAGGATCGTCAGCCAGCGCAGGCGCATGGCGCCGACCAAAAGGCCTCGGTAAGCCCGCATGACGCGACCGGGCTCCCCCGGGCTCTGCTCCTTGGGCGCCTTCAGGACCGCCATGCCGATGAGCGGCGCGAAGATCACCGCGACGAGCCAGGACACGAGGAGCGAGATGCCGACGACCGCGAAGATCGAGAAGGTGTATTCGCCCGCGGCGCTGGCGGCGAAGCCGATCGGCACGAAACCTGCGATCGTAACCAGCGTGCCGGTCAGCATCGGCGCCGCCAACGTGCGGTAGGCGAAGGTCGCGGCCGCCTCCTTGCTGTCGCCGGCGGCGAGCCGCCGGATCATGGCGTCGACCGTGGTCATGGCGTCGTCGACCAGCAAGGTAAGGGCGATGATCAGGGCGCCGAGCGAGATGCGCTGCAGGTCGATCCCGAAGTACTCCATGATCGGGAAGACGATCGCGAGCGTGAGCGGGATCGCGAGCGCCACGACCGCGCCGGGGCGCATGCCGAGGCTGACGAAGCTCGCGGCGATGATGATCAGGATCGCCTGCCACAGCGAGGTGGTGAACTCGTTGATCGCCGCATCGACCGTGACCGCCTGGTCGGCGACCAGGGTCGGCTCGATCCCGATCGGCAGCTCCGCCTGGATCGCGGCCATCTCGCGCTCGAGGTTGCGGCCGAGCGCCAGGATGTCGCCGCCGTCGCGCATCGCGATCGCGACGCCGATCGCAGGCTCGCCATTGACCCGGAACATCGGCTGCGGCGGATCGACATAGGCCCGGCGGACCTCGGCGATGTCGCCGAGACGGACGGTGCGGCCGTCGGCGACGAAATTGATCGCCAAGATGTCGACCTCGGAATCGAACGCCCCCGAGACACGCAGCGAGATCTGCTCGTCCCCGGTCTGCAGCACGCCCGCGGGGCGGACGACGTTCTGCGCCTGGAGCGCTGCGATCATCGCCGGGTAGTCGAGGCCGAGCGCGGCGAGCCGCTGGGTCGAGAACTCCAGGAAGATCTGCTCGTCCTGGGCGCCGAGGATCTCGATCTTCGAGACGTCGGGCACCAGCAACAGGCGCGAGCGCACGTCCTCCACATGATCGCGCAGCTCGCGATGGGTGAAGCCGTCGGCGGTGAAGCCGTAGATGATGCCGAAGACGTCGCCGAACTCGTCGTTGAAGCCGGGCCCGACGACGCCGCTCGGGAGCGTGTGCCGGATGTCGCCGACCTTCTTGCGCACATCGTACCAGCGGTCCGGCACCTCGCCCGCGGGCGTGTCGCCCCGCAGATTGACGAAGATCGTCGTGAGCCCCGCGCGGCTGTAGCTCGTCAGGTAGTCGAGGCCGGAGACCTCCTGGAGCTGGCGCTCGATCCGTTCCGTGACCTGCAGGACGGTGTCCTCAAGGGTGGCCCCTGGCCAGGCCGCCTGGACGACCATCGTCCGGAAGGTGAAGGCCGGGTCCTCGTTGCGGCCGAGACCGAGGAAGGAAAGGCTGCCGGCGAGGACGGCAGCGATCATGAAATAGACGACCAGCGAGCGGCGTCCGATGGCCCACTCCGAGAGGTTAGGGCCGATCACGACGCCGCTCCGAGCAGGCGCACTTTCTGGCCGGGTCTTAGGGCCTGGACACCGGCGGTCACCACGACGTCTCCCGGCGCCAGCCCGCGCGCCACGACCACGCTCGCCGGATCGTGGCGCCCCACCTCGATGTTGCGCAGGGCTACCGTGGCGGATGCCGGGTCGACCACCCAGACGGCGGGCTGGCCGTCCGCCCGGGTCAGCGCCGAAGCCGGGATCTCGATCCCCGCCGCCCCGCCGACCTGCATGCGCCCGGTCACGGTCGAGCCCAGCCGCATGGCCGCGGGCGGATCGGCGAGCCCGACCCGGACCTCGAAGGTGCCGGTCGCCGCATCGGCGCGCGGCGCCACCTCCCGGACGCGTCCGGTCGCGGCCACCGCGGGATTCATGGTCAGGACGACCTCGATCTCGGGATCGGCCGGGCCGGTGTCCATGATCTGCGCCGGCACATCGAACACGGCGTCGCGCCCGTCCTCGCGCGCGACCTGCACGATCATGCGGCCGGCCTGCACCACCTCGCCGGGCTCGGCGCCGACCGTGGTCACGGTGCCGGCCGAATCCGCGAACAGCTCGGTGTAGCTGAGGCGGCTCTCGGCGATGCTGACCTGCGCCTGCGCGGCGTCGGCCCGCGACTCCGCGGTCTCCAGGGTCTGGCGCGCCTCGTCGTAGCGGGCCCTCGTGGTCCAGCCGTCGCGCAGCAACGTGCTCTGGCGCTCGTAGGTGTTCCGCGCCTCGACCAGCTGCCCGGTCGCCGCGGCCAGGTCCGCCCGCGTCGCGCGCAGCGTGTTCTCCTCGTTCTCGGGATCGAGCCTGGCGACGAGCTGGCCTGGCGTCACGCGGTCGCCGACGTTCACCAGCCGCTCGGTCATGCGCCCGTCGATCCGGAAGGCGAGGTTCACC
>DASSEM010000101.1:0-5820 GCA_035695265.1 Solirubrobacterales bacterium
CTCGCGCGTTGCCGCGAGCTCGGCGAGCGCCTTCTGCTTGAGCTGGGTCGAGCGGTTGCGATGGATGCAGGTGAGCAGGAAGCGGCGCCGCAGGACCTTCGCCTGGTCGTGCTGGAGCATCGCCTTCGCCTTGCGCCACGAGTTCGGCTGGACTCGCGCGCCGGCCAGGGCCGCCCAGACGTGCTGCTCGGAGTAGTCGAGCCGCTCGACCGCGATCCGCCACATCTCGCGCTCGAGCACCTGCAGGCGGCGCTCGGGGTCGGCGGAGACCGGAACGACCCGCTTCTCGACGCGGACCCGGCGCCCGCGTCCACGGCGGACCGGGCCGACGACGATCGCGCCGCCGCGGTAGACGTCGCGGTCGAGCAGGCTGTGGAGGGTGATGATCGCCTCGTCGTGGCGGGTAGCGGGGTGGACGAGGTCGATCACGAGGCCGGCCTCCTTGCCGGTGTTGCGGCGCGTGACCCGGCCGACCCGCTGCTGGTAGATCCGCTTCGAGGCGGTCGGCGCCAGGTGCATGCAGATCGTCGCCCGTGGCGAGTTCCAGCCCTCGGCGAGCAGCATGGCGTTGCAGAGGACGTCGACCTCGCCGCGCTCGAAGGCGGCGAGGATCTCGGCCAGCTCGCGCTTCGGCGTCTCGCCGGAGACCGCGCGGGCGTTGATCCCGAACTCGCGCATCGCCTCGGCGACGTTGTTGGCGTGGGTGACGCCGGCGGTGTAGATGACGCCCGGGACCTTCTTGAACCGCGACGCGTAGAGGTCGGCGACGGCGACGTTGAACGGTCCCTGGTCGAGCAGCTTCGCCAGCTCCTCCTGGTCGAAGTCCTGGTCGACCTCGCCGCGGCGCAGCGGCACGTTGGCGAGCGTCCGCACCCCCGGCCCGGGCGGGATCCGGATGCAGCGCAGCGGCGCGATCACGCCCCGGCGGGCGGCCTGGGCGAGGTCGAAGCGGGAGGTCTGGGTCGGGAAGAGGTCGGCGACGTGGCGGGCGATCAGCGCGCCGGTCGCGGTCATGCCGATGAACACCGGTCCCTGCCAGGCGCGGATGCAGGCGCTCGTCTTCTCGCCGAGCGCGGTGTGCGCCTCGTCGCAGATCACGATCGAGTAGGCGTCGGAGATGCTGCCGGCGTTGCGGACGAACCACTGGTAGGTCTCGACCGTGACCGGCCCGCAGGCGTCGTCCTTGCCCTTCAACAGCGGCGGCGAGAGCCTGTCGCCGTAGCCGCGGTCGGAGATCTCGCCGATGAACTGGTCGACGAGGTTGCGGCGGTGGGTGAGGATCAGTATGCCGCCGGTGCGGGAGGCCTCGACGAAGCCGACGGCGGCGACGGTCTTGCCGGCCCCGGTCGCGTGCTCGAACCAGAAGCGGCGGCTCGCGAACGGATCGTCGATGGCGTCGGCGAGGACCTCCTCCTCTTCGCCGGCGGGCTCGTCGGCCCAGTCCTGCGGCTCCTCGTCGTCGGCGAGCGAGTCCTCCTCTTCCTCGCCGTCGTCGGTGGCGCGGCCGTTGGTCCCGTTGCCGTTCCCGTTGCCGTTGCGGTTCGAGCCCGGCTCCTCGATCTCGGCGATGATCGCGGCCAGCGTTCCCGACAGCGCGTCGATCTGATGCTCGGAGAGCTCGGCCCCGTCCCGCAGCCGCGGCGTCTCCTCGGCCAGGACCCGCTCGAGCCCGAGCAGCAGCGAGTAGTCGCGGCGCCAGGCCGGCGACGGCTCTTCGAAGCCCTCGTCGAGCTCGACGAGGGCGGCGTCCAGCGCCAGTCGGCGAGCCGTCCCCGGGTGGAGGTCGGCGAGCGTCTCGCCGTCGAGCAGGATCGGCTCCCGCGTGAACTTCTGGACGCGTTCGAGGTCGGCGCCGGATGGCGCGGCGGCCGCATCAGCGGCGAGTGCGGTGGTTTCTGCCATGAGAGTGGCTCGGTGACCTGCGCTGTTCGGTCCAAGACGGAGCGAGCCGCGCAGTAAGCTCGGCGGGGCGAGGCGGTCAGGTTTCTGGAGCTGGCCGCGGCCCCCGGCGGTTCAACGTTCCCCTCGAACCGCATGACCATTAAAGCAGGGCAGAAGGCCGGATGATCGACCAGATGCGAAAGCGCACCATCACCGTCACCGCGGCCGTGCTCCTGGCGCTCGCCGCGATCGCGCTGGCGGCCTGCGGCGAGGACGACTCCAGCGCCGATCCCGCGGCCGCCGCCGATGCCCCCGACTACGGCGCCGCACTCGCCGCCGCACCGCCGAAGCTGCGGGCGCTCTACGCGGATGGGGGGAAGCTCCGCCCGGGCGGGCTCGACGCCTTCTCGGAGCAGCTCGACGCCGTCGCCGGCTACCCCGTCGTCGTCAACAACTGGGCCTCGTGGTGCGGGCCGTGCCGGACCGAGTGGCCGTGGTTTCAGAAGGCGGCGGCCGAGCACCTCGACGAGGTCGCGTTCATGGGCGTCGCAACCGATGACGAGGATGACGCGATCGACACCTTCCTCTCCAACTACGAGGTGCCCTACCCGACCTTCGCCGATCCCGACAAGAAGCTGGCCGACGTCACCGGGTTCGCATCGGTCGGCGGCCTGCCGAACACGCTCTTCTACGACGCCGACGGCGAGCTCCTCTACGCCCATCAGGGCGTCTATCCCGATCAGGCGACGCTCGAAGCCGACATCGGCAAGTACGCCCTCGGCGAGTCCTAGGGCAGGTCGCCGTGAAGCCGCAGAACCGGTTCGCCGCGGCCCTGCTCGCCGTCGCCCTGCTCGCGGCGGGCGTTCTGCTCGCCGTCGCCCCGGCCGGCGCGCAGGACACCGAGACCGTGCCCTCGATCGAGCTCGACGGCGAGATCTCGCCGGCGACGGCGGGCTGGATCGGCACCGCGCTCGACGATGCCGCCGAGGCGGACGCCCCGCTCGCGATCATCCGCCTCGACACCCCGGGCGGGCTCGACAGCTCGATGCGCGAGATCGTCCAGGACATCCTCGCCGCGCCGATGCCGGTCGTCGTCTACGTCGCTCCGAACGGCGCCCGGGCCGCGTCGGCCGGGGTCTTCATCACCCAGGCCGCCGACGTCGCCGCGATGGCGCCCGAGACCAACATCGGCTCGGCCTCCCCGATCACCAGCACCGGCGGCGACATCGAGGGCACGCTCGGCCGCAAGATCACCAATGACGCCGCCGCCTTCCTGCGGGCGCTTGCCGGCGAGCACGGGCGTAACCCCGAGCTCGCCGAGCAGATGGTCAGCGAGGCGACCAACGTCTCCGCCCGCGAGGCCCTCGAGGCCGGCCTGATCGACCTGATCGCGAGCGATCAGGAAGAGCTGCTGGAGAAGCTCGACGGCTTCGAGGTCCAGGGCCCGAAGCAGACGACGCTCGATACCTCCGGGTACGCGATCGAGGAGCGGGACACGCCGCTCCGCTACAAGGTGCTGCAGGTCCTCGTCGATCCGAACGTCGCCTTCCTGCTGCTTCTGATCGGGCTGATCGGGATCACGCTCGAGATCCTCTCCCCGGGAGCGATCATCCCCGGCGTGCTGGGCGCCGCCGCACTCGTTCTCGGCCTGATCGGGACCCTCCAGCTCCCGGTCGCCGCGGTCGGCGTGGCGCTGCTCGTGCTCGCCTTCGCCTTGATCATCGCCGAGGCGCATCTGCCGACCGGCGGCCTGCTCGGCGTCGCCGGGATCGGGGCGCTGATCGCCGCCGGGCTGCTCCTGTTCGAGGACGGCGACGGGGGCTCGTCGGTGAGCCCGTGGGTCGCCGTGCCGGTCGCGATCATCCTCGGCGGCGGCGTGCTGGCGGTCGGGCAGCGGGTGCTCGCGGCGCGCCGGCGCGAGGTCCGCACCGGCGAGGAGGAGCTGCTCGGCTCGACCGGCCGGGTCCGGGTCGCGATCGACCCGGTCGGGCAGGTCTTCGCCGACGGGGCCCTGTGGCGTGCCCGCGCGGCCGACGACGAGCCGATCGGCGTCGGCGCCTCCGTCAGGATCGAGGCGATCGAAGGGCTCACGCTGATCGTCGTCGCCGACCCGGGGCCGCCGCCGTCGGGATGACGGGATGATGCTCCGATGAGGGCGCTCATCGCGATCGTCGCGGCGCTCGCCGGGCTGGCAGCCTGGGCGGCGCCGGTCGCGGCGCAGGGCGGGGACCGGCCGGTCCCGTCGATCGAGCTCGAGGGCGCGCTGACGCCCGCCGCCTCCGCCTGGGTCGGCCACGCGCTCGAGGAGGCCGACTCCGAGGGCGCCGAGCTCGCGATCCTGCGGCTCGACTCGGCGGGCGGGCTCGCCTCCGCCGCCCGCGAGATCGTCGATCACGTCCGCACGGCGCCCCTTCCGGTCGTCGTCTTCGTCGAGCCCGGCGGCGCCGAGGCGTCGGGCCGATCCGCCTCGATCGTCGACGCGGGCGACGTCGCGGCCATGGCGCCGGGGACGACGCTCGACTCCGACGGCAACTATCTCGGCGAGAACACGGCGCTCAAGCAGGGCCGGATCGAGATGATCGCGGCCGACCAGGAGGTGCTGCTCGGCAAGCTCGACGGCTTCCCGGTCGGCGGGCCGAAGTCGGTGAAGCTGAGCACCGCCGGCGCAGGCATCGACGAACGGGAACCGACCCTGCCCTTCCGGCTGCTGGCGGCGGTCGTCGATCCCGACATCACCTATCTCCTGCTCCTGATCGGGATCCTCGGGCTGGCGCTCGAGGCGTTCATGCCCGGTGCCGTGGTCCCCGGGGCGATCGGGGCGGTCGCGCTCGTGATCGGCGTGATCGCCGCCACCCAGCTACCGGTCGCCGCGATCGGCGTCGTCCTGCTCGCCGCGGGCATGGCCCTGCTCCTCGCCGAGGCGAGGCTGGCGCGGGGCGGCGTCCTCGGCGCCGGCGGCGTGCTCGCCCTGATCGCCGGCGGGCTCGTCGTCTTCGACACCGACACCGGCCTCGTCGCGGTCTCGCCGGCCTTCGTGATCGGAGCGGGAGCGATCCTCGGCGGCGCGACCGTCCTCGCCGGCGTCCGCGCGGACCCCGGCCGTCGCTCCGGCGGCCTCCCCGTGCCCGGTCGGGACCGGGTATAGAGTCAGAGGCGATGGTGGCACTGCTGATCCTTGCGGCGCTCGTCCTGATCGCGCTGTTCCTGCTCGCGGCATCGGTGCGGATCCTGCGCGAGTACGAGCGCGGGGTCATCTTCCGGCTCGGCCGGCTGATCGCGCTCAAGGGCCCCGGCCTGCGCTTCCTGATCCCGATCGTCGACCAGATGGTCCGGGTCGACCTGCGGACGGTGACGCTGAACGTGCCGCCGCAGGAGGTGATCACCAAGGACAACGTCACCGTCCGGGTCAACGCGGTCGCCTACTTCCGCGTCCTCGACCCCGACCGGGCGATCACCGAGGTCGAGAACTACCTCGTTGCGACCTCGCAGATCGCGCAGACGACGCTGCGCTCGGTGCTCGGCAAGGCCGAGCTCGACTCGCTGCTCGCCGAGCGCGAGCGGCTCAACCAGGAGCTGCAGACGATCATCGACGAGCAGACCGAGCCATGGGGGATCAAGGTCTCGACGGTCGAGGTCAAGGACGTCGAGCTGCCCCAGGACATGCAGCGGGCGATCGCCCTGCAGGCGCAGGCCGAGCGCGAGCGCCGCGCGAAGATCATCGGCTCCGAGGGCGAGTACCAGGCCGCCCAGAAGCTCGCCGACGCGGCCGACATCATCAGCCAGAACCCGGCGACGTTGCAGCTCCGCTACCTGCAGACCCTGCTCCAGATCGGGGTCAACAACACGACGATCGTCTTTCCGCTGCCGATCGACCTCGCCGAGGCGTTCAAGCGGATCGGCGAGGGGCGGCCGTTCGTGGCCGATGTCCCGGAGGGACCG
>DASSEM010000102.1:0-19595 GCA_035695265.1 Solirubrobacterales bacterium
AGCTCGACGTGGCCGCCGCGACGGAAGTAGGCGCGCTCGCGGCGCTCCGGCGCGCTCGCGAGGTCCCAGTAGAGGAAGACGGGGAGGCCGAGCGCGCCGAGCTGCTCGGCGACGGCGCCGGCGAGCGCCGTCGCGCGCGGACGCAGCTCCGGGTCGTGCCAGACGATCGGGCAGACGTCGATCGCGCCGATCCGCGGGTGGGCGCCGTGCTGGCGGGTCAGGTCGATCCGGTCGATCGCAAGGCCGGCGAGGCGGACGAGCGCCGGCAGCAGCGAGGCCTCGTCGCCAGCCACGGTGAAGACGGTGCGGTCGTGGACCGGGTCGGAATGCTCGTCGAGCAGGGCGATCCGCGAGCCGAGGCTG
Source organism: Solirubrobacterales bacterium (assembly GCA_035695265.1). Classification (GTDB taxonomy): domain Bacteria; phylum Actinomycetota; class Thermoleophilia; order Solirubrobacterales; family 70-9; genus RHKX01. The sequence goes on from DASSEM010000102.1 coordinate 364, forward strand.
GAGCGGAGCTCGCCGATCAGGCTCGGGTCGGCGCCCTCGGAGACGTTCGGGACGGCGAGCAGGCGGCTGTCGAGCGGATCCGCCAGCGCCGATCAGACGAGGAGCTCGCCGTCGCGGACGACCTCGGTGCCGTCCACGGTCAGGGTCGGGCGCATGACGACGCAGTCGAGGTGGACCGGGACCTGGACGCGGCCGCCGATCGCGGCGGAGGCGCCGAAGGCGACGTGGACGGTGCCGAGGAGCTTCTCGTCCTCGAGCACGTTGCCGGTCAGCTCCGCCTTCTCGTTGGTGCCGACCCCGAGCTCAGCCACCGTCCGCCCCTCCTCGCCATGGGCGGTGAGGAGCTCGAGCAGCGCGGCGCCCTCGGGCCCGCTCGCCGTGGCCAGGCGACCGCCCTCGACCTCCATCGCCACCGGCGCGGCCGGGATCCCGACGCCGGCGATCGTCCCGTCGACGACGAGCGTCCCCTCGCAGGCGCGGTCGTCAGGGGAGATGAAGCCCTCGCCGCAGGGCAGGTTGCCGAAGGCGGCGGGAGCGCTGAGCTCGCCGGCGTCGGGAATCGCCGTCCGCCCCTCGAGCCCGAGCCGCAGGTCGCTGCCGTTGGCGCAGGTGATGCGCGCCTCGGCCCCGGAGTCGAGGATCGCCGCGACCGCCTGGCCGCGGCGACGCAGCTCGGGCATGTCGGCACTCATCACCCGCGCCAACATCTCCTCGGTGACCCCGGGCAGGGTCGCGATCCGCGCCCCCGCCTCCGAGGCCGCCTTGCGGGCGGCGGTGTGGGAGAGCGATTGGACGGTCGGGGCGAGGACGACGTCGGCGGCCCGCATCGCGGCAGCGACCGGTCCCGGCGGCTCGGCGGCATGGGAGTCGCGCTCGGCCATCAGCGTCAGGACCGCGTCGGCTCCGGCTCGCCCGGCCTCGCCGCGCAGCCGCTCCCCGAGCCCGAGCGTCGCCGGGTTGGCGATCACCAGCACCTCCTCGCCGGCCTTGACGCCGAGGCAGTCGTTGACGACCGCCGCGACGGCGCGCTCGAGGTCGCTGCGGGCGGCATCGCTCACGAGTGCCGACCCTAACGAGGCGAGCAGCGCGGGCGCGGGCGCAAGATGATCGGTCTCGAGCCCGCGCGTGCGTGGAGGACCGCCGGACCAAGCAGATCGAGGACGCAGGAGGCGAAGCGGCCTGGAAGGCCGTGAGCCGACGAGGACGACGAGCTGCGCAGAGTCCGGCGGTTCATCCACGTGCGTGTGGGTTCGGGATCGGTCATCTAGGCTCGGCGCCGATGGCGCGGACCGTCTACTACGCGGCGATGAGCCTCGACGGCTACATCGCCGACCTCGAGGAGAACCTCGAGTGGCTGATGAGGTTCGACGGTCCCGGCTACGCCGGCGAGGCCGCCGCCCGCGGTCCGATGGAGAGCTCGTACGAAGGCTTCTACGCGGGCGTCGGGGCCCTGGTGATGGGGTCGAAGACCTACGAGTTCGTGCTCGGCCACGAATGGAGCTACGGCGACATGCCGACCTGGGTCCTGACCTCGCGCGACCTGCCGGCGGCGGAGGGGGCAGACGGACTCCACTTCGGCTCCGGCCCGGTCGCCGCGATGCACGCGGAGGCGGAGGAGGCCGCCGCCGGCAAGGACGTCTGGCTGGTCGGCGGCGGCGACGTCGCGACCCAGTACGTCGATGCCGGCCTCCTCGACGTCGTCCAGGTGACGATCGTGCCGCTCGTCCTCGGCGCCGGGCTGCCGCTGTTCGCCGGTCCGGTCCCGCCGATGAAGCTCCTCGACCTGACCCCGTACGGCAACGGGATGGCCGAGCTGACCTACGAGATCGCCGCGTGAGCGAGCGCGGACCCCTCTCCGATGAGCGACGATTTCCGACCAACAGTTGGTCGTAAATCGTCGTTGACCCACGGTCAGGCGGCGACGGTGGCGGCGATCGCGTCGATCGCGTCGCGCTCGAAGTCACGAAGCCCGCGCGGGACGTCGAGCTCGAGCGGATCGGTGGCGAACGCCGGCTCGAGCCCGGCGAGCCGCTCGGCGATCGCGAGGTTGCAGAACGGGAGCTGCTCGAGGCTGTAGCCGCCTTCGAGGGCGACGGCGAGGCGCCCCTCGCAGACCTCGTCGGCGAGCGCCATCGCTCGCCCGCTCAGCTCGCGGAATCCCTCGGCCGTGACGCTCATCCGGCCGAGCGGGTCGGAGGCGGCCGGGTCCTGGCCGGCGGAGACGAGCAGGAGGTCGGGCCCGAACGCCCGCACCGCCGGCTCGACCATTCGCTCGAACGCGTAGGCGTAGCCCTCGTCTCCGGTCCCGGCCGGCAGCGGCACGTTGACCGTCGCCCCCTCCCCCGCACCGCCCCCGCGATCGGCGGCGCGGCCGCGACCGACCGGGTAGAGGTCGTCTTGGTGGAGCGAGACGAACAGAACCGAAGGGTCGGACCAGAAGATCGTCTCGGTCCCGTTGCCGTGGTGGACGTCCCAGTCGACGATCGCGACCCGCTCGACCCCGGCCCGAAGCTGAGCGTGGCGGGCGGCGATCGCGACGTTGTTGAGCAGGCAGAACCCCATCGACTCGCTCGCGGTCGCGTGATGGCCGGGCGGGCGCACGATCGCGAAGCCGTTGGTGGCGCCGTCGAGGACGGCATCGGTGACCGCGAGCACGTTGCCGGCGGCGAGCAGCGCCGGCTCCCAGGAGCCGGGGCCGACCCGCGCCTCCGGCCCGACGGTCGCGAAGCGCGTTTGCGCGCAATCGCTCTCCAGCGCATCGATCATCCCCGGCTCATGGACCAGCTCGAGCTCCTCCCGCGTCGCCGTCCGCGAGTCGAGCCGCTCCACCGCATCCAGGACCCCAGCCCGCTCGAGCACGTGGATCGTCCGCGCCTGCCGCTCGGGCCGCTCGAAGTGCGGAACGTCGAGCCACTCCGCCGCCGGCCGCCGCACCAGCATTGAGCCGTTCTCATGGCCGAGGCAGCGCTCGTCCCAGGCGATGACGGTGCTCACGCGGCCCAGCTTCTCAGACCGTCGCACACGCCGCCAGATGCCCCAACCAGAGCCATCGAACTCCGCGTACGGCCTCCCCTGCGGCCGCTACGATCACCACCCCCGCCGGAGTAGCTCAGTTGGTTAGAGCAGCGGAATCATAATCCGCGTGTCGGGAGTTCGAGTCTCTCCTCCGGCATGAGGTACCTGTCGGCCAGGCGCATTCAGGTGTGCTCGAGGATCGCGGCGGCGATCGCGTCCCAGTCGGCCCGGTAGACCCCGTGGCCGGCGCCCTCGAGTCGCAGCAGCCGGGAATCCGGGACCTCCTCGGCGAGGGCCTCGCCGTGGCCGATGGGGAACATCGGGTCGGCGGTGCCGTGAATGACCAGGGTCGGCGCGGCGATCGCGGAGGACGGTTTGGTGGGGGCCTCCCCGTGCTCCATCAGGTCGTGGTTCTGCGCTGCCGCGAAGTCGCGCGCCCGCGCCACGTCGCGGCGCACGAGGCCTCGGGTCGCCTCTTCGTCGAACGGCCGCCGTCCTCCCGCGAGCATGCGCTGGTAGGCGACCAGGTACTCGATGACCGAGTCGGGATCTGACCAGTCAACGCTCGCCGTGGAGACGAAATGCTCGAATTCCTCACTCGGCGGCGGCAGCCCGCGGTCACCGGGCGTCACCGGCGAGGTGCTGATCAGGACGAGCGAGAGAACGCGGTCCGGGCGGTCGAGCGCGAGCTCCTGCGCGATGCCGCCGCCCGCCGAGACGCCGACGAGGTGCGCGGCCGCGATTCCGTAAGCGTCCAGAACGCCGGCGGCATCGGCGGTGAGGTCCGCGCCCGTGTAGCCGGGACGGCCGGGCGGATAGGTGACCGATCGCCCGGTGTCGCGGTGGTCGTAGCGGATCACGAACCGCTGACCGTCGGCGAGCATCCGGCAGAAGCCCTCCTCCCACCAGAGCATCGAGGCGCCGGTGCCCATGCTGAGGAGGACCGGAGGATCGGCCGGATCGCCGAATGGCTCGGTGCAGAGCTCGACGCCGTTCGCCTCGATGATTCGCTCAGCCACGATCTCCTCCCGCCCGTACCCCGTCGCGACCTCGTGGAACGGCGCTTATGCAGGCGCGGGCCCGGAGAGGACCCGGGAAGGCCGGAACCCCTTGACGATGAGATAGATCGCGAACGATGCCTCGAAGGCAGCCTCGGGCACCGAGAAGATGATGTGTGCGCCGTCTTGCTCGTAGGCCCCGAGCAGCACCGCGATCGAGGACGCGAAGATCAGCGGGCCGCCGACGACGCCCAGCGCCGCGAGGCGCGGAGGCATCAGGCCGGTGCGGTACATCAGGTAGCCCAGCAGGAGACCGTTGACGCCGACGCAGAACCCCGGTCCGAACAGGAACGTCCAGTCGTGGATCGCGATGAGGGTCTGCCCGGCGATGTCGAGCGTGGCTCCATCAGCGCCGATCGATGCCGCCAGGTCATCGCGCAGGGTGAGGACCGACAGGAGGCTGATGGCGCCAACGCCGATGATCGTCGACTCAACGATGCGCGACCCGACATAGCCGAGCGAGAGGGTTTCGCTCTGGCGCCTGAGGATCGGGAACATCACGACCGCGGTGCCGACGTTGCCGATCATCAAGAGGACCTCGCAGAGAGCGCCCAGCGTGACGCGCGTATCGTCACCGGCCCCGAGGATGTAGTCCGCGTCATTCAAGACGGGGTCGTAGAGAGCGACCGCGGCGATTGCCGTGACGAAGGTGGAGGCCATCAGCCATCCGGCTACGGCAGCTGTCCTCCTCTCGGCGGGTGACGCCTCTGACTCCATGGAGGATGCAGTTCGACCTGGCGGGCGCGAAACCTCTCGCGGACGCAGGCGCGCCCGCTCGGCCGGCGCCGGGCGGGCGCGGCAGGTCGGATCCGCGTTACTCGAACTTCTCGGGGAACTGCGCCATGATCCCGGTGCTCAGGGTGTCGGCCATCGCGAGGATGTGGTCCACGATGTGGTCGTAGGTGTGGACCTCCGGCTTGTGGTGCCCCTGCATGTGCTGGGTCGCCTCGCGGAGCGTCTGGTTGAGATGCTTGCGCATCATCGAGCGCATCTCGGCGCGCGGCCAGTTGTCCGGGTTCGCCGCGTTGAGGAAATCGGCGATCTCGTTGCCGTTGCGATACCAGGCTCGGCTCGCCTTCTTCACCCGCTTCTCGTCTCCGGCCTTGGCCGCCACCAGCAGGTCGACGGCGCCGTTGATGTGCTCCTTGAGCAGCTTGGTGAGCTGCCTGCCGGCCGCGTTGCCGTAGTACGGCTTGATCGCGTTGCCGATGTCGGTCTGGTTCTGCAGCAGCCGCTCGAGGCTCGAATCGAGATCAGGGCTGCCGTCGATGAAATCGAGGATCACCAGCCGCGTCCAGCCGACGTGGTCGTACCAGAGCTTTCGCATCGCGTCCTGGAGCTCGTGACCAGCCTCGGTGTGGGTCGCGGGCGAGACCGTGCCGTGGTCCTCGTGGCCGTGCTCCACCGCGGCCGCTTGATCGGCGGCGTTGGCGGGTTCCTCCACGTCACCACGGCCGGTCGCGAACGCGAGCGCAAGCGCGATCGCGACGGTGCCGAACAGGACGGTGAACCGCGGCCGGCGCCCTCGGAAAACCTGACGTCTCATTCTCTCTCTCCTCGTCTCGTGCATGGCGGCTGCCATGCGGGTGTTCGATGCGCCGTTAGCGTCGCGGGGGTCCGCGGTCTTACCCGCTCTCACCGGGCGGACAGGGACACCGCCTCGCCCACGATCGCGCCGTAGGCCAGGTGCACGACGAACATCACGACGGGCGTACTGGCTCCGTAGTTGAGGAGCAGGAAGCCAGGTGGCTCGAGCAGGGGCGCCGCGTCAGCGGCGCTGAATGTGGTCGCCATCCGCGGATGGACCAGCGGCAGGAGGATGTTCACCAGCGCCGTGCCGGCGAAGAGCGCGTGGACCAGCCCAAGCATGGCCCCCAACCACCAGCTCGCCTCGCCGATCGCCGCGAAGACGGCGTAGTAGATCGACGCAAAGGCAAGGCCGGCGATGAAGTGCAGCCCGTATCCGAGGGCCCGCGCCCGAACGCGGTCCGAGCTGAACGCCGTACCGAGCAGAAACGGGAGGTCGATCCTCGTCAGCCGCAGCTCAGTCGCCGTCCGCATTCCGGTCGTTAGGACCAGGGTCCCGACGAAGCCGCCGGCGAGCGCTCCCCAGATCGTCATGTTCTCGCTGCCTCCTCGAGGGTCGCGGCCGCGTTGATCAGCGCGAGGTGGACGAGTCCCTGGGGAAGATTGCCGAGGAACTCGCCATCGTCGGGATCCATCTCCTCCGAGTAGAGCCCGACATCGTTCGCCAGCCCGACCATCCGGTCCATGAGCTCCTCGGCCTCGCCGCGCTCCCCCAGCCGAGCGAGAGCATCGACGAGCCAGAACGAACAGGCGAGGAAGGCGCCCTCGGCTCCCGGCAGGCCGTCCTCCCCGCGATACCGAAACAGCAGCGGGCCGCGGCTCAGCTTGTCCTGGATCAGCCTCGCGGTGCTCAGGAGCCGTGCGCCACCGGCGCCGTCGTCGTAGCCGAGAAGGGACGGAAGCAGCAGGCCGGCGTCCGTCTCCCCGGAGCCGGGGAAGCGCGTGTAGGCCTGGAGCTCCTCCGACCAGCAGCGCTCGTTGACGAACCCGCGGATCTCCTCCGCCGCTCGCCGCCAGCGCCCGGCGCCTTCGTCCGGAACCCGCCCCTCCTCCGCGAGCCCGCCCGCCCGCTCGAGGCCGATCCAGCACATCATCTTCGACTCGGTGAAGTGTGCCGGGGCATTCCGAACCTCCCAGATCCCCGAGTCCTTGCGCCGCCAGAGCTCGCAGATCAGGTCGGCGGTGGCCGCCAATCGCCCGGCGGCGTCACGATCCAGCCTCCCCCCGGCGCGGCAGTAGAGCCACGCGGTCTGCAGCAGGTGGCCATAGACGTCCAGCTGCTCCTGGCTTCCGGCGGCGTTACCGATCCGCACTGGTCTCGAGCCGCGATACCCCGCCAGGGCAAGCTCGCGCTCGGGGGACCGCGGCGTCCCGTTGAGCCGGTACAGGATCCGGAGCTTGGGGTGGGTGAGCTGGGAGGCGTGCATCAGCCACGAGAAGAACGCCTCGGCCTCGGCCGGGCAGCCGAGCCTCAGCAGAGCATCCAGCGTCGCCGAGGAATCGCGGATCCAGGAGTACCGGTAGTCCCAGTTGCGGACCCCGCCGACATCCTCGGGCAATGAGGTCGTCGCCGCGGCGGCGATCGCTCCCGAGGGAGCGTAGATCAGGAGCTTGAGCGCCAGGGCGCTGCGCACCACGGCCTGCCGCCATGGCCCGCCGTAGCGGCGCTCCTCCGCCCAATGCCGCCAGAAGGCGATGGTCCTTGCGAGCCGCTCCTCGACCTCCCGGCGGGATGGGAGGACCAGCGGGGTGGCGTGGGCGACGCCAAGCGAGATCAGGCTCGTACCTCCGGCCTCGGCGACGAAACGTCCGCGGACCGCGCCGGCCGAGATCCGCGGCTCGCCGGCTCCCCAGCAGTTGACCGCGAGGCCCTCGGACCCGGCGGTCGCCACGGGCCTTCCAGCCCTCGTTCCGAGCCGGGTCTCGCCGTCGGCGTAACCGAACCGCGGCTCGACCGACCAGCTCAGGGCGACCGAGCCGGCGATCCCCTCGACGCTTCTCACCAGCTCTCGATCGGGCGCCAGGCCGGCCAGGGGCAACGGCATCGCGTCGGTGACGCGAACCGCCCCGGTCGCGGTGGTGAAGGTGGTCTCGAGGACGTTGGTGTCGGGTAGGTAGCGGCGCTCGGCGGTATGACCCTGCTCCGGTGCAAGCCGGAAGGAGCCCCCGCGCTCCGGGTCGAGCAGAGCCCCGAAGACGCTCGGCGAGTCGAGCTCGGGCAGACAGAGCCAGTCGATGCTCCCGTCGCCGGCGATCAGGGCAACGGTTCTGCCGTCGCCGATCGCCGCATAGCTACCGATCGCCGCATAGCCGTCGCGGGGCGCCATGCGATCAGCTTCCATCAACCTGTTAGTGCCCGGCCGGCGCCCGCTCTTACCGTGTATCGGTCCCGTCGCAGCGGGTACCGCGGCCGGCAGGATGCCGACCAGCCGCCCGTCGACCTGTCCTAACCCGGTGTCACCCCACGGGCGCGGCACCGACCTGTGCGGTACAGCTCGGGCAGCGTGTGGCGGCCACGGGGATGTCGGTCGTGCACTCGGGGCACGGCCGGGTGTCCGGGCTGATTCCGCGCCGCTCCTTGTACTTCTCGTAGGGCAGCACGATCAGGAAGTAGACGGCGGCCGCCACGGAGACGAACGTGATCAGCGCGTTGATGAAGTCGCCGTAGAGGAACTCGCTGTCGTTGATCGTGAAGCTCAGGCTGGCGAAGTCGGGCTCGCCGACGATCGCACCGATGATCGGAGTGATCAGGTCCGCGATGAGCGCCTGGACGAGCGCGAACACCGCCAGGGCCATGACCAGCCCGACGGCAACCTCGATCAGGTTCCCGCGCATCACGAAGTCCTTGAATCCCTTGAGCATCCTGAGTCTCCTCCCGTCGACGGCGATGCACTTGCGACGCTATCCGCGTGGTGCTTGCCGAACAAGCGAAGCCGATCGCCTGCAAGGGTGGAATCAACGGTAATGAATCTGCGCCAGATGACCGATGACTGAGCGGAGCCCGGATGCAGCAGTGAGGTCCTCTCCTTCCCGCACGAGGGCGTTGTGGTCAACGCTGACGAGGCATCGCCCGCATCGAGGCATCGATCTGCTGCTCGGCGCTATTGCTCTCGTCGGAGCCGCGGCCTGGGTCGCCTCGATCAGTCCGGTTCTCGCCGCGCTCCTCGTGATCGGGGCGATCGCCGGCTACCTGGTGAGCCTGCATGGACAGGGCAGCAATCAGTCCAACCCTGCCCGGTGGCCAGCCACGCCCGGTTCCGGATCGCGAGACGCCCTCGAAGCATTGGAGGCCACGCTGGCCGCGGCGCCGGAGATTCCCATGACGGCTTGGATCCGTGTCGAGCCCGAGACGGTCGTCCCCCTCGTCGAGGAGGTCCGCGCGGCTGCCCGAGCTACGTCTGCGTCGGATCAGGCCGAGAGATTGGCCCAGGTAGTCCTCGGCGGCCGCCGGGTGCCGTTCACCGACCAGATCCGGGTCGATCGGCGGCGAGCGATGAAAGCGCTCTCCTGCCTGAGATCCCGCCTCGCGGCCGGCGGCTGACTCAGCAGGTCGAGAGGTTCAGCGGCTGGGACGGGATCCCGTACTGGTACTTGAACTTCGCCTTCGAGAAGGCGCGATGGCCGCACTTCTTGCGCGGCTTCGTCAGCGTGACGGTGACCGGGACCGGCTGCGGGCGGACCGACGTGTAGCCCTTGCCGCGGCCCTTGGCCCGGCGCTTGCCCCACTGCTTCCACTTGATCTTGATGATCTGCTGGACGGCGAATGACGGCGGGGTCGGGAACCCGACCGCGCCGGCGGCGATGAACACGCAGCGCCGCGGACGCTTCAGGTACCTCGGCTTCTCCCCCTGCGGCATGGTGGTCTTGAAGCAGGCGACGACCCTGGCCTTCTTCCGCTTGCCGGCGTCGGCGGCAGGAGGCGCCGCGACCAGGAGCGCTGCAAGCGTTGCGACGATCACGCCGACGGCTATTGCCGTCGCCACGACGCGCGGGGTCATGCCCCGCCTCAGCTTCGCCTCCGAGCGAATCGCTGCTCCCACGAGCGATGAGGCTAGCAACCGCTCGTGCAGCCGTTGCAGGGTGTCCGGTCGGGCCGCGGATGGGGATCTCCTTGCCGTCGCCGCCCCGCGGTGCGAAGATCGGCCCCGGCATGCCCGGAACCGAAACCATCACGGTCGCCGGACGCTTCAACGGACCCCGAGACAGCGGCAACGGCGGCTATTCCGCGGGCCTGCTCGCCGAGCACGTCGACGGGATCGCCGAGGTCAGCCTGCGCAGCCCGGTCCCGCTCGATACCGAGCTCGAGGTCTCACGCGACGCCGACGGCGTCGTCAGCCTCAAAGCAGGCGACGCGCTCGTCGCCGAAGCGCGGACGATCGACGACGTCGACGCCACGGTGCCGGCACCGGTCAGCCTCGCCGAGGCCCGCGAGGCGGCGGGGCGCTACCCCGGCCTGCTCGAGGGGCCGTTCAGCAGCTGCTTCGTCTGCGGGCGCGACCGCGATGACGCGTTCGGCGTCTTCGCCGGCGCCGTCACCGGCCGCGACGTCGTCGCCTCGCCGTGGACCCCGGGCCCCGAGACGGCGAACGAGGCCGGCCGGGTCGCGCCCGAGCTCGTCTCCGCCGTCCTCGACTGCCCGACCTACTTCGCGCTCTACGACGACCCGGGCACGCTCAGCTTCCTCGCCCGCTTCGCCGTGCGGCACGACGCTCCGGTCGAGGCCGGCGCCGAGCATGTCGTGGTCGCCTGGCCGATCGCGATGGACGGTCGCAAGCACCATGCCGGCGCCGCCGTGCTCGCCGCCGACGGGACGCCGCTGGCGGTCGCCCGGGCGCTTCTGATCGAGGCCCGCGGGCCGGCCTGAGTGGCCGTCGCTACTCGACGAGCGGCTCAAACGCCGCCGCCCGGAGGTAGAGCTTGTAGAGCCGGAAGCCGGCCGCGTAGGCGGGCCGGCAGGATCTCTCGAAGAGCGCGTAGGCCTCCTCGTCGGGCAGGTCCGGCGTCGGTCCATCGGCGCCGGCCTGGTTGACCTGGGCGTAGATGTCGTCGATCGTCGCCGCCCGCTCCCCCTCGGTGCCCTCGTTCCAGTCGCTGCACTGGGCGAGCGCCGCGACCGAGCCGGCGATCGGCTGGCCGACCCCCTGGACCTCGCCGCCCGCGCGCGCGGGATCGCCCGAATCGACGAAGCCCACCGCGAGGGCGGCGAGGGCGGCGAGGGCGAAGGCGGCAATCGCGGTCGGTTTCATCGCTTCCTACCGGTTGCCGCCGACGTGCCCAGCGAATGGAACCGGGCGACGATCTTCTCGCCCTCGTCGCTGCGCAGGAACCGGCGTGCGGTTCGCTCGTTGCTCCGGCGCTGACGCCGGGCCGCCGCGGTTCCCGGCTCGGCCGGCGACTCGAACCACTCGCAGCCGGGCAGCCCCTGGGCGCAGATCGCCAGCATCGCCAGCTTGCTGCCGTAGCCGGGGCCGCCGATCCCGAGGTCGTAGGTCGGATCGTCGGGGTCGCAGGCCTCGGGCAGGAAGCCGACCACGTTCTTGCCGGGCTCCGGCCCGATCGGCGGATCGGAGGTGAGGCTCGAGCGGGCCCCGTCCGGGCCGACGTTGTCACGCCAGCAGTTGCCCACGGTCGGCGCCTCGTCCCACCAGAAGTCGACGCCGTTGCGCTCACCCGGGTCGCCGAAACTCGCCGGATTGCCGAACTTGTGGACGGCGATCGACGGCTTGAACCCCTTCGGCGCCCGCCCCATCACATTGTCGAGGTAGACGTTCTTGCACGAGGTCGGGTAGCCCTCGGTCCCGCCCGGCGGGCACGTCCCCGCGGCGCTCGGGTCCTCCGGAGTGCCGCGCTCGAACCCCGACGGGATCGAGACCAGCATCGTGCCGCGCCGCCAGTTGTCGAAAATGTGGTTGCTGCGGACGGTGCTCATGTTCACGCCCGGCCACATGATTCCGACCCCGATCGGCAGGCCGACCGTGTTGACGAACGGCGGGTCGGTGCCGTAGCTGTCGAGGTTGTTGGCGTAGATGTTGTTGTGGTCGATCACGTTGCTGTCCGGCGGGTAGCCGGGATGGCCCGACGCCGAGATCGAATCGGTGACGATCCCCGTCGTGTTCGCGTAGATGTCGCTGCGCGTGATCCGGACCGCGTTGCCCTGCGAGCCCGAGTAGCCGAGCGCGCTGCTGCGCAGGTCGCAGTGGCGGACGACGGTGTTGATCCGGGGCGCGTTGGGGTAGAACGACCGGTCCTCGACCCCCCGCCCGGACTCCGGCGAGGCGCCCGGATAGATCGCCGCATCGCCGGCCCCGTAGGCGTCGCATCTCCGGTAGAGCCCGTGGTCTGAGGTGAAGCTCAAGTTCCCGTACTCGCCGGACCAGTACATCTTCACCTTGTCGAGCAGGTAGCCGTCGGCCTCCTCGATGTAGATCCCGTGCTCGGTCGAGCTCTTCGTCAGGAAGTTGCGGGCGACGAAGCCGTCGGCGCGATCGACGCGGAGGACGACGTGCTTGGCGTAGGCGCACTCGGGCTCGGAGTCGCAGCCGTCGTCCTGTCCCGGCCTCGCGCCGGGACTGTGGTGGGTGTAGTGGCGGCCGGCGTCGATGATCACGTCGGACGGCTTGACGCCCGAGCCCTCGAGCTGGAGGTTGCAGCGCACGCAGGGGCCGAGGTCGGGGATGCCCTCGCGCTCGGCCAGCGGCGGCTCCGGCGGCGGCTCATCCCCAAGGGCCCTTCCCTGGATATAGACCAGGTTCTGGTCGTTGGGGCAGGTCACCTGGTAGCGGTAGCTCGGCGCCATTCCGCCGCTTCCGTTGTCCTGGACGAGGTCGTCGCAACGCGGATCGTCGGTCGGCTGGCGGCGCGAGTGCGGCTCGCGGTAGTTGCCGGGCATGACAACGACTCGGTCGTTGTTGCCGGAGGCGAAGATCGCCTTCTGGATCGAGTGGAAGCGGCACTCGCGGGCCAGCGCCCCGTTGACCCGCCGCAGCCGCTTCGTCTCGTGATGGTTGAGCCGCTGCTTCCGCTCGCTCGGCCGGACCCGGTAGCCGCGGTGATGCCCTCTCCGCATCGAGCGGCCGAGGTCGGCCAGCGACCGCTTCCCGCGCCGACCCTTGCAGACGACGTGGACCTGCCCGGGACCTTTTCCGGAGACCGCCGAGCGCAGCGAGCGCGGCTCCGGAACATCGCCTCCGGCGGCGGGGTTGACCGACCTGTCAGGCCGCGGGTCGGGCCAGTACGAGGGCCGTTCCAGATGGCCGACCGCAAGCCCCGGCAGCGCGAGGGCGGCGGCAACGAGCGCGGCGCCGAGCGCGACGATGCTCCGGACGGGTCGCCGGCGCGGCCGGTTGCCTTCCCTGTCCACTTGGTGACCTCCTGGCGGGCCCTGGCCCGCCGTCGTTCCCTGCTCGCTCACCGTAGCAACGGCCACCCGGCGACATGCGGGTTCGCCGAGCCCGGCGACTTCAGCTCCGGCGCTTGCCGCGAAGCGGCGCCCCCGGCGGCATCGCCGCCAGCAACCGCAACCGGTCCCGAAAGCCGTTGCCGGCCGCGAGGTCGCGGCGGGCGGAGCGGCGCTCGGCAAGGGTCGGCCGCGCCCCGGGCTCTGCTCCATAGAGGCGGTCCCGGAAGCGACGCACGTAGGAGGCCGCCTCCCGGTGGCGGGCCCGGCGGAGGCGATCCTCGGCGATCAGCAGCGTCGCCGAGCCCTCACGCGCCCAGCCGGTCGCCCGCAGCACGCGGCGGAGCTCCTCGGCCTCGCGCTCGGCAGCTTCCGCCGGGGCGAGGCGACGGTGGCGGAGCGAGCGAAGCGGCGGCACCCCCACGACGACCGCGGCTAGCGCCGCGAGGACGCCGAGTGGCGGCACCGGCGGGTCGACCCCGCCATCGGGTCGCTGGACGGGCGCTGCATCGGCCTGCTCGGAGGACGCCTTGCTCCCGCGCTCACCGCCGCCACGATCGCCCGCGACGCCGAACGCGGCGGCGCCGCGGACATCGTCCGGCGCCACGGCAGTCGGTGGGGTCGGATCGAACGGCAGCCAGCCGATCCCGTTGAAGTAGACCTCGACCCAGGAGTGGGCGTCGAGGTCGGTCACCTCGTAGCCGCGGCCGTTCGCCAGCGGCGTCCCCGGGGCGAAGCCCGTCGCCACCCGTGCCGGCACGCCGACCATCCGCAGCATCAGCGCCATCGCGCCGGAGAACTGCTGGCAGTAGCCGATCTCGTCGCGGAGCAGGAACGCGCGCAGCGGCAGCCGCCGGGAAGGGGGGCGCTCGTCGTAGTCGTAGGACCGCCGCAGGTGGTTGCTGATCGCGAGCGCGGCCCCGTAGCCGTCGCTCGCGTCCGCCGTGAGCTGCTCGGCGAGGCGTGCGACCCGGCCGTAGGCGGTCTCGGCGAGGCGTCGCCGCGCCCGCTCGACGCCGCGCTGGTGGCCGAAGAGCGGCAGGTCGAGGTGCGCCGGCGCCGCGATCGACTCGAGGCTCGCGTCCTCGGCCAAGGCCAGGCGCGTGTAGGAGCGAAGTGGCCGGCGGTAGCGGCGCGAGGCCGCCCGGAGCACCGACGGCTGGGGATCGGGCGCCCACGCGGTAACCGAATAGGACTCCCCGGCCCGCAGCGGTTGCTCGTCGACGTGGGTCGTCCCGTCGCGATCGCGGTCGCTGCCGTCGACGCCGTCGAATGCCAGCGGGGTGCCCGGGCTGATCAGCAGCGGGCTCACGAGGTCGCGGATCGAGAACCACGCCGACACCGTCCGGTCCGGGTCCGAGACGGGGCCGACGGTCGGCCCCGGCTCGGCCGGCGCCGCCTCGCCGCCGGCGCCCGAGCGCCGCCAGCCGTCGGCGTAGAACTCGTCGAGGACGTCGACCCGCCAGAAGCTCGGCCGCTCGGCGTGGACCCGGAACAGGACCCGCCCGGTTCGCGGCCAGTCGATCGGCCCGTAGCTCGGCTCCCAGTCGAAGGTGATCCCCCGCTCCACGCCGGGCAGAGCCCAGGACTCGTAGTCGACAGCCGAGCTTCCGGCCGCGAGGCCCGAGGCGACCGGAACTGCTGCGACGCCGAACCCGCCAACGAGTGCGAGCGCCGCCGCCGTCCGGACCCGCCCGCCCCAGAGCCAGACCACGATCGGAACGAGCAGCGCGCCACCCCAGAGGAGCGGCGCCGCGGTCGGCCGGGCGACGGCGGGGATCGCGAATGCGGCGACCAGGACGATCAGGCCGGCGATCGGGACTCGGGCGGGATCGCGACCGGGGCGGAAAGTGAGGATCGCGGCGGCGATCGTCAGCGGGACGATCGTCGCAACGAGCAGGAGCCGCGCCCACTCGCCGGTTCCACCGAACGGGTAATCGAACGAACCGCCGAGCCCAGCCAGCCCGTCGTCGACGCCGGCGGCGAGCCGATCCCAGCCCGATGGAGAGAGCGTGGCGAGGGGCACTCCGAGCAGGAGCAGGGCGCCGGTTGTCGCGATCGCGACGAGGGCGACCGTCGCCAGCGCTCGAGGCCATCTCGTGGACGGCCGCGAGCGCGATTCCGGATCCGAGCCCGAGCCGATCCTGCCCAGCGCCCAGCCGAGCAGGGTCGCCACGGCGACGATGCCGAGCAGACGAAGCGTCGGCGGGTCGGTGAGTAGCGACGCCCATTGCAGAGCTGCAAGCAACCCGATGGCTGCGAAGGCGCTGAGCCGGAGCGCGGTCATGCCGCCGCCTCCACCGGCACTCCGC
Organism: Solirubrobacterales bacterium; assembly: GCA_035695265.1. Classification (GTDB taxonomy): domain Bacteria; phylum Actinomycetota; class Thermoleophilia; order Solirubrobacterales; family 70-9; genus RHKX01. The sequence continues at coordinate 15,732 of DASSEM010000102.1, forward strand.
GAGCGAGCGCGCGACCGCCGCAGCCCGCGACGGCGAACCCCACCGGCCCTTCACCGGGCGCCCGAGGCGTGACGATGAAGCCCTGGGCGACGCCCGGAGGCGGCCGCGCCGACGGAGACGCCGCGACCCAGATCACGCTCGTGCGGAGATCGCCGAGGCTGAGCCGGGGCGGCCCGTCCGTGGCCTCGACCACGGCAAGCGCCGCGAGCGCGCTCGTCCATGCCCGCGGGTCCGGGCCGACGGCGATCCGGCGCGGCGATCCGGCGACCAGGACCTCACAGCCGCCGACGCGAGCCAGGTGCGCCATCAGCGAAGCGGCCGCTCGCGCCGCGCGATCGAGATCCGCCTTGCTCGCCGCCCCCGAGGGGTCGAGCGCGATCAGCGGCGCCGCGTCCCCGGCCGCGACGATCTGGCGCTCGACCAGCCCGGCGCCGCGGGCGAGCGCCGGCCAGTAGATCCGGGTCGCCTTCGTCCCCGGGCGGTAGGGGCGGATGCCGTCGATCTCCGGGTCGGTCGCCGACTCCCGGCCGCCGCCGATCGCGAGCTCGCCGAGGCCGCGACTTCCGCGCCCGAGCGCCGGCCCGTCCTCACCGGGGTGGCCGCCGAGCGGCTCGACCCGCGGCAGGACGAGGATCGTGCCGGGGGTACCGGTGGCGATCGTGCGGGCGGCGATCCCGAGCGGGTCGGCGATCCGCAGCACCGGCGCGGCAAGGCGACGGCGGCCGCGCCGGGCAAACGATCCCTCGAGCCGGACCGTGAAGTGAGTCCGCGGACGCATGACGCGCAGCCGCTGCGGCGCTGCGGCGGCGTCGTCGTCGATCCGCGCGAGCAGCGGAAGCCGGCCGCTCACCCCCTCGATCACGATCTCGAAGCGCTCGCCCTCGGTGACCCGCGCCGGCACGCCGCGGCGCCGCGCCGTGACGCCGCGAGAGCTGAGCCGGACCCAGGCGGTGCATCCGCCGACGAGCAGGGCGAGGGCGACGCCGGGCAGGGTGAGAATCGGCGCGGCGAAGATCGCCCCCGCGGCCGCCAGCGCGAGGCCAAGGCGCAGCACTGTCGCCGCGCCGGCCATCCCTAAAGCGCCGGGACGGACTCGACCGCGGCGGCGACGATGGCGGGCCGTTCGGACTCGGGCACGCCCGGCGCGAGCAGCAGCCGGTGAGAGAGCACCGGGGCGGCGAGCGTCTGGACGTCGTCGGGCAGGACGTGGTCGCGGCCCTCGAGCGCCGCGAGCGCCTTCGCGGCCCGGAAGAGCATCAGCGCGGCGCGCGGGCTCGCCCCGAGCTCGAGCCGCGGGTCGCGGCGGGTGGCCTCGGCGAGCGCGACGACGTAGCGGCGGAGCTCGGCGCTGCCGTGGACGGCCGCGGCGACGTCCTGAGCGCGGCGGACGTCGTCGAGGTCGGCGACGGGCTCGAGATCGGAGACGAGATCGCCCGCGGCATGATCGTCGAGCATCTCGGCCTCCTCAGCCGGGTCCGGATAGCCGAGCTCGATCCGGACCATGAACCGGTCGAGCTGGGCCTCGGGCAGCGGATAGGTGCCGGCGTACTCGACTGGGTTCTGGGTGGCGACGATAAGGAACGGCCGGGCGAGGTCGTGGCTCTGCTGGTCGACGGTGACCCGCCGCTCCTGCATCGACTCGAGCAGCCCCGACTGCGTCTTCGGCGAGGCGCGGTTGATCTCGTCGACCAGCACGACGTTGGCGAAGATCGGGCCCGGGTGAAACTCGAACGCCGACTCGCGCTGGTTGAAGATCATCGTCCCGGTCAGGTCGGCGGGCAGCATGTCGGCGGTGCACTGGACGCGCGAGAACTCGGCCCGCACCGAGCGCGCCACCGCCCGCGCGAGAGCCGTCTTGCCGACGCCGGGATGGTCCTCGATCAAGGCGTGGCCGCCGGCGATCAGCGCGACGAGGAGATCGCGCACAGCGTCATCACGGACCTTGAGCGCGCGACGTACGTTGGCCCGCATCACCTCCCCGATCAAGCGCGCCGCGCCGGGATCGAGCTCCGCGTCCTCCTCCACTTCGAGACCAATCGTACGCTCGTTTGCCGGAGGCTTCGTCGTTGGGCGTGGGCTCACGCCGAGGGCTTGGGCGTTGCCACCCGTTGGTTTGGCTGTGAGGGGAGGTTGGCGGCGGTGATCAGCTCGGCAACCGGCATCGCCTTGCGGCGGCTGCCGGTGAACCCGACGAAACCCACGGTATGCGTGGGTTAAGTTGATCTCAGGGCAGCGCAGGGGGCGGGACTGGCGACTTCTCCCCGTATCCGGCATTTCTCGCGGTGGCTCCGTGGTCGATGGGGTTCAACGGGTGAACGCACAGTTCGGCACCAGTGGTGCCGTTTCGTTGCGTTCGTCCCTTTCGGCGCGCGGAACAGCACGCCGTGGGCCCCGCGGAACCGCCCCCCTAGGATTCGGGAGTCGTTCCACTTCTGACGGCGAGGTCGACAAGACAAAGCTCGCGTCCAGGGCAACGAATGTGAACCTTCGGCGCAGCAGGCGATCAGCGAGCGGCAGCGGTCAAAGCCGCCAACGGTCCGGCGGAAGCGGACGGGCGAAGCCCGGAGCATTCCGCCGGAGTTGCCTAGTCGCGGACCATTCGCGATACGGCGCTGAACGGGGCGTGGCCGCCGGGGTCGTGGCCGCTCGGGGGTGGCTCGGCGGCGAGGAGCGGTTGGAGGCATCCGGTCCGGTCGAGGAGCTGGTCCGTTGTCGCCCGGTCGGCCCCCTCGAGGCCGAGGAGGGCGCGGCGGATCCGGTCGAGGGCCCAGACGCGGTAGCGGCTGGTGGGCACGTCGCGGTAGGTGGCCCCGGCGGCTGTGAAGTCGTGGCTCCGGCGGCCGGCGGCGAAGGCGGTGGCGTTGGCGGCGAGCATCGGCAGATGCGTCCGCGCGGTCTCGGCGAGGAGGGGCTCGAGGTCGGCGGGGAAGCCGTCGAGGAGCGGCGCATCGCCGATCCGGCTGGCGCGGGCCGCCCAGACGCGGGCCACCCATTCGTAGACCGACGGGGCCCGGTCGCGCATGATCCGGGCCGGGGTGGGATCGAGCGAGAAGTGGCGGAACATCGACCCTTGGAGTCCGATGTCGGCGATCGTCGGCCGTCCGCCGAGCAGGAACGGGCGGCGGGCGAGGACCGGCTCGAGGATGTCGAGGACGCGGGTGTAGGCGGCCTCGACATGGGGCCGGGTCCGGGCGTCAACGCCGTCGCCAATGACGAACAGGCGCAGCTGCCGGCGCGCGAACCAGCGCCGGCGGAGCGCCAGCGGCAGCGGCAACCGGATCAGCTCGGAGGCGAGCCGGCGCGAGAGCAGGGCGCGGTCGGCCGGGTAGCTCCAGCGGTAGTGCATCGCCGGACGCCACAGCCACTCGTCGCCGAAGTCCTCGAGCAGGAGCGCCGCGAAGCGCTGCGGCGAGGCGGTCGGGATCACCTCCGGCGCCGGATGTTGCTCCTCGAGCCAGGCGATCATCGGCGTCGTGTCGGTCATCCAGCGCCCGTCGGCGAGCTGCACGGTCGGAAGCTGGGCGCCGCCGAGCAGCCGCGGCAGCTTCCACGAGTACATCCAGACGCCGGCCGGCCGGCGCTCGTAGGGAATCTCCTTGTACCGCAGGTAGGCCTCGAGCTTGCCGGTGAAGTACGAGTGCTCGGAGCCATAGACGATCACGGCCCGAGCCTAATCGCGATACTGCAACGGCATGGCCAAGGTCGTCGCGATCGAGTCGATTCGCCGCAGTGAGCGTGCGGCGCTGTTCGAGGGCGGGGATGACGCCGACGTGTCGATCTTCGTCACGCAGTTCGACCGCGGCGAGGGGCCGGACCTCCACCTCCATCCCTATCCGGAGGTGTTCGTCGTAGAGGCGGGCACCG
>DASSEM010000103.1:0-2334 GCA_035695265.1 Solirubrobacterales bacterium
TCGCCCTTCTCGAGCCGGTTGACGCCGTCGTGGCCGATCGCCAGCGCCCCGTCGCGCTCGGAGTCGACGAGGAGGAAGCCGATCCCCTCGTGGGCGCGGAGCTCCTCGATCAGCGTCGGATGGAGCGCCTCGATCCGCTCCAGCGTCATCCGTCCGGGCTCGCGCGGGAAGCTGATCAGCCCGAGACAGCCCGATGCCATCACGGCGACCTCGGGCGGCTGCTCGAGCACCGCCTTTTTCGCGGCGCCGTCCTCGTCCTTCGCCGGATGGGCGACGTCGAGCTTCACGGCGGTCGCTTCGATCGCCCGGGTGACGGGCGTCTGATCGCGGTTGAGCTCGGTCAGGCTCGCGCCCATGTAGGCGCTCGCCTCGGCGCCGTCGCCGCTCGAGGCGTAGGTGTTGGCCGAGTCGCAGGCCTTCTCGACCAGCTCCCCGAGGCTGTAGCCGTAGCGCTGCAGGAACGTCGCCCCCTGCGATTGGCCGTGGTCGGCGAGGACGACGAGCCGGTAGGGCCGCGGCGACTCCGCCGCCGCCTTCTCGATCCGGGCGATCTGGCGGTCGACCTTGCGCAGCACCGCGAGCGTGTCCTCGCGCTCGATCCCGGAGTGATGGGCGACCTCGTCGTAGGCGAGAAACGTCGTGTAGATCACCGGCCGGCCGGCTAGCAGGTCGCCGACGACGGCGGCCACCTGGAGGTCGAGCTGGATCACCGTCGCCCAGGCGCGGACGAGCGCGTAGCGGCGGTCACGGTCGATTCGCGGCTGCTCGTCGCGGCGCTTCTGCGAGATCGCCGCCCAGCGCTCGCGGACGATCTCGGCGACGACCGCGTTCAGCGTCTTGAACGTGGCGTAGGGGCGGGCGAAGTAAGCCGCGTAGTCGCGGCCGATCGGCCGCCGCCGGGTCAGCACGGTGCTCATCGTCAGCATCGAGTGGGCGGCGTCGCCGGAGAGGATGTTGGCGCGGCTCGCACCGTCGGCGTGGAGGAGGCCGCGACCGTCGGAGTGGCGGCGCTCGATCTCGACCGCGTCCTTGGGGTGGTTGGTGACGATCGCCGCGTTGCGCTCCTTCTCCCACCAGCGGAAGGCCGGCATGTCGTCGTTGTCGCCGTGGAGCAGGCCCGCCTGGCAGGCGCCGGTCTGCGAGGACCAGTCGGTCTCCCAGCGATGCAGCTCATGTGAGCCGCGTCCGATCCAGGATGCGATCGTCGGCGCGTTGCCGGCCGCGATCGCGCGCTCGAGCACCTCGTGGGCGAGCCCGTCGATCTCGAGGAAGAGGATGCCGGGGACGTTGGTCCGGTTGAGCGACTCGCGCTCCCGCGACTGCACCTTGACCACGTTCCGGTACCAGCTCTCGTCGTCGTCGATCGCGAGCAGCGCCGAGGTCGCCGAGGTCGCCAGGGTGAGGGCGATCGTGACGACGATCGCCTCGGCGAGCCCCCTGATCTCAGCCCCGGGTACGAGGTCGATCGCGAAGGCGACCAGGATCGCGTTGAGGACGATCGCGGCGAGGCCGAGCGTGACCACGCTGAGCGGCAGCGTCAGTCGCGCCAGGGTCGGGAAGACGAGCGCGTTGAGGACGCCGATCACCAGCGCCGCGCCGATCGCCGCGCCGACCCCGTCGAGCGTGAAGCGGTCGAGCAGGGCCGCGAAGACGATCAGGACGATCGCGTCGACGGCGATGACGACGGCGAAGCGCCGCAGCGCCTGCAACGGGTCCGGAAAGACGTCCGACGCGGACTTAGCATCCATCTGGATGGCGAATCATCCCCCATCCCCCGGCGGGGAGGACGAGCGCCCCGATCCCGAAATCGCCGCGGACGCCGTCGTCATCCAGAAGCACGAGCCCACCCTGCGCGGGATACTCCGGGTGGTCGCGACCGTGGTCGCGAGCGCGGTCGCGCTTTATCTGATCTACCTGTTGCGGACGCCGATCGGCTGGCTCTGTGTCGCCACCTTCGTCGCCGTCTCGGTCGCGGCGCCGGTTCGCCGCCTGGAGACCCAGATGCCCCGCGGCGCCGCGATCGCGCTCGTCTACCTGACCCTGGTCCTGATCCCGATCGGGATCGGCGTGATCCTCGTGCCGCCGGCGGTGACGGCGGGCAGCGACCTGGTCGGGAACCTGCCGAGCTACGTCGACGACGTCAGCGAGACGGTCCAGGAGAACGACACGCTGCGCGGGCTCAACGAGGACTACGACCTGGTCGGCAAGCTCGAGGACGCCGCCAACGACGCCGCCGGCTCACTCGACGACGTCGCCGCGACCCTGGCCGACATCGGCGCCGGCCTGGTCGGCTCGCTGTTCGCCCTGTTCACGATCATCGTCATGAGCATCTTC
>DASSEM010000104.1:0-2077 GCA_035695265.1 Solirubrobacterales bacterium
AGCTTGCGCCCGACCGTCGAGCGCTCGAGGCCGCGGCCGGCGAGCGCCGCCGCGTAGCCGCGGAGGCGCCGGTAGTCGAGCTGACGCGGGTCGTCGATGCCGGCGGCGGTCGCCCACTCGGCGAGATCCTCGAGGTCGGTGGAGTAGGCACGCAGCGTGTTCGGCGAGAGCTGCCGGGCCGCGAGCTCGCGCCGGTAGCCGATCAGCGCCGACTGCCAGGCCGCCGAGGCTTCCCCCGCGGCTCGCTGCTCGCCGTCCGTAGCCATCGCAGCCACGATTCGCCCTCCGGGCCCGTGAACCTGCCGCCGCCAGCGATCATGCCGGCGATCCACATCGGGCGGTCAGCCGATGTAGATCGGGGTGCCGACCTCGACTTGGTCATAGAGGTCGATGACGTCGGGCACCGCCATCCGCACGCAGCCGTGCGAGGCGGCGCTCCCGAGCGACCCGGTGTCTTCGGTGCCGTGGATCCCGGCGCCGTCGTAGATCCCCATCCAGCGTGCCTTCAGCGGGTTGTCGGGCCCGGGCGGGATCGTCTGTCCGGCGAGGCTGCCCGCCCAGTCGGAGTCGGGGACGTTCCAGACCGGGTCCACCTGCTTGTTCTGGATCGCATAGAGCCCGGCGGGCGTGTCGAAGCCCTGCGCCCCGATCGCGACCGTGTACTGCTTCTCGGGCTCGAGGTCCTTGTAGAGGGTCAGCGTGAAGCTGGAACGGTCGACGACCAGGTAAGTCGGGTACTTGTCGGCGACCTCGGCGGTCGTCACCTCGGGCTTGATCTTCTCGACGTCGGCTTCGACGGTCCGGTTCGCCGGGTCCTCGAGCGCCCTCTCAACGTCGCGGCGGAGCCTCTCCTCGTCGAGGTCCCGCCCCGACTGAGAGGCGACCGGCACCAGCTTGCCGCCGCTCGGCTCGACGCTCGCGTCGACCGGATCGCGGTCGACGTTGGCGGCGATGTGGTTGATGAAGTGGTCGACCTCGTCCTCGTCGTAGCTGATCTTCGGGGTGATCTCCGCATTGACCTCGCCGCCGGTCAGCGCCCGCCAGGTGCGTGCCGGAAGGCCGCCCTCCTGAGAGGCGGCGAGCGCCTCGTCGATGGTGCGGTCGATGTCGGCGGTGACGTCGCTCTCGTGGCCGGTCAGGGTGAACTTCTCGTCCCCGTACTTGACCGTGACGGTCTCGTTCAGCGGGGTGAGGAGGTTGCGCTCGACCTGTCTGTTGGCCGCCTTCGCGTCGAGCCCGCCGACGTCGACGCCACCGATCGTGACCCCCTCGGCGATCTCATCACCGCGGCTCTGATCCCAGAGGTATGCGAGCAGGATCGCGAGGATCGCCGTGAAGACGATCGCGACGAGCGAGATCTGTGCCTTGCGCCCCATACGGGAGGAGATACGAGATTGCGGCCTGGCGCCCTCCTGGCGCCGTGCTTCTCTTTGTGAAGTGTAGGCGGGACGCCGGTCGGTCGGCAACCCCGGGGTCCGGTGCAACCACCGTTGCGGTGCCGAACGCCGGCCCGCGACGCGCCCCCGCGCTCAGATCCCGAACGGCTCGCGCTCGGTGCCGGTGCGATCCGGCTCGGCTGGCTGCGGCGGCTGGGCCAGCGGGCTGCGGTGGAGGAAGCGCTCGACCTCCCCCTCGTAGGTGTAGCCCGACTCCACACCGCGAAGAATGGGCTGCAGGCGCAGGTGCTCGGAGAAGGCGAGAACCGCCTCGCGGGTCGTGTAGCCGTACTCGAAGCCGGTCGCTTTGTAGCGGCGGTTGTCGATGCCGCGCCCGAACCGGAGCAGGCTCATCATCTCGGGCGGGATCCGGACCCCGAGCGGCCGCAGCGGCATCGCCAGCAGCCCCGTCCCCCATGGCGAGAGCAGCGGCAGCGGCCGCTTGCCGAGCAGCCCGATCACCTCCGACAACGCCAGGACCCCGTCGGCGGCGACGTTGAAGACCCCCGGCAGCCGGTTCAGGGCGGCATGCTCGAGCGCGTGGACGACGTCGTCCTCGTGGACGAACTGCAGGCGAGGATCGAAGCCGGCGATCATCGGCACGAGCGGCAGCCCGAAGAGCCGCGTGAACGAGGTCGTCA
>DASSEM010000105.1:0-2517 GCA_035695265.1 Solirubrobacterales bacterium
AGCTGCGCGTCGTTGATGCAGACGACCCCCGACTCGATCCGCCGGGCGAGCTGCTCGCCGCGCTCGACGTCCTTGGTCCAGACCGAGGCCTGCAGGCCGTAGGGGGAGTCGTTGGCGAGCTCGATCGCCTCGTCGGCGTCCTTGACCTTCATCACCGGCAGGGTCGGGCCGAACGTCTCCTCGGTCATCGCCTCCATCGAGTGATCGACGTCGAGCAGCAGCGTCGGCTCGTAGAAGTCGCCGGGCCCGGGGCCGCGCTTGCCGCCGGTGACCGCGCGGGCGCCGTGCTCGACGGCATCGTTGACCTGCTCCTCGACGAGGTCGGTCTGCTCGGGCGAGGTCATCGCGCCGACGTCGACCGCGGCGGGGTCGCCGGGAACGCCCTGGCGCAACCCGCGCATCTTCTCGGTGACGCGGGCTACGAAGTCGTCGTAGACCGGCTCCTCAACGTAGACGCGCTCGACTGAGATGCAGGTCTGGCCGCCGTTCTGCATCGAGTAGTGGACGGCGGCGTTGGCGGCCCGCTCGACGTTGGCGTCGCGGAGGACGATCATCGGGTCCTTGCCGCCGAGCTCCATCGCGGTCGGGGTCAGCGTCTCCGCCGCGCGGGCCATGACCTTCTTGCCGACCTCGGTCGAGCCCGTGAACATGACGAAGTCGACGGCATCGATCAGGGCGTTGCCGATCGAGCTGCCCTCGCCGACGGCGACCTGGAAGACATCCTCGGGGATGCCGCACTCGCGCAGCCCCTCGGCCATCAGCATTGACGTCATCGGGGTCAGCGTGGCCGGCTTCAGGATCACCGAGTTGCCCGCGGCGAGCGCCGGGATGCAGTCGCCGAACGAGTTCGTCAGCGGGTAGTTCCAGGGACCGATCACGCCGACGACGCCGACCGGCGCGTAGCGGACCTTGAGCTTGCGGCCGAGCACGAAGGGCGACGCCGACTTGACCCGCTCGTCGGCGAGGAACTCGGGCGCGTTCTTGGCCCAGAACCCGAACGCCGACGCCGCGTAGGAGACCTCGGCGAGCTGCGCGTCCTCATAGGTCTTGCCGTTCTCGGCGACGATCGTCGAGATGATCCGCTCGGCATTGTCCAGCGTCCACTTCTGAGCGCGGCGGAGGATCCGGCCGCGCTCGGCGAACCCGGCGGCCTCCCAGGCCGGCTGTGCGGCGCGGGCCCGCGCGACCGCGGCCGTGACGTCGTCCGGGCCCATCGTCGGCACCGTCCCGATCAGCTTCCCGGTGGCCGGGTTGTGGACCTCGACGGTCCGGCCGGAGGCTTCGCCGGACTTCCCGTTCGTGGACGCTGCTGCTTCGGGGGTGGCGGTGGGCTCCACTGGTCTCTCCTCGTTCGCTGCTCGGGAATCGGCTGGCATGGACGTTAGCGCGATGCGGCGGGCGGGCGGGGGTCGGCTGGCCGCCCGGCCAGTCACGCTCACGTACCCTGCCCGCGATGACGAGCGCAGAGACAGCGGCGACCTCACCGCGGGAGCTCGCGGGCGGCGAGCTGCTGCTCGACTTCCCGGCCGATGCGGTCGCGCGGCTGACGCTCAGCAACCCCGACAAGCGCAACCCCCTCTCGCACGCGGTCCTCGACGCGATCGCCGAGACGCTGCCTCGACTCGACCACGGAATCGACGTCCGCTGCGTGATCGTCACCGGCGCCGGCAAGGCGTTCTCGGCCGGCTACGACATCGGCGCGATCCCCGACGAGAGCTTCGAGCGCGACGCCGAGGCGCTCGTCGCCCATCCGTTCACGGCGGCGATGGAGGCGATCAGCGCCCACCCATTCCCGATCGTCGCGGCGATCAACGGACACTGCCTCGGCGGCGGCCTCGAGCTGGCGGTCCGCTGCGACCTCCGGGTCTGCGCGGCCGAGGCGAAGCTCGGGATGCCGCCGGCGAAGCTCGGCCTGATCTACGGCCACACCGGCCTCGAGCGGTTCATCGACACGGTCGGCGTGCCGCGGACCAAGGAGCTGTTCCTCACCGGCCGCCTCTTCGACGGTGAGCGGGCCGAGCGGATCGGCCTCGTCCACGAGGTCCATCCCGCCGCCGACGTCGAGCAGCGCTCGCTCGAGCTGGCGTCGCTGATCGCCGCCAACGCTCCGCTGTCGCTGCGCGGCAACAAGCACGCGATCGAGACGCTCTCGCAATTCCCGCGGCTCAGCCCGAAGCAGGTCGATGAGCTCGTCGCGCTCCGCGAGTCGTGCTTCGCCTCCGAGGACTTCCGCGAGGGCGTGAGGGCTTTCGCCGAGAAGCGGCAGCCCGAATGGAAGGGTCGCTGAGCGTGGCCACGCCGCTACCGCACGAGGAGCTCGCCGCCCTCGACCCGCAGATCGCACGCTTGATCGCCGAGGTCGATGCGGAGCTGATCGCCGACCGGCGCGCCGACCGCGACCGCGATCGCTTCGTCGCGCTCTGCCGGATCATCGTCGGCCAGCAGGTCTCCACGGCCGCGGCGCGGACGATCTGGGGGCGCGTCGAGGAGAAGTTCGAGGGGCCCCCGACGCCGGAG
>DASSEM010000106.1:0-34813 GCA_035695265.1 Solirubrobacterales bacterium
TGCCAGGCCCACGCCTGCCCGGAGTCAGGGCCGGCCGCCTGGGAGTCGTCGACCCGGTCCTGCGCCCACTCGAGGGCGAACCCGGTGTTGAGGATGCCGCCGGGGTAGAGCGTCGTCTCGGTGCTGTCGATCACCGACAGGGGGGTGATCCCGGCGAGGTGCGGGGGCCGCTTGGCGGCGACGAAGAGCTGGCTGATGCCGCCGTAGGAGACTCCGATCATCCCGACCTTGCCGTTCGCGACCCAGGGCTGGCGGGCGATCGTCTCGATCACGTCGTAGCCGTCGAGCGCCTGCAGCGGCTCGAAGAAGTCGAAGGCGCCACCGGAGCAGCCGGTGCCGCGCATGTTGACGTCGACGACCGCGTAGCCGAGCAGCTGCGCGATCGGCTGGATGCCGCTCTGCGGGGCGCCCGGCTGCGCGTACGCGTAGCCCGAGTACTCGATCATCGTCGGGTAGGGGCCGTCCTCGGGCGGGCCCGGGAGGTGGACGTTGATCGCGAGCTTCGTGCCGTCCCGGGTGGTCAGGTAGCCGTAGCCGTCCCCGATCGCCTGGTCGTAGACGTCGGTGCTCGGCGGCCTACCGCGGTTGCCGAAGACGCGGACCGGCCGGGTCTCGATCCCCTCCGAGCGGACGGTGTAGCCGCGTCCGGGATCGACCTTCCGGAAGAGGACGCCGCCGAGCTCACCGCCCCTCCGGGCGGCGACGGTCGAGCCGTCGCGCCGCAGCTTCACCTTCGCGCCCGGGGTGGCACCGGTGACCTGGACCTGCTCGGCGCTGCCCCGCGCCTCGAGCTCGGGCGCCGCCGACGCAGTCGGCGCGCCGACCAGGACCGCCGCAACCGCGGCGAGCGCCGCAGTCGCGAACCGCGAGGACCCTCCCTGCGTCGACCAGCCCATCGCGCCGCACTATGTCACATCATCTGGCGACGCGTGCCGGTCGGCGCGCGCCGGGTCCCGAGGGCGAGCGAGCCGCTACTTGCGGACCCGGATCGAGCCGCGCATCAGCGGGTGGATCCGGCAGAAGTAGGTGTAGGTGGTGGCCTTCTTGCCGTTCTTGCCCTTGGCCCGCTTGCCCTTGCCGCCCTTGCCCTTGCCGCCCTTGCCCTTCCGGTAGGTGAGCGGCGGCGTCGTGTAGACGTTCGAGCCGGTCGTCACGCCGGTGCTCAGGCCGCGGCCGAAGCCGAGCTGGCCGGAGTCGAACTTGACCGGGCCGTTGGCGAGCGGGTAGCCGATCCCGGAGTCCTTGTTGCAGGGCAGGCGGCACGAGGTGATGCTGTGCCAGGCCTGCTCCTCGTTGGTCTGGGTCGGCAGCGCGTCGAGGTTGGTGAAGGTCACCGTCTCCCCGGACTTGATCACCGGTGGCCGCATCAGCCCCCGCGGGAAGCCGCGGACGGCCGTGAAACCGCCCTGCCCGAAGAGGAAGCCGCGGATGTCGATGCCCGAGGCCGGCACCTTGCCCTTCGACTTCAGCTTGCGCGGGTTCGGCAGGCCGAGGTTCTTGCGCGCCTTCGCGTCGATGTTCTCCTCGAGCCGCCGGTGGGTGAGGACCCCGCCCGCGTCGTACATCTGCTTGACCGCGGCCGCGTCGGTGAACGGGTCCTTGGCCGCCGGGTCGGGGTGGCCGGGCACGTAGGCGACCGGGAGGATCCCCATCGACTCGTACCACGAGGCCTTCTTGACGTCGTAGGTGACGTTGATGAACACCCGGTCGCCCTGCTCGAGGCTGATCCGCCAGTCGCGCGGGGTCGCGCGCATCGCGACGTCCCAGCTCACCGCGCCGGCGGGCTCGTAGTACTTCGCGGTCGACTTGAACAGGTCCTTGACCTCGGCGGGGTCGTCGCCGTCGGTCGTCCCCGGGTCGGGGCCGTCGCGAGCCACCTTCATGTCGACGTTCTCCCCGCCGGGATGGAGGTGGCCGGCGCCGAAGACGAGCGTCGCGCCCTCCGGGTTCTGGACCGTCCACTGGCGCGCGTTGCTGATGTTCGACCGCTCCTCGTAGCCGGGCTCGGCCGGGTCGGTCGGCACCTCGTTCGGGAACACGAACTTGCCGTCGCCGTCGCTGTCGAACCCCTTCTCGGCGTCGAAGACCGGATAGACCTGGGGCGAGCCGGCGACGTCCATCCAGCGGACGTTCGTACCCATGATGTCGGTCCGCGCCGGCGTCGTCTCCGGGACCCAGTCGATCTCCCAGGTCAGATAGACCTGACGGTTGTCGGACTGGTTGAGGTTGTGGATCATCTGGTTGACGGCCCAGTTGGCTCCCGCCCGGACCTTGCCGCCGTAACCCTGCGGCAGCATCATCTCGGTCTTCTCCTCGCCCGAGGCATAGGTCGGGCCGGCGCCGGTGAGCCAGACGACGTGATGGAGGTGGAGGTCCCAGACCGACGGCGTCACGAGCTTGCCGCTCGGCTTGACCTCGACCATGCTCGGCTTGAAGCGGGTGATGAAGCCCTCGGCGTCGCTGCCGGGCGTGAAGACGTCGGCGCTGCCCGGGCCATTGACGACCTCGGCGTTCGGGCAGACCGCGGTCGTGCGGTAGTCGTTGATGTTCTGCCCCGGATGGATGTCGATCGCGTCGGACCGGCAGCTGTAGGTGGTCATCCCCGGGTAGCTCGCCGGATGGAGGATCGGCTCGCCGGCGCTGGCGGGAGCGGCACCGAACAGCGCCGTCAGCGCTGCGCAGGCGACGACGGCAGCCCCACCTCGGACGAGCCTCTCCCAGGTCATGAGCGCCATTGTTGCGCATTCGCCAACAGGGCGCGCCGCTGCTCATCCCGCCCGCCGAGCTCCGGCTACTCGTCGGCGAGCGCGAAGGCCGCGTTGATCAGGCTGAGGTGGCTCAGCCCCTGCGGGAGGTTCCCGAGGAACTCGCCGCTCGCGGCGTCGATCTCCTCCGAGTACAGCCCGAGCTCGTTCGCGTAGCGCACCATCGCCGCCATGCGCTCGCTCGCGCGGTCCCGCTCGCCGAGCCGGGCCAGCGCCTCGACCATCCAGAACGAGCAGGCGACGAAGGCGCCCTCCTCGGCCTCCATGCCGGTGTAGCGGTAAAGCAGCGGCCCCCCGGCGCCGAGCTCGCGATCGATCGCGTCGACCGTCGATCGCAGCCGCTCCTCCCGCCCGGCGAGAAAGCCCGTCCGGGCGAGCAGCAGCGTCCCGGCGTCGAGGCCCTCGCCCCCCGCGGCGTCGAGGTAGCTCCGCCGCTCATCCGACCAGCAGCGGTCGTCGACGTAGTCGGCGAGGTCACGGCGCGCCGTCCGCCAGGCGTCGAGCTGGCGCCGGTCGGGGTCGAGCTCGCCGGCATCGCGGAGCCGCATGGCGCTGTCGAAGGCGAGCCAGGCGCTGAGCTTGCCCTGGGTGTAGTCGCGGCGCTCCGGCAGCTCCCAGATGCTCGAGTCCGGCTGGATCCAGGTCACGGCGAGGAAGTCGAGCGCCGTCGCCAGCCGCGCCGCGGCCGCCCGGCCGAGCGAGTGGCCACCCCGAACGAACATCTCCGCCGACTGGATCAGGTCGCCGTAGCTGCCGAACTGGAGCTGGTCGTCGGCATCGTTGCCGGCCACCGGCGGCCCGGTGTCGCGGTAGCCGCGCAGCGGCAGCGCCTGCTCCGGCGTCCCCGGCGCACCCTCGATCCCGTAGAACGGCTTCAGGTTCGGGTTCGTCTTCTCGATCACGCGCAGGAGCCAGGTCAGCGTCGCGTGCACCTGGTCGATCCGGCCGAAGCGCTGGATCGCCTCGAGCGAGAAAGCCGTGTCGCGCAGCCAGCAGTAGCGATAGTCGAAGTTGCGATCGCCGCCGATCGCCTCCGGCAGCGAGGTCGTCGCCGCCGCCATCATCGCGCCGCTCGGCGTGTGCAAGAGCATCCCCAGGGCCAGGGCGCTGCGCTCGACCTCCTGCTCCCAGGGACCCTCGTAGCAACCGCCCTCGAGCCAGCGCCGCCAGTACTCGCAGGTCTCCTCGAGCCGGCTCTCGATCGCGTGGCGCTCGGAGAGAAGCCATGGCTGGTCCTCGTGGATCGCGAGGGCGATCAACGGCGCCGATCCCTCCCCCACCTCGAAGTCCGCGCCGACGCCGCGGCCCGCCGGCGCCGGCTCCCCGGCGTCCCAGGGGCGCGCGACGAGCGCCGTGTCGGCGTCGCGCACCGCCATCGCGCCGGCCCGGGTCACGACCTCGGACTCGCGCTCACCCCAGCCGAAACGCGGATCGACGTGCCAGCGCATCGGCACGCGACCGCCCACCCATTCGATCTTGCGGATCAGCTCCTGCCATTTCGGCGGGCCGGTGAGCGGGATCGAGAGCGCATCGACGACCCGCGCCTCCCCTTCCGCCGTCCTGAACGTCGTCTCGAGCACGTTGGTGCCCGGCAGGTAGCGGTGCGAGGCCTCGAAGGGAACGGTCGGCCGCAGCGTGAAGCTGCCGCCGCGCTCGGGATCGAGAAGGGCGGCGAACACCCCTTCGGAGTCGAAGCGGGGCAGGCAGAGGAAGTCGATCGAGCCGTCCAGGGCGACGAGCGCGGCGGTGCGCTCGTTGCCGATCACCCCGTAGTCGGCGATCGGCGCGTAGCCATCGATGCGGTGCGGCTCGCGCATTGCGGATCCCGTACCCGGAGCGGGATCGCGGCACACACGGCTCACGAGGTCAGATCGCTCACCGGTGCCCGCCGGCCGTCGTTTTCGGGCCTCCGGCGCGGGGTAGCGCCCTGCGCATGAGCGAGCAGCCGGAGGTCGTCGTCATCACCGGCCCGGGTTCGGGGATCGGCCGGGCGATCGCCCGCCGGTTCGCCGCCCCGGGGATCAGGATCGGCCTCGTCGGGCGCAACGAGGACTCGCTGGCCGCTGCCCGCGACGAGATCGAGCGGGCGGGCGGCGAGGCGCTGCCGCTGCCGACCGACGTCGCTGACCCCGACGCCGTCGAGGCCGCCGCGGATGCGGTCGAGAAGGCGCTCGGGCCGATCGACGTCTGGATCAACAACTCGATGACGACCGTGTTCGCCTTCTTCGCCGACGTCGAGGCGGACGAGTTCCGCCGCGCGACCGAGGTCACCTACCTGGGCTCGGTCTGGGGGACGAAGGCCGCGCTGAAGCGGATGCGGGAGCGGGATCGCGGCACGATCGTCCAGGTCGGCTCGGCGATGGCATATCGGGGCATCCCGCTGCAATCGCCCTACTGCGGGGCCAAGCACGCGCTCAAGGGCTTCCTCGATTCACTGCGCTGCGAGCTCCGCAACGAGGGCTCTGGCGTCCATGTGACGCAGGTCCAGCTCCCCGGCTTGAACACGCCGCAGTTCGATCACTGCCGCTCGAAGATGCCCAAGCACCCGCGGCCGGTCGCGCCCGTCTATCAGCCCGAGGTCGCAGCCGACGCCGTCCACTGGGCGGCGCACCACCGCCGGCGCGAGGTCTGGGTCGGGATCCCGACCGTCTACACGATCGTCGGCAACAAGCTCGCGCCATGGCTCGCCGAGCGGTACCTGGCGAAGACCGCGGTCGAGGGCCAGCAGGGCGACCGGCCGCCGACCGAGAAGAACTCCGACGGCAACCTCTTCGACCCCCACGGCGGCGACCCCGGTGCCCACGGTCCGTTCGACGACGAGGCCCACCCCCGCTCGCCGCAATGGTGGCTGAGCCGCCACCGGCGCATGGTCGGTGCCGCCGCTCTGACGGCGGCCGCGACCGGCGCTGCTCTGTTCCAGCGCCGGTAGGTGCCCGGCGTGGGGTTCCCGGCTCAGCCGGGCTTCCACCGATCGCACTGGCAGCGCGGGCAGACCGGCAGGTTCGTGACCTTGCCGGGTTCCTTGCGCAGGCGATGTCCACAGTCGGCGCAGGCGAACTCGCCGCCCGCGATCGTCTCGCCGGCCAGGTACGGGTGCTCGCGGGCGTAGCTGGACCGCATCCCGCGCTCGTCGCGGCGCCACAGCCCCATCGCCGTCACCGGCCCTGGACGAGGTCGGGATAGGCGCGCTCGGGCCGCGGCCCGGAGATCCCGGACGGCCCGTGCTCGATCGCCATCTTCAGGACCTGCGCGGTGTGCAGGGGGCGGCGGTCGCCGAGCTGCTCGACCTGGGTCTTGCAGGAGAAGCCGTCGCCGATCACGATCGTGTCGGCGGCCGCGTCACGGACCATCGGCAGCAGCCGCGCCTCCGCGATCGCGACGGAGACGTCGTGGTGCTCGGCCTCGAAGCCGAACGAGCCGGCGAGCCCGCAGCAACCGGAGTCGAGGATCTCGAAGTCGAGTCCCATCCGCTCGTACAGCGACTCCTCGGCGCCGCTACCCCCCATCGCCTCCTGGTGACAGTGGACGTGGACGATCGCCTTGCGCTCGAGCCGCGGCGGGTCCCAGTCGGGAGCGTGGCGCTGGAGGAGCTCGGCGAGGGTCAGGGTCTGCAGCGACAGCCGCTTCGCGTCCTCGTCGTGGGGAAACAGGTTCGGCAGCTCGTCACGGAAGGAGGCGATGCAGCTCGGCTCGACCCCGACCACCGGCACCCCGGCCTGGATCCGCGGCCGCAGCTCGTCCAGGATCCGCCCCCAGAAGCGCTTCGCCATGTCGAGCATCCCGTAGTCGTACAGCGGCCGCCCGCAGCAGAGCGCCGGCCGCGGCACCTCGACCCGGAACCCGGCCGCCTCGAGCACCTCGACCGTGGCCTTCAGCGGCTCGGGGTGGAGGAAGTTGTTGAAGGTGTCGGGGAACAGCACGACCTGCCGGCCATCCGGGTTGGCGACCCCGCGCGCGGCGAACCAGTCCTTGAACGTCTGCTCGGCGAACGGGGGCATCGGGCGCCGCGCGCTGATCCCGCCGAGCCGTTTGACCAGGGCCGAGATCCCGGGCGTCTGGGTGAGCAGGTTGGCAAGCCGCGGCAGCCGCGCCGCGAGCCGCGCCCAGACCATGATCAGGCCCATCGAGTAGGCGGCGAGCGGTCGCAGCCGCCGCTTGTAGTGCTTGGCGAGGAACTCCGCCTTGTAGGTCGCCATGTCGACGCTGACCGGGCAGTCGGTCTTGCAGCCCTTGCAGGAGAGGCAGAGGTCGAGCGCGTCACGGACCTCGGTGGAGCGGAAGCCGTCGGTGATCGTTCCGCCCTCGAGCATCTCGTACAACGCCCGCGCCCGGCCCCGCGTCGTGTGCTTCTCGTCGCGCGTGGCGACGAAGCTCGGGCACATCGTCCCGCTCGAGTCGTCGCGGCACTTGCCGGCGCCGACGCAGCGCAGCGCGGCATGGGCGAAGCTGCCGCCATCCTCGGGGTAGGAGAAATGGGTCTCGACCTCGGGCGGGCTGTAGTCGGCGCCGAGCTTCAGGTTCGAGGCGATCGGATAGGGATCGACGACCTTGTGCGGGTTCATCCGGTTGTCCGGGTCCCAGATCCGCTTCATCTCGCGGAACGCCGCGAGCAGGTCGGGCCCGTACATGCGCTCGAGCAGCTCCGCCCGCGACTGCCCGTCGCCGTGCTCCCCCGACAGCGACCCGCCGTGCTCGACGACGAGGTCGGCCGCCTCGTCGAGGAAGGAGCGCCAGTCGTCGATCCCACCGCGGGAGAGCAGGTCGAAGTTGATCCGGCAGTGGACGCAGCCATCGCCGAAGTGGCCGTAGAGCGCGGTCCGGTAGCCGTAGCGGTCGAGCAGCTCGCGGAAGCCGCGCAGGTAGTCGCCGAGCCGCTCCGGCGGCACCGCCGAGTCCTCCCAGCCCTCCCAGTGGTCGCCCTCGGCGGGGATGAAGGCGGTCGCCCCGAGTCCCGACTCGCGCACGTCCCAGAGCCGCGCCTCGTTCGGCGGCTTGTCGTAGAGCTCCATCGCGGGCGCGTTCGCCTCCTTGCCGAGCTGCTCCATGCACGCCCGCGCCCGCTCATTCACCTCCTCGATCGTCGCGCCGCCGAACTCGACGAGGAGCCACCCCTTGCCATCAGGCAGGAGGCTCAGGTCCTCGACGTGGGTGTCGAGGATGCTCATGTCGTGCACGAGGACGTCATCGAGGCCCTCGAGCCCGGTCGGTCCGTGCTCGAGGATCTGGGGGACGTGGTCGGCGGCGGCGAAGACGCTTTCGTAGCCGCAGACGACCAGCGTCCGGACCGGCGGGCTCGGCACGAGCCGGACGGTCGCCTCGAGGACCGTCGCGAGCGTCCCCTCGGAACCGACCAGCGCACGGGCGACGTTGAAGCCGTTCTCGGGCAGGAGCTCGTCGAGGTTGTAGCCGGAGACCCGCCGCGGGATGTCCGGGTAGCGCTCGCGGATCAGCTCCGCGTACCGCTCGCGGAGAGCCCGCATCCCGGCGTAGATCTCGCCGCGGCGCCCACCTGCCGCGATGATCCGCTCGAGCTCCTCCTCGGGGGTCGGGCCGACCCGCATCCGGACGCCGTCGTAGGTGAGGACCTCGAGCTCGTGGACGTTGTCGGCGGTGCGGCCCGCCATCACCGAATGGGTGCCGCAGGAGTTGTTGCCGATCATCCCGCCGAGCGTCGCGTACTCGTGCGTCGAGGTGTCGGGGGCGAACGTCAGCCCGTGCCGCTGCTCGGTCCGCTCGGAGAGCTGGTCGCGGATCACGCCGGGCTGCACCCGCGCCGTCCCGCCCTCGGGATCGACCCCGAGGATCGATCGCAGGCGCTTGGAGTGGTCGATGACGACGGCGACGTTGCAGGTCTGGCCGGCGAGGCTGGTCGCGCAGCCGCGCGAGACGATCGGGGCCCGGTGGCGCCGGCAGACCTCGATCGCGGCGACGACGTCGCCGGGGTCGTCCGGGATCACGACCCCGATCGGGGGCTGACGGTAGTTGGAGCTGTCGTGCGCGTAGATCGCCCGGTCGCCGGCGCCGAACCGCACCTCGCCGCGGACCGCGTCCGCGAGATCGCGCTCGAGCGCCCCGCGGTCGACCTCGCCGACCCCCTGCGGCGCCAGCGTCTGATGGCCGCCGCCGGCGTTCTCCACCTCAGCTCACCTCGTGCTCGCGGGCCGACTCACGCAGCGACAGCCCGTTGCCGGGAGCGTCGGGCGCTGGACGCAGGTAGCCCCCGTCCGGCTCCAGTGTCCCCGCGAAGAGCTCGCGCTCGACCCGGACGTGGTCGTGGAAGTACTCGATGTGGGCGGTCGTCTCGATCGCCGCGCAGACGTGGGCGCTGATCGCCGGGGCGCAATGTGCCGAGAGCACCTGGTTGCGCGACTTGCAGATGCCGTCGGCTCGGAGCATGTTCGTGATCCCGCCGCAGCGGGTGACGTCGGCCTGGAGGATGTCCACGCAGCCGGCGAGCTCGCGCAGCCGCGGCAGGTCCCACTCGTACTCGCCGGCCGCGATCGCCATCCCGGCTGGGGCGCGCTCGCGGACGAACCGGAGCCCGTCGCGGTCCTCGGATGAGACGGGCTCCTCGAAGTAGACGACCCCGTGGTCGGCGTAGCGCTCGGCCCACCTCAGCGCCTGCTTCGGGGTGAAGGCGCCGTTGGCGTCGACGAACAGCTCGGCCTCCGGACCGATCGCCTCGCGGGCGACCGCCAGCCGCTCGGGATCGCGCTCCGGCACGCGCCCGACCTTGACCTTGACGCGCGGAATGCCCGCCGCGACCCAGCCGCGAAGCTGCGCGGCGAGCCGCTCGTCGTCGTAGTTGGTGAAGCCGCCGCTGCCGTAGATCGGCACTCGCTCGTGGAAGCGGGGAAGCAGATCGGCGAGCGGCAGCTCGAGCAGCCGCGCCTTCAGATCCCAGAGGGCGACGTCGACGGCCGAGATCGCCATCGCCCCGATCCCGGGACGGCCCGCGTTGCGGAGCGCGTGCTGCATCCCGGCGGCGGCCGCGGCCGGCCGCAACGCCGAGGCACCGGTGATCAGGTCGATCAGTTTCGATTCGATCAGCGCCGCGACCGCGGCATCGCCGTAGGTGTAGCCGATGCCGCGCTCCCCGCCGGCATGGACGCTGACGACGACCGTCGTCGTCGTCTCCCAGCTCAGCGTCCCGTCGCTCTCGTGCCCGCCGGGCCCGTCGGTCGGCACCGTGAATACGCGCACCTCCGCGCCGTCGATCCGCGGGGCCGCCGTATGCGGATCGGCGCCGGCCGCTTTCAACCCTGCTGGCATCGCGTCGCCGCGCCCGCCGTCAGCGGTTCGTGAACTCGGCGAGCTTGCCCTTGAACGCCTGGCGGATGATCCGGCCGGCGTTCTCGTCGCCACCGAGCAGCGCCTTGCCCATCGACATCGCCTGCTGGAGGGTGATGTGCGGCGGCAGCGGCGGGAACTCGGGATCCGTCATCGCCTCGAGCAGGACCGGGCGGCCCGCCGCCAGCGCTTCGTCCCATGCGTCGCCGACGCGGTCGGGATCGTCGACTCGGATCCCCTTCAGGCCGAGCAGCTCGGCGTAGGCGTGGTAGTCGAACTCGGGCAGCGCCTGCGAGACGACCAGCTTCGGGTCGCCGGCGAGGACGCGCTGCTCCCAGGTGACCTGGTTGAGGTCACGGTTGTTGAGGACGATGACCACGAGCTGCTTGTTCGGCCATTCCTCCCAGCGTGCCGCGATGTCGATCAGGGCGTTGATGCCGAGCATCTGCATGGCGCCGTCGCCGACCGACGCGATCACGGGCCGGTCCGGGTAGGCCATCTTCGCCGCGAACGCGTAGGGGACCCCGGGGCACATCGTCGCCAGCGTGCCCGACAGCGCCGCCTTCATCCCCCGGCGCAGCTTCAGGTGCCGCGCCCACCAGTTCGTCGCCGAGCCGGAGTCGGCGGTGAGGATGCAGTTATCGGGGAGCCGCGGGCTGAGCTCGTGGAAGACCCGGGTCGGGTTGATCCCCTCCGAGGTCGTCTGCATCGCCCGGTCGGCGAGGATCTCGTCCCAGCGCTCGACCCCCTCGACGATCCCCTGCTGCCAGGTGCGGTCCTCCTTGCGCTCGATGTGCGGCAGCAGCTCGCGCAGGGTGTCGCGCGAATCGCCGACGAGCGAGACCTCGAGCGGGTAGCGCATGCCGACCAGCCGCCCGTCGATGTCGATCTGCACCGCCCGCGCCTGGCCCGGCTCCGGCAGCCACTCCGCATAGGGGAAGCTCGTGCCGACCATCAGCAGCGTGTCGCAGCCCGCCATCATCTCGTAGCTCGGCTTGGTTCCGAGCAGGCCGATCGAGCCGGTCACGAACGGGACGTCGTCGGGGACGGCGGCCCGGCCGTTCAGGGCCTTCGCGACGCCGGCGCCGAGCAGGTCGGCGATCTCGAGCACCTCGTCGGCCGCGTTCGCGGCCCCTTGTCCGATCAGGATCGCGACCCGCTCGCCGCCGTTAAGCACCCCGGCGGCGCGGGCGATCTCGGCCTCCGGCGGGACGACCCGCGGCACCAGCGACCCGTTCGCCGTCGTGTAGACGATGCCGTGCTCGCGCGGCGGCTCCTCCCAGGGCTCCTCCTGGATGTCGGCCGGGACGATCACCGCGGTCACCGACCGCGACGCCTTCGCGATCTGGATGGCGCGGTCGATCAGCTGGCGGACCTGGCCGGGATGCATGCAGGTCTGCACATACTCCGAGGCGACGTCCTTGAACAGCGTGTTGAGGTCGACCTCCTGCTGGTAGTTGGCGCCGAGCGAGAAGGTCTTCTGCTGGCCGATGATCGCGACGACCGGCTGGTGGTCGAGCTTCGCGTCGTAGAGGCCATTCAGCAGATGGATCGCGCCGGGGCCCGAGGTCGCCATGCAGACGCCCACCTCGCCGGTGAACTTGGCGTGGGCGCTGGCGCAGAACGCGGCGATCTCCTCGTGCCGCGTCTGCACGAACTCGACGTCGTCGCCGTGCTCGTGGAAGCCGCCGATGATCCCGTTGATGCCGTCGCCCGGATAGCCGTAGACCCGCTCGATCCCGTTCTCGTGCAGTCGCTGCAACAGGTAGGCGCCGACCGTCTGCGACATGGTGCTCCTCCGCTCCGATTGCTGGTCAAGACGTCGCTACCCGGCGTGGTACGCGAGAAACGGGTGCCGTAATTCACGTCAACGACCTGACATCGGGCCCGGCGCAGATCGCTTGACGGCGGCGGAGTCGGGTAACGGGAGAAGGCACCATGAGCGGGATCCCGGCGGCGCATCTCGGAGCTCCGATCGAGCAGCCGCTGCAGGCAGCGCTGCTGACGCTTGCCGGGCTCGCGTACTGGTACCGGGCGCGCGCCCTGGCCGCGGGCGGGCACCCGGTGCCGGTGGCCCGACGGTGCTCGTTCTTCGCCGGCGTGGCGCTGGCGTTCGTGGCGCTCGTCTCCCCGCTCGCCCACCTCGGCGAGGAGCTGCTGCTCGCCCACATGGCCCAGCACCTGCTGCTCGCCGACATCGCCGCGCTGCTGATCGTGCTCGGACTGACCGGGCCGATCCTGCGGCCGCTGCTCGCGATCGGCGCCGTCTACCGGCTCAGGGTCCTCGTCCATCCGGCGGTCGCGCTGCCGCTGTGGACCGCGAACCTCTACCTCTGGCACCTGCCCGGCGCCTACGAGGCGGCGCTCGGCTCACCATGGCTGCACGCGCTCGAGCATGTCTGCTTCTTCGGCTTCGGCCTGCTGATGTGGATGGCCGTCCTCGGGCCGCTGCCGCGCCCGAGCTGGTTCGGCAACCCGGGACGCATCGCCTACGTGCTGGCGGTGCGTGTCCTCGGAGCCGTCCTCGCCAACGTGCTGCTCTTCTCGAGCGCGATCCTCTACCCGGACTACGCGGCGGCGGAGAGCTACTGGGGGATCGCGCCGTCGACCGACCAGCAGATCGCCGGCGGGATCATGCTCGCCGAGGGCAGCATCGTGACCCTGGCGCTGCTCGCCTGGGTCGTGGTCCTGGCGATGCGGGAGGGCGAGCAGGAGCAGCGTCTGCTCGACCTCGCCGGCCACCACGGGGTGACGCTGGAGCCGGGACGCGCGCGGCGGGCGGTCGCCGGCGGCTGGAGCGACGCTCTGGCCGAGCGGATCGCCGGCACCGACGAGAGCCGCCGTGGGGCTCAGCGATCGGAGTAGAGGTAGGCGGCGATGTCGCGCGCATCGGCGCGGCTGACGCCGAGGTTCGGCATCAGCGTGCCGGGCTCGATCCGCTGCGGATTCATGATCCAGCGGATCAGGACGTCGAGGCGGTTCGGCTCGTCGCCGGCGATGAACCGCTCGGTGGCGAAGTCGTCGAGCGGCGGGCCGACGTACTTGTTCGTGCTGGCGATGCCGGGCAGGGTGTGGCAGGCGTCGCAGCCGTACTCCTCGACGAGGCGCTCGCCGCGGTCCGGATCGCCCCCCGGGACCGCGGCGATCGGTTCGTCTCCGCCGGTCACCCCGAGGACGATCACGAGCACCGCCGCCGCTGCGACCACGGCCACGGCGATCACCGTCAGCGCTCCCTTGCTCATCGCCGCCCGCCCATCAGCTCTGCGCGCAGACGTCGAGGAGGCTCACCTGGATCCCCTCGAGCACGATCGCGAACGTGAACACGATCGCCGCCGCGACCCCGGCCGCGCCCATCAGGGCGAGCCGGTTGCGGGGGTCGGGCAGGCGTCCCGAGGAGGAGCCGCGCCAGGTCGCGAACGCCGCCACCCCGGAGAGGGCGCAGGCCGCCCCGAGCACCACCGTCAGGCCGATCACCACGGGCTCGATCGACGCGACGGCGTTGGCGTTCGAGCAGGCCCCCTCCGCGTACCAGTAGCCGGCGGTGAAGTGCAGGATCCAGGCGCCGATCCCGCCGAGCGCTCCGTACCAGGCGAGCGCGGTCTCGCGAGCCGGGAGTCGGCGCAGCGGTCCCATCACCAGTACGGAGTGAGGACGACGACGACGAAGACGATCACCGCGAGGGCGACCACGAAGTGCCAGTAGAGGGCGGCGACGGAGATGCCGACGTGGCCGGCTGCCGTATAGGCGCCGCGCAGGGCCCGCATCCCGACCCAGGCGAGGATCAGCGTGCCGGCGACGACGTGGGCGGCGTGCGCCCCGATCAGCGTGTAGACGATCGAGCCGTAGGCGTCGGTCTGGGGAACGAACTCGTTCGTCTTCTCGGCCAGGTCCCAGGCCTGAAGCCCGATGAAGGTCAGCGCCAGGAGCATGGTCAGGACCAGTCCCAGCTTGAGCAGGCCCTGGCGCCCGCGCCGGATCCCGACCTGGGCGATCGCCATCGTGCCGCTGGAGAGGACGAGCGCGGCGGTGAAGAGGATCGGCCGCAACAGCTTCGGATCGACGCCGCTCGGCGGCCAGCCGGCGTCGCTGAACCAGCGCAGGTAGTAGTAGGCGGCGATCAGTGAGGCGAAGAGCGCCGCCTCGGTGGCGATCAGCAGCGCCATCCCCCACCACGCCACCGGCTTCGAGCGCGGCTCGGCGATCCCCGGACCGGCGAGCGCGCCGTAGCGCCTGAGCTGATCGCCGGTCCCGTTCACTGGTTCTGCAGCTCCTCGTGCGGGCGGTGCCAGCCCGCGATCGCCCCGAGCGCCGCGAGCGCTCCCAGCACGGCGATCAGATAGACCTGGGTGATCATGCCGACGAAGAGGATCGAGAGCGCGACCGCCACGGCCAGCGGCCAGATCGACGGCTCCGGCATGTGCATGACCCGCACCGGCTCGCCCTCGACCTCGCTGGCGGCGATCGCCTGGTGCTCGTCGGCGAGCAGCAGCTCGCCCTCGGCGGCGAGCCGCCGGTCGGCCTCGCGATCGGCGGTGTCCCAGTTCGGATCGGGGCTGCTGACCCGGGGGATGACGCCGAAGTTGTAGGCCGGAGTCGGCGATGGCGTCGCCCACTCGAGCGTGTTCGCCTCCCAGGGGTCGGGCCCGGCGGGCCGGCCCCGGTAGATGCTCCAGATCACGTTGGCGACGATCGCCAGCACCCCGAGTGCGAGCACGAAGGCGCCGATCGTGGAGAGCAGGTTGTAGCTGTCCCAGCCGAGGTCCCCGTCGTAGGTATAGACCCGGCGCGGCATCCCGAGCAGGCCCGAGATGTGCATCGGGAAGAAGGTCACGTTGAAGCCGATGAAGATGAGCCAGAAGCTCGTCTTGCCGAGCCGCTCATCGAGGAGCTTCCCCGAGATCTTCGGCAGCCAGTAGTAGATCGCGGCGAAGATCGGGAACACGGCGCCGCCCATCAGCACGTAGTGGAAGTGGGCGACGACGAAGTAGGAGTCGGTGATCTGCTGGTCGAAGGGGATCGCCGCGAACATCACGCCGGTCACCCCGCCGACGACGAAGACGGCGATGAAGCCGACGATGAACAGCATCGGCGTCTTCAGCACCGGGCGGCCCCGGAGCATCGTCGCCAGCCAGGCGAAGATCTGGATCCCGCTCGGGATCGTGATCGCGAGGCTGACGCCGGCGAAGAAGGCGATCGTCACCTGCGGCAGGCCGACCGCGAACATGTGGTGGACCCAGACCCCGAAGCCGAGCAACCCGATCGCGACCGTCGCGAAGATCACCCACGTGTGACCGACCAGCGCTCGCCGCGAGAAGACCGGGACGATCGAGGAGACGATCCCGATCGCCGGCAGGAAGATGATGTAGACGTCGGGATGGCCGAAGATCCAGAACAGGTGCTGCCAGAGCACCGGGTCGCCGCCCGCCGCGGGGTCGAAGAAGTGGAAGTCGAAGGTGCGCTGGAGCTCGAGCAGGAGGTTCGCCGCGGTCAGCGCCGGCAGCGCGAAGATGATCGCGAAGGCCTGGACCAGCACCCCCCAGCAGAACAGCGGCACCCGGTTCATCGACATCCCCGGCGCCCGCATCTTGAAGATCGTGACGATGAAGTTGACCGCCCCGACCGTGGTCGAGATCGCGAGGAAGATCAGCCCGAGGTTGTAGAAGTCGATCCCGGCGCCCGAGAACTCGTCGCTGGAGAGCGGCGTGTAGTTGAACCAGCCGGCCGTCGGCGGCTGTCCGACCGTGAAGCTCGAGTAGATGAACAGGCCCGAGGCGAGGAAGACCCAGTAGCTGAGCGCGTTCAGCCGCGGGAACGCCATGTCGCGGGCGCCGACCATGAGCGGCACGAAGTAGTTGCCGAACCCGGAGAGCATCGGCGTGACGAACAGGAAGATCATCGTCACCCCGTGCATCGAGAAGAACTCGTTGAAGGCCTCCGGGGTGAGCACGTCGGCGCGCGGGACCGCGAGCTGGGTACGCATCGCCAATGCCTCGACGCCGGCGATCAGGAAGAACGCCGTCGCCGTGACCAGGTAGCGGACGCCGATCCGCTTGTGATCGACCGAGGTGAGGAAGCTGACGATCCCGCTCGGCTGCTCCCAGACCGG
The DNA here is from genome assembly GCA_035695265.1 of Solirubrobacterales bacterium. Taxonomy (GTDB): domain Bacteria; phylum Actinomycetota; class Thermoleophilia; order Solirubrobacterales; family 70-9; genus RHKX01. The sequence goes on from DASSEM010000106.1 coordinate 16,162, forward strand.
GCGCAGCACCTCGTCGGCGGCGGGCGCAGTGCTCGAAGCGGAGGTCGTCGGGGTCGCCTCCATCGTCGCTATCTGAGCCTCTGCAGGTAGTCGAGCAGGGCCTGCAGCTCGGGTCCGGAGAGGTCGGTCCCGGGCATCTTCGCGCCCGCCTTGATGTGCTGCGGGTCGAGGACCCACCCGCCGAGCTCGCCGCGATCGTTCTCGAGCGTCGCGGCGGCGATCGTCTGCCGGGTCGCCAGATGGGTCAGGTCGGGGCCGACGTTGCCGTCCGCCGGGGTCCCGGCGATCGTGTGACAGGACGCGCATCCCTTCGACATGAAGACCTCCTCGCCGCGACGCTGCGGCGCGGTCGCCGGCGCCGCCGCGGGTTGCTGCTGGTCGTCGATCCAGGCGGCGAAGTCGTCCGGCGCCTCGGCGATCACGAGGAAGCCCATGTTCGCGTGCTGCAGGCCGCAGAACTCGGCGCAGAGGCCGCGGTAGGTGCCCGGCTCGTCGGCGGTGAAGCTGAGCTCGTTCTCGCGACCCGGGATCGCATCGATCTTGCGGTTCAGCTGCGGGACCCAGAACGAGTGGATCACGTCGGTGCTCGCAACCGTGACGGTCACCGGCTCGCCGACCGGAACGTGGATCTCGTTCGCCGTCACGACCTCCTGCTCGGGATAGGCGACGTCCCAGAACCACTGCCGCGCCGTCACCTCGATCTCGACGCCGCCGCCCTCCGCCTGGGTCGAGGGCGCCGTCGCCGGCAACGTGGCCATCGTCAGCGCGAAGACGACCGCCAGGATGACGATCGGCACGCCGACGCCGCCGACCGCGAGCAACCAGTTGCCTCCGAGCCGCCCTGCGATCCGGTCGCCGAGCCGGCCGCGACGGCGCAGGATCGCGAGGAAGACGAGCGCGATCACGATCGCGAAGACGACCGTCGCGACGATCAGCATGAACCACCAGAGGTCGGCGATCTCGCGGGCGGCGTTCGACTTCGGCTCGAGGGTGGAGGGAGAGTCGGCACCGGCGACGGCCGGCAGGAGCAGCGAGGCTGCCGGCGCCACGATCAGGGCAGAAGCGAACCGGCGCGGTGGCACTGGTCGCATGCCCATCGTCAGCAATCCGACGTCGCTTCGACCACGAGCGCTAGTTACCCGCGCTACCGGGTAGGAATCGCGACATGCCGGAGTACGTCCGGATGCTTACATCCGCGTCACCCCGGTCCTTCGGGGGCCGGGTTGCCGTCGCGCTCGGCCTCCTGCTCGCGGCGGTCCTGCTCGTCGCCGGCTCGAGCGAAGCTCCGGCCGGCGCTCAGGTCAGCGCCGACGATCGCGAAAGTGGCGCTGCCCTCTACGCGTCGGGCTGCCAGAGCTGCCACGGGGTCTCCGGCGAGGGCGTGAGCGGCGTCGGCCCGCGGATCGGATCGGGCGCGACGCAGGGAGCGGGGCCTCCGCTGCTCGACGTCACTCCCGGCACCGTCCACTTCTATCTCTCGACCGGATACATGCCGCTCGACGACCCCCGGGACGTGCCGAAGCGCAGCGCCCCCGCCTACGACCCCGAGGAGATCGAGGCGCTGGTCGCCTACGTGGCGTCGCTCGGCGCCGACCGTCAACCCGCCGAGAAGCTGCCCACCGTCGATCCGGAGAGCGGCAGCCTCTCCGAGGGCCAGGAGATCTTCACCGAGAGCTGCGCCGGCTGCCATCAGGTGGTCGCCGAGGGGGGCGTGATCGGCGAGGGCGTCGCGCCGGAGCTGCGTGCCGCCACCGATCAGCAGATCGCCGAGGCGGTGCGCGCCGGCCCCTACCTGATGCCGCGTTTCTCCGAGCACCAGATCGACGACGACGAGCTCGACTCGCTGGTCGCCTACGTCAACTACACCCAGGACCCGCGCGACGAGGGTGGCTGGGGGATCGGCCACATCGGTCCGATCCCCGAGGGCCTGGCGGCCTGGCTCGTCGCCGCCATCGCCCTGGTCGGCGTCGCTCGCCTGATCGGACGGCGTACGGGCAAGGAGGACTCGTGAGCGTCCTGCGCGCGGCGTGGCGCTGGATCGTCGCCTTCGGCGCGCTGCTGATCGGCCGGTCCGGCGGCCGTCGACCGGCCCGCGTGCGGACGATTCCCCCGCCTCCCGAGTCGCCGGCCGGGACCCGGGCCGTGATCGCCCTGCTCCTCCTCGCGGCGCTCGCATTCGCCGGCTTCGGGGCCGGCTACTTGCTCGACCTCGGCAACACGTTCCTCGGCTGCTCGCTCGCGCTCGGATTCGGCTTCGCGGCGGCCGCAGCGATCACGGCCGGCAAGCTGATCGTCCCGCAGGAGGAGATCGAGGAGGAGCTCGGCTCCCACGAGCACGTCGATGCTCGCGCCGAGGTGACGGCGATGGTCCGGGAGGGCGGCGAGGGGATGACCCGCCGCGGCGTCATCGTGGCCGCCGGCTGCGCCGGCTGCGCCGCCGCGGCGGCGCTCGCTTTGCCGGCGGCCTCGCTCGGGCCGCTGCTCGACGAGAACATCCTGCGCCGCTCGCCGTGGCGGTCCGGCCGCCGGCTGGTCGACTCGAAGGGCGAGCCGATCGCCGCCGACGAGATCGTCGTCGGCACGTTCCTCTCCGCCTTCCCCGAGGGCGCCGACCCGGAGCGGCTCGATTCGCCGGTCATCGTCGCCCGGGTGCGCCCGGAGGAGCTCAGGCTTCCCCCCGAGCGCTCCGGCTGGGCCCCGGAGGGGCTGCTCGCCTACTCGAAGATCTGCACCCACGCCGCCTGCGCGATCTCGCTCTTCGACTACCCGACCTTCCCGCCGACCCAACCCGCCCCGCGGCTGGTCTGCCCGTGCCACTACTCGGTCTTCGACGCGGTCGGCGGCGGCGACGTGCTCGCGGGGCCGGCCGGCCGGCCGCTGCCGCAGCTCCCGCTCCGGATCGACGCCGCGGGGCTGCTCGTCGCGGCGGGCGGCTACTCGGGCCCGCCCGGGCCCTCGTGGGACGGGGTTCGGCAGTCGTGATCCCCGGCGTCAAAGGTGTCGACGAGCGCTACGGCGCGGCGCCGTTCCTGACCAAGACGCTTCGCTACGTCTTCCCCGACCACTGGAGCTTCCTGCTCGGGGAGATCGCCCTCTATTCGTTCGTCGTCCTGGTCGGCACCGGCATCTACCTGACCCTGTTCTTCGAGCCGAGCCTCGCCGAGACGACCTACCGGGGCAGCTACGCGCCGCTCCACGGCTTCGAGATGACGGAGGCCTACGCCTCCGCCCTGAAGCTCTCCTTCGACGTCGACGCGGGCCTCTTGATGCGGCAGGTGCATCACTGGGCGGCGAACGTGTTCGTCGTCGCGATCGTCCTGCACCTGCTGCGGATCTTCTTCACCGGCGCCTTTCGCAAGCCTCGCGACATCACCTACTACGTCGGGCTGACGCTGCTGATGGTCGCCCTGCTCGAGGGCTTCATCGGCTACTCGCTGCTCGACGACCTGCTCTCGGGGATGGGCCTCGCGATCGCCTACGGCGTCGCCGAGAGCGTGCCGGTGATCGGCGCCAACCTGGCGCTGCTGCTCTGGGGCGGCGAGTACCCGGGCGCCGACGCGTTCATCTCCCGCCTCTACATCGCCCACGTGCTGCTCCTGCCGGTCCTGATCGGGACCCTGATCGCGATCCACCTGCTGCTCGTCAGCCTGACCAAGCACGGCCAGTTCCGCGAGCGTGGCAAGACCGAGCGCAACGTGACCGGGACGCCGATGTGGCCCGCCTACGCGCTGCGCTCGATCGGCCTCGGGCTCGCCGTCGCGGCGGCGATCTTCGCGCTCGGCGGGCTGATCCAGATCAACCCGATCTGGCTCTGGGGCCCGTTCGAGACCGGGCTGTCGACGAACGGCGCCCAGCCGGACTGGTACATGGGCTGGCTGATCGGGGCGCTCCGGCTCGTGCCCGGCTTCGACGTAACGATCGGCGACTACACGCTGATCCCGAACCCGTTCTGGGGCGGGGTGCTCTTCCCGGGCCTGGTCTTCGCATTCCTTTACGCCTATCCGTGGCTTGAGCGCCGCCTGCGGGGCGACCGCGACCGCCACCATCTCCTCGATCGTCCCCGCGATGCGCCGGTGCGGACCGCGACCGGGATGGCACTCCTCTCGCTGATCGCACTGGTGCTCTTCTTCGGCGCCGCCGACCGCCTGTACGTCCAGTCCGGGCTCCCGTACGACTCCCAGCTCTGGATCTTTCGCGGACTCCTGGTGGTCCTGCCGATCGCGGTCTTCCTGCTCACCCGGAAGGTCTGCTTGGAGCTGCGCGCGAACGAGCTCCGACCGGTGCTCGGCGAGACCGGGGATCCGTCGACCCGCAAGCCGGAGGAGGCCGGCTAGGGGCGCTCGAAGACGAGTCGGTAGTGCTCCAGCAGCTCGCGCTCGAAGCAGACGGTGTTGGCGCTGACGCCGGAGGTGAACGCGAGCCGGAACTCGCGGCTGAACAGCCAGCGCGGGACGAGCTTCGCCTTGACCAGCGTCTTCCGCAGGCTCGGCTCGGCGAACCGCTGCCGCCAGCGCGCGATCGTCTCGATGTAGTCGAGGCGGCCGCTCGTGCTCTCGACGAGCCGCAGGTGGGGCGCGGCGGTGCGGACGATCTGCTCCCGGCCGAACGGCAGGAACGAGCCCGGGAACTGATGGGCCATCAGGCCCAGGTAGTAGGAGTCGGAGTCGGGCGGCGCCTCGACGTCGCCCTCGACCGGGTCGGCCGCGTTCGGGCCGAAGGTCATCGTCTGCAGGTACAGCCGGCCGCCCGGCGGCAGGATCGCGGCGATGTTCGCGAACAGCCCGGCGTAGATCTCCTCCTGGCGGCCGGCCTCATGATCGGCGGGTGAGCAGAAGTGCTCGAAGGCACCGAGGCTGGCGACCGCGTCGAACGGGCCGAACGTGTCACGGTCGACCGTCCGCGCGTCGCGCAGGTGGACGTCGAGCCCGTGCCGCCGGCATGCGCGGAGCTGCGCGGTCGACAGGGTCACGCCGACCCCGGCCCCCCCGCGCTCGCGGTTGTAGGCGAGCAGCGGGCCCCAGCCGCTGCCGAGGTCGAGCAGGCGCCGCCCCGCTCCGATCCCGATCTGCTCGGCGACGTACTCGTGCTTGCGCCGCTGTGCCTGCTCGAGGGTGAGTGAGAAGTCGCCGTCGAACTTGGCGCCGCTGAAGTCGGCCTGCTCGCCGAGGCTGAGCCGAAAGAGCCGGTCGATCAGCGAGTAGGTGAACTCGAGGTCGCGTCGATCAGCCACCGGCCGAACCTAGCGCCATCGGCGCCTTCGGGCGAGACCGGATCGCGGTCGACCGCGATCCGGCCCTTCGACTGCCCGCGCTAGCGGTTCTGGTGATGGCCCCCGTGACCACGGCGCCGGTGCACCAGCTCCAGCACCTGCTGGAAGGTCGGCCGGTTGGTGGTCGGGAACCGGTTCGGCAGTAGCCCCGGCACGAAGCCGGTCGTGCTCGCCGCGCTGCGCCAGCTCGCCGGATCATCGCTGCCGAAGTCGCCGGCGAGCTCCGCGGCGCTCGCGTCGACCGCCGCCCACAGCGACGCCCGGCAGGCATCGAGGTCGCCATCGCCGCAGTAGCGGAGGTGGAAGCGACCCTTCACCCGCTCGCCGAGCAGGGTCCGCAGGTCCTTGTCGACATAGGACTGACCGGAGGGGCCGCTGAGGTTGCGAACGTCGTTGAGGTTGTCGAGCAGGTCGCCGAACCGCGGCTCCATGACCGCCTCGGCGATCGGCCGCCAGATGACGTTCATGATCGTCGGCCCCGCCTCGTCGTAGACGCCGTCCTCGTCGGCGTCGAGGCGCGGAGCGTCGCGGCTGACCCAGTCGTCGAGCAGGTCGACGACCTGCTGGGCGCGCGCGTTCGGCGCCGCCGAGCCGGCCAGGACGCGGCTTACGACCTCCCAGGTCGGCGAGCGCACGTCCTCGGTCGCGGCCCGGTTCATGATCCCGACGTTGTCGGTGATCCGCGGATGGCGCGGCCACTGGTCGAAGAGCTCGACCCGCTGCTCGGAGCCGTAGGGCTCGTCGTCGCCGTGCATGAAGCCGGGCGCCGACTGGTTGTTCCAGTTGAGCAGCAAGCCGTCCGGCCCGCCGACCGCGTGGGGATGCTCGTTGCGGCTCAGGAACCCCTTCCACTCGTACTTGCCGGTGCCGAGCGTCGGCAGCCGCCGGTCGAGACCGCGCGCCCGCTCGGGCAGGCGCCCGGAGCTGAAGAAGGCGTTCTTGTTCCGCGAGGTGTAGGCCCAGTTGAACGTGAAGCCGAACTGGTTCGCGGTCTTGTAGAAGCGCTTCGGCGTCTTCGCCTTGCCCTCGGTCATGTCGTGCAGCGCCGCCAGGTTGAGGCCGTCACGCCCGAACGTCGAGCGCTGGCGCGAGAGCGCGTAGGGCTTGCCGTCGATCGTCGCGGTCGCGTAGACCGACCCGTGGACGGAGACGTCGTAGGTCAGCGGCGTGCCGTTCAGCTCGCCGGCCGTAAACGACTCGAACGGGCGGCACTTGCCCTTGTACACGTAGTGGTCGGAGTCGCGGCTCGCCGCCGAGCCGTCGGGCTCGCAGAGCTGCTCGGCGAAGACGTCGCGAACGTCATGGCCGGCCGAGGTCAGGCTCCACGCGTAGTTCTGGGTGCGCCCGATCAGGATGTACATCGCAAGGCCCGGGACGGCCGCGCCCTGCGCCTTGATCCCCGGCCCGTGCAGGTCGATCTGCTGGACGATCTCGGGGTAGTAGTAGCCGAGCTGCGGCCCCATCACGGCGAGCGAGTTGTCGGTCGCCGAGCGCTGCCGCGAGGACAGCAGCCAGTTCGAGGCCTGGCGGCGGGCCGGCGCCGCGGCGGCCTCGGTGCCGGAGACGGCCGGGTCGATGCTCTCGATCGAGCCCGGGTCGACGACGACCGAGCCTTTGACCTTGCCCCCGGTCAGCGGCCCGTACTCGAAGCGCCGGTTGATCGTCGTCGGCGCCTCCGGGTCCTCGGCGAGCATCACGTCCTCCCAGGCGTCGTAGCCCTGCTCCTGCCCGAGCTCCTGCTGGAGGTTGGCGAGCAGGTCGGCGTTGGCGGCCTCGCCGCCGCCGCCGGCGCCGAAGATCGAGCCGATGAACGCGGTGACCGCGATCACGTCGTTGACGGTGGCGGGCGGCTGGCTGATGCCGTTCGCCTCGTTGTAGGCGTTGACGCCGTCGGCGTAGGCCTGGGCGTCGCGGAGGATCTCCTTGCCCTTCTTGCCGTACTTGCGGACGAGCAGCTTGCGCTGCTCGGTGACCAGCGCCTCGGCCTCGGCGCTGGGGACGAAGCTCTGTCCGCTGGTGACCAGCGAGAAGGCGTTGAGGTTGGGGACGTCGGCCACCGCCGCGCGGGCGGGGCCGCGGCCGAGCGCCAGCAGGAGCTGGCGGTCGCGCGCCGTCGTCCAACCGGCGCCGAAGGCGACGTCGTAGCGGGTCTTGCCGTAGACGTGCGGAATCCCGTAGGCGTCGTAGATCAGCCGCAGGCCCGGCTCGCCGGTCTCCTCCTCGCGCACGTCGCCGATCGGCGCGAAGTTCTCGGGCAGGAAGAGATCGTTGATGTCCGACTTCGTGACGTCGTCGCGGAGCGGCGTCAGTCCGCTGTAGAGCGGAAGCTGGTCGGTCGAGTTCTCGGTGAACGGCAGCCCGCCGTAATTGCCCGGGGGGAGGATGTAGCGGGCGGTGTCACGGTTCTTCGCAGACGCCACCGACGCCCAACCGAGCGCCATGACCGCGACCAGACCGACGGCTACGAGCAACGAACGGAAACGACTCAACTCAGACTCCCTCTACCCAGCCCACACGACGTGCCCGCCGCAGGCTCCGATCTCGGACGGCGGTCAGTATGGCAAATGGGCAGCGAACGCTCGCCGGTTCCTGGCGCTAGGTTCTCGCAGATGGCAGCATCCGATTCGGTGATCCGATGAGCGCGACGGCCCAGTCCGAGCCCGCCTCGCTGAGCCGGATCGGCATCGTCGGCGGCGGCTTCATGGGCACCGGCATCGCCGAGTCGGCGGCGGTGGCGGGGATCGGCGTCACCCTGATCGACGTCGACGACGGGGCGCTGGACCGCTCCCGGGAACGAATCGGGGCGTCGCTCGCCAGGGCGGTCGAGCGCGGCAAGCTCGACGACGCCGCGCCTGTCCGCGACCGGATCGACTTCGCGACCGACCTCGGCGAGCTCGCCGGAGCGGAGCTGGTGGTCGAGGCGGTGCCCGAGATCGCGGAGCTGAAGCGCGAGGTGTTCGCCGAGATCTCGGAGCGGGTCGACGGCGACGTTGTCATCGCCTCCAACACCTCGTCGATCCCGATCGCCGAGCTCGCCGGGGCGACGAGCCGGCCCGACCGCGTCTGCGGTCTCCATTTCTTCAGCCCGGTGCCGGTGATGAAGCTGGTCGAGGTCGTCGTCGCACTCGACACCTCGGAGGCAACCGAGGCGCAGGCCTTCGCCCTCGCCGAGCAGATGGGCAAGCAGCCGATCCGGACCAAGGACCGCTCCGGCTTCGTCGTCAACATGCTCCTGATCCCGTACCTGATGGCGGCGATCCGGATGCTCGAGGAGGGCTTCGCCTCACGCGAGGACATCGACGCGGGGATGCAGCTCGGCTGCGGGCACCCGATGGGGCCGCTCGCGCTCTGCGACCTGATCGGCCTCGACGTCCTCTATGCCGTCGGCACGAGCCTCTTCGACGAGTTCAAGCGTGACGAGTACGCGCCGCCGCCGCTGCTCAAGCGGATGCTCGCCGCCAACCGGCTCGGCCGCAAGTCCGGCCGCGGCTTCTACGAGTACGAACCGGCCGCGGCGGGCTGAGACCGCGATGGCGCTGACGATCTGGCACAACCCGCGCTGCTCGAAGTCGCGGACGACCCTCGGGCTGATCACCGCCGCCGGCGTCGAGCCCGAGGTCCGCCGCTACCTCGACGACCCGCCGAGCCCGTCCGAGCTCGACGCGGCGCTCCGGGCCCTCGGACTCGAGCCCTGGGAGCTGGCGCGGATGGGCGAGCCGCTCGCCGCCGAGCTCAGCCTCGCCGACCTCGCCCGCGATGCCGCGACCCGCGACCTGTGGATCGAGATGCTCAGCGCCAACCCGCGCCTGATCGAGCGCCCGGTCGTCCTCGCCGACGACGGCCGCGCGATCGTCGGCCGTCCGCCGGAGAACGTGACCGAGCTGCTCTGACGGGCCTACGGCCGGATCGGAGCCCGGTTCCGGACCTTCAGCGGCGCGATGGGGGTGCCGTCGCTCCAACGGCCGTTCGAGCGGTGGCGACGGGTATCGCCGAGCGCGTAGCGGCGGTGGGTGCCGTAGTTGGCGAAGTCGCGGAGCGCATCCCAGACCTTCCAGCAGAAGTTCCAGTCGTAGGCGTCGGCGGTGCCTGGGAAGGCGGCGCAGACCCCGTGGCCGGCAGTCAGCGGCGGAGCGCCGTGGTCGTCCCCCTCGATCATCACGAGATCCTTGTTGCGGTTCGGGATGTGGCCGAGCATCGGGAACAGCGCGTTGCAGCTCGAATCCGCCTTGCCGGGCCCGCCGATGACTCCGTTCGCGCTCGAGTGGCACTGCAGCTTGGCGCTGCGCGGGATCCCCGCCATCGAGTCGTCGAGCGCCGGCTCGCCGAACCCGGCGAGGCCGCCGTCGTGGGGGTCCTCGAGGAAGACCGCCCGCGGCTTCGGCAGCCCGAGCGAGCGCCAGCGGTTGGCGAGGTTGGCGGTGATGATCCCGCCGAAGGAGAAGCCGAGGTAGCTCGTCAGCCGCCGCTTCGGCTGCGTCCAGCTCGGGCGGGAGCGGAGGAAGGACATCGCGCCGCGGATCCCAGCGGCGGCCGAGTCCATGCACGGCTCTATGTAATAGGGACCCGGGCACGGCACCGCGACGTCGGTCTGCCAGCGCGGGTAGATCACGATGCTGCCCTGCCGCACGGTGTGCCGGATCAGCTCATGGAGCTGGTCGTAGCCGGCGAACTCGTAGTAGCCGTGCATGACGATCGCAAGCGGCGCTCGCTCCGGCCGCGGCCCGGTCGGCTCGAAGGCGTACCAGGAGTCGTAGCCCTCGCCACCGTGATGGACGCGCCAGTCGCGGTGCTCGTAATCGCTGCCGCCCGGGCCCGACCGCGGCTGCGGCGGCTGGGTCGGGGCCATCGACGCGCCCGTGCCGGCGGCCGCGATCAGCCAGCAGGCGAGCGCGAGGCCGAGCGCGCCGCCGAACGTCGCGATCCTGGACCACTGGGTCATCTGAGCGCAACATACGGTGGTCAGAATGACCCAGGTACCGAGCCGACCCTGCGCAACGAGGACCGACTACCCCAATTGGGGGAGGTTCCGCGGAACGCGGCGGCGACGACCCGGCCGCTGCGATACTCGCGACGTGGCCCATCCGATCGTGAAGACGCCGAGACTGAAGGCGGCGATGGAGCGCATCCGGCCGATCACTCTGGCCCTCCCGGGGGTGGTCGAGAAGGTCTCGCACGGCTCCCCCACGTTCTTCACGGCCGACGGGAGGAAGGGCCGGACCTTCGCCTCCGTCCACGACGAGCGCGAGTGGGGCGAGGGACGCCTCTGCCTCTGGGCCGCCGGCCCGAAGGAGCTGCAGGAGGCGCTCATCGCCGACGGTCCCGAGCGCTACTTCGTACCCCCCTACGTCGGCCACCGGGGCTGGGTCGGCCTGCGGCTCGACCTCCCCGCGGTCGATTGGGACGAGGTCGCCGGGGTGATCGAGGACTCCTACGCCTTCATCGCCGAACGCTGACCGGGCGGCGCCGGCGAAACGCCTCCCCCGGCCAGTGAAGACAGTGCCGCGAACCGACTAGCCCAGCGGGGCGCGGAGCAGCGGAGCGGTGGTCGGGACGGCGGAGCCGCCGCGCGGCTCGCGGGTCACCATGACCTCGTCGCCGTCCTCGAGCCCGGCCGGGATCGCCGCAACGCCGGCGCCGCTCCGGTCGACCACGAAGACGGTCGACGGCGTGATCGTCTCCCCGTCCCGGATCCAGACCTGGTAGACCTCGCCGCCGTCAGGCTGCGGCAGACCGCTGGTGCGAAGCATGCCGGCGTCCCCGTCGCGGACGACCGTCGCCTCGGCGCCCGCCGGAGCCGCGTCGGTCGCCCGTGCGGTCACCGTCACCTCATCGCCGCCACCGGACTGACTGACGACGTAGCCGGCGACGCCCCCGACGGCGAGCACCGCGACGACGGCATATGCAAGGCCGGGACGGAGCGCCCGGGCGAGCGAATCGCGCCACCCGCTGGAGGCGGCCGGCGCCTGGCCTGCCGCGCCGCCCTCGGCCCGTACCGCGGCGAACAGGCTCCGGCGCAAGCGGGCCGGTGGCTCGCGCTGCTCGACCGACGCCGGCAGCACCTCCATCGCGGCGCCGATCCAGCGCAGGTCGGCGCGACAGCGCTCGCAGCCGGCGATGTGCGCCTCGACCGCGTCCTGCTCGGCGGCATCGAGGGCGCCGAGGACGTAGGCGGCCAGCTCCTCCTCCCAGACACGGTGATCGGCGGCGCTCACAGCATCCCCTCCGCCAGGCCGGCGCGGATCTTCTCCAGGCCGAGCCTCATCCTGCCCTTGACCGTGCCGATCGGCATCTGCAGCATCTTGGCGATCTCGGAGTGCGTGAAGCCGCCGAAGTACGCGAGCTCGATCACCTGCGACTGCTCGCCGGGAAGCTCGTCGAGCCGGCTCCTCACCTCGTGCGCCGTCTCCCGGCGGATCGCCTCGGCCTCGGTCCGCTCGGCCGCCGGCTGGCCCTCGATCAGCTCTCCCGCGTCCATGACCAGCTTCGGAGTCCGCTTCGCCGAGCCGCGCCGCAGCGCGTCGATCGCGCGGTTGCGCACGACGCCGAAGATCCAGTTGCGGACGCTGCCACGCAGCGGGTCGTAGCGCGCCCCGGTCCGCCAGATCGACAGAAACGCCTCCTGGGTCGCGTCCTCGGCGGCTCGCGGGTCGCCGAGGATCCGGTAGGCGAGCGAGTAGGCGGCGCCACCGTGGCGGTCGTAGACGACCTCGAAGGCACGGTGCTCGCGCTCGCGCACGAGCCCCATCAGCTCCTCGTCGGCGAGGGCCGCCAGATGGCGCATTCGCTTCATCTGCCCAGGTCTACGCAGGCGCACGGCGTCCGGATCATCGCGCCTGCGCCGGGGCGTCGCCGCGGGTTCTAGATCAATGACTCGGTCCGGCGGGTGATCCGGATCGGAGGCGCCGCCGTAGTGGGGGTCAGGCAATCAATCCGACGAGGAGGCAGATCATGACCACGAGCTTCGAGCCGGCCCCGCGCAGTGCCGCGCGCCGCCTCGCCCGCGATCCGGTGTCGCGGCGGCGATTTCTCGCTCTGACCGGCGGCACCGGCGCGGCCGGCGCCCTGCTGGCCGCATGCGGTGACGACGACTCGACCACGGACGCGACGACCACGAGCTCGGAGATGAGCGACATGGAGTCGCAGTTCGGCGCCGGCGATCTCGGAATCGTCAACTACGCGCTCACGCTCGAGTACCTCGAGGCCGCGTTCTACGACGATGTCGCCAAGAGCGGCCTGTTCAAGGGCGACGAGCTCGCGACGATCAAGTCGATCGGCAAGGCCGAGCAGGCGCATGTCGACGCGCTCGTCGCGACGGCGAAGAAGCTCGGCACCCCGGCGGAGGCGCCGAAGGCGACCTTCCCGCTGGAGGACGCGAAGTCGGTACTCGACCTCGCGGCCACCGTCGAGAACCTCGGCGCCGCGGCTTACCTGGGACAGGCGCCGAACATCGAGGACCCCGAGATCCTCGCCGCAGCGCTCTCGATCCACTCGGTCGAAGGACGCCACGCGGCGCTGCTGAACATCCTCACCGGCCAGCCGCCGACCCCCGACGGCGCCTTCGCGCAGCCGGCGGACATGGAAACCGTGCTGGCCGAGGTCCAGCCCTTCCTCGCCTGACGGCGCGGTCGATCACCAGCGAAAGGAAGCAACCATGAACGAGGACATTCGTGACGGCGGAGGCCTCGGCGCAGTCGAGGTCGAGACGATCAACCGGAGCTCGCTGCTCGTCCGCGGCGCGCTGGCGGCGGGAGCTCTCTACGGCTCCTTCGCGGTCAGCCCGCTCGTCCGCCGGGCGTTCGCCCAGGGGTCGATGAACGACGTCGACATCCTGAACTTCGCCCTGACCCTCGAGTACCTCGAGGCGGCCTTCTACTCGGAGGCGGCAAAGCAGGTCCCGGGTCTGAGCGGCGAGCTCGCCAACTACGTGAAGACGTTCGGCGCCGAGGAGCAGGAGCACGTCGACGCGCTCGCGGCGACGATCAAGGACCTCGGCGGCAAGCCGGTCAAGGCCCCCGCCGTGGACTTCGGCGACGCGTTCTCGAGCCAGGATGCGTTTCTGGAGCTCGCGATCACGTTCGAGGACACCGGCGTCAGCGCCTACAACGGCGCCGCGCCGATGATCGAGTCGAAGGATCTGCTCGCAACCGCCGGCGCGATCGTCCAGGTCGAGGCGCGGCACGCGGCAGCGGTCCGCAACGCCGCGGGCGAGCCGGCCGCGCCGGAGGCCTTCGACCCGACGCTGACCGAGGAAGAGGTGCTGAAGGCGGTCCAGCCCTTCATCGCCTCATAGGTCATGCGGGCGCGATCCTCTCTCTGCGCGCTCGCCGGCTGTCTTGCCCTCGCCGGCTGCTCGGGGGACGACGACTCCCCCGATCAGGCCGGCGCGGGCGGGACGGCCGACCCGGCTTTCGTTGCGATCGCCGAGTTCGCCTACGAGCCCGAGACGATCACAGTCGATGCCGGAACCGAGCTCACCTGGACGAGCTCCGACCGCGCCCCGCACACGGCGACGGCCGACGACGGCTCGTTCGACACCGGGACGCTGAAGCGCGGTGACGAGGCGGCGGTGAGGCTCGAGGAGCCCGGCACCTACACCTACTACTGCAGGTTTCACGCGTTCATGAACGGAACGGTCGAGGTCGAATAGCCGCCCGGCCGGCAACCAGCGAAGGAGAAGCACATGCCAAGCATCGGACCGATGGAGATCGCGATCGTCCTGATCATCGCCCTGGTGATCTTCGGGCCCTCGAGGCTGCCGGAGCTCGGCAAGTCCGCGGGCAAGGGCCTGCGCGAGTTCAAATCGACGCTCACCGATCGCGACGAGGACGACGCCCGCGAGGCGACGAAGGTCGAGGCGCGCGTCGAGCCGGGTTCCTGATCCGGGGCGCGGCTAGCCCTGCGGGCGCGCCTCCTCCAGGGTGCGCTCGAGGTTGTCGAAGCAGCGGCCCCAACCGCCCTCGTGCGAGCGGAGCATCTCCTCGTCGAGGAGGCCGCTGTGGGTGAAGCGGACCGTGGTGGCGCCGTCGCTCTCCTCGAACTCGATCTCGATCAGCGTCTCGTGCGGCTCGTGGTCCCAGACCCAGGTGAACGCCAGGCGGTGCGGCGGATCGACCACCGTGTAGCGGCCGCCACCACCGTACTCGGCGTCCTCGCCGGGGTCGCGCATGACCACCCGGACCGACCCGCCGACGCGGAGATCGACCTCCGCCTTGCTCGTCTCCCAATCGCGCTCGGCGTGCCACCAGCGGCGCATCACCTCCTCGCTGGTCCAGGCGTCGAACACCCGCCGCGCCGGGGCCCGGTAGGTGCGCTTCATGCGGAGGGTCGTCTTCGCGCTCATCTCCTCGTCCCGCGTCGGCGTCGCAGCCGCGACAGTATCCAGGTGCGGGCGACCAGCCAGCCGGCGGCTCCGCTGGTCAAGGTCGGCAGGAGCTCCTCGACCGGCAGGCCGCCGACGTGGGCGATCACGCTCACGTGCCCCGCTCGCCGCGCTGGGAGGCGGTCGCCGCCGACAGGCCGTGCTCGAACGTGGTGGCCTCGTCGTACTCGTCGTGGCGGTTCCACCAGCCGTAGGGCTGGGTCTGGGGGTAGCCCTCCGGGGAGTCCTCCCAGACCTCCTGGCGACCGAGCGCGGTGATGTCGAGGTAGGCCCACGTCCCTCCCATCACCTCGTCGCCGCGCGCGTCGATGAAGTAGGTGCGGAAGATGTCGTCGCCGTCGCGGAGGAAGGCGTTGGTGCCGTGCCACTCGCCGACGCCGAAGTCGGCGTCGAAGTCGTCGGTGAGCGTGTACCAGGGGATCTCCTCCCAGCCCATCCGCGCCTTCAGGCGCTCGATGTTCTCCTGCGGGGCGCGCGAGACGAACGCGAGCGTCGTGTCGCGGGCGTTCAGGTGGGCGGGGTGGGCGACCTGGTCGGCGACCATCGAGCAGCCGGGGCACCCGGCCTCCGGCCAGCCGTTCACGCCGGGATCGAAGAAGAAGCGATAGACGATCAGCTGGCGTCGCCCGTCGAACAGGTCGGGCAGGCTCATCGAGCCGTCCGGGCCCTCGAACGCGTAGTCCTTCTCGACCGCCATCCGCGGCATCCGGCGGCGCTCGGCGGCGAGCGCGTCGCGGGCGCGGGTCAGCTCCTTCTCCTTGATCAGCAGCTCCTCGCGCGCTGCATCCCATTCCTCGGGCGACACGATCGGTGGCATGTTCATCTTGATTCCTCCTCGTTCAGATACTCATCGACGACATCGAACAGGCGCCCCCAGAGGGCGCGCTGGCGATCCATCCACTCGGCCGCTTCCCGGAGCGCATCGAGCTCCAACGAGAGCAGGTGGGTGCGGCCCTCGACCTCGCGGCTGACGACGCCGGTCTCCTCCAGCACCTTCAGGTGCTTCGAGATCGCCGGCTTCGACACCCCGAAGCCCGCCGTGGCGTCGCCGACCGTCGCCGAACCCTCGGCGAGACGCTCGACGATGCCGCGGCGGATCGGATGCGACAGCGCCTTGAATGGATCGTTAACCATTTGGATAACGATAGCAGCCACCCGTCGGCGGCGGGATCAAATCGCCGGGGCCGCCGCGAACGCGAGGGCCGGCGCTCGACAGCTCAGTCGGAAACGACGCGGTAGCTGTGCCCGGCTGCGATGAGGCGATCGGCCAGCACGCGGCCCATCGCCGACGCGGGCGTGAGCACTCCGGCCGCGTCGGGCAGGTCGTCCAATGCAAGGCAGAGCGCGCTCTCGCCGAGCATCACCCCGGTTGCCTTGTAGCCGGGGTCTCCCTGGACCCGGATCTCGCACCGCAGTCGCTCGCCGTCGCTCGTCGTCGAGTGGATGTCGATCGCGAAGAAGCCACGCTCGCGGGTGCTCTCGTCGGGTCCCTCCCCGGGAGCCGGGAGAACACGGTCGAGCAGCTGGCGCGCACCGGGCGTCGCAAGGCCCGCGAACACACCGGCGATGCCCCCCGCGACGCCGGCGGCCTTGGCGAGGCCGAGCGGCCCGCGGCCCGTGAGCATGAGCTCGCGGTAGCGGAATCGGCGTCCGTATGCGTGACCCTGGAGGGCGTTGCTGCGCCGCACGACGCGCGTGTTGACGCTGCCCATCACGAACGGGGCCAGCCAGCCACCGAGACGATCGTCCTCGAACGGCTTCAAGGAGTCACGCTCGGGTCCGAGATCGGGTTCGACCTCACGGTCTGGGCTGAGGGCATACGGATCGGCCAGCACGCGGCGGCTCGGCGGATCCTTCTTCACGGCGTCGACAGCGGTGCGCGCCGAGTCGATCGTGCCACCGCTGGCGCCACCTCGCATGGCCTTGACCACCAGGGTCGTCTCCCCGAGCTCCCCGTGGCCACCGGCCTGCGCTGCCTCGTGCAGGAGCAGCGTGCCGATGTCCGATGGGATCGAGTCGAAGCCGCAGGTGTGGACGATCCGGGCACCGCCGGCACGCGCCTTGGCGTCGGCGGCATCGATCGACCACCGCATGAACAGGACCTCGCCGGTGAGGTCGGCGTAGTGCGTCCCGGCGGTCGCGCAGGCCTCGACGAGCGGCTTGCCGTACTTGAAGTAAGGGCCGACCGTGGTCGCTACGACCCGCGCGGACTCCGCCATCGCCGCGACGGCGTCGCGATCCTGGCTGTCGGCGATCACGAGCGGCCAGTCGACGCCGAGCTCGGCACGTGTCTTCTCGAGCTTGTCCCGCGAGCGGCCGCCGAGCGCGATCCGCACGTCAGGCGGGGTGTGCTCGGCGAGGTACTTGGCGGTCAGCACGCCGACGAAACCGGTTGCCCCGTAGAGGACGATGTCGTGATCACGCTCTGATTCGGTCACCTGTCAGCTCCCTGTCTTCCCTCGGGCAACCTACCCTCCGCCGCCGCGCACGCTGAACTCGGCGCTGCCGGCCGACTCGTACTCGTCCGCGAGCAGGTAGTGGACGACGTAGTCGCCCGGCGCCAGCGGCCAGGAGTTGCCCTGGCTGTCGGGGCCGAGGACGGCCTCGCCGGCGGTTCGCGGCGGGACGGTGCCGGCCGAGTGCCCCTCGGCGTAGTCCCAGGTCAGGTAGTCGTCGGTCTCGGGGTCCGCGGCGGAGGCCTCGTAGACGCCGAGCCAGTCCCAGCGGTTGGCGGGCCCGCCGGTCCAGGAGACCTCGATCGGCTCGCCGCGCCCGTAGGCCCGCCGGTCGGTCGAGATGTCGAGCTCGGCGCCGGGATCGCGGAGGTAGAAGGGAACGCGGGCGACCTCGGCTTCGTCATCGCCGCCGATCAGGACCGCTTCGTAGGAACCCGGGTCCCAGGCGGACGTATCGAGCTTCGCCGTCCCCCGCTCCTCCGGGGCCTCCACGGTCTCGAGGGGATCGGCGAGATCTCCGCCCTCGGGGACGATCGCGATCTCGTTTTCGCCCTGCTCGGGGTTGTTCCAGCTGACGGTGATCGCGTCACCGACGTCCGCCAGGCGCGCGTCGATGGCGATCAGCGTGGGCATCGCCGCCGGAGTGACGTCGAACGTCGACAGGACGGCGCGATGGTCGGAGGTCCACGGCGCCGCCTCGATCTCGACATCCTCGCCGCCGGGCTCGCCGACGAGCTTGCTGTCGAGCGTGGTCGAGGGGCCGGCCGCGTAGACGTAGTCGATCCGCTCGCCGGAGCTGTCCTGGGTGATCGCCGGTTCGGCGACCGGGTCGGGATGCTCTTCGCGGTAGGTGTCACGGAACCCGAGGTCGAAGAGCGCCTCGCTCACCGGCCACGGCACCGGCTCGGTGATCTCCTTGCGGGTGCCGACGGCCTCCTCGGTGTAGTCGAGGCTCGATGGCTGGTTGAAGTCGCCGGTCAGAAAGACCGGATAGCCGGCGTCGAGGAGCTCCCCCATCGCCTCGATCGGCCGCTCGAGGGCCGAGGTCCGCACCTCGTCCTCGGTGGCGAGCACCGACTCGACCGGCTCGCCCTTGGCGAGGGCACGAGGACCCCATTCGACGTAGTCGAGGTGCACGTTGAAGAACGGGACCACGTAGCCGGGCTCAACCTCGAGCAGCGCGTATAGGCCATCGCCGCCCGACGGCTCGAGGATCGGGTACTTCGAGAGCAGCTGCAGCGAGGTGTTCCAGTAGGGGTAGCCGGTCCGCTTGGCCATCACGGGCAGCCGCTCGTAGGACTCGAGCACCCCGACCACGTCGGCGTCGAGCTTGCGGATCACCGCGTCGGTCGCCGGCCCGCCGCTGTACTCGACGTTGTAGACGAGGACGTCGAGGTCCATCGGCTCCCCCGCCGCGGCGGTCGCGTCGGGCTCCTCGTCGCCGCCGATGTCGCAGCCGGCGAGGACCAGCAGGCCGAGCAGCAGCGCCAATGCCGTCAGCGCGCGGGAACGACGCAAGGCCCTCGATCGTTCGCCCCTCGCTGCCAC
>DASSEM010000107.1:0-7332 GCA_035695265.1 Solirubrobacterales bacterium
CTGGCTGCGGCGGAAGACGATGTAGCGGCGGGTCCGGGCGAAGGCGACGATGCTGGCGGCCGAGGCGAGCTGGTAGGCGAACGGGATCGCGGCCGAGCCCCAGAGCCCGAGGATCGCGTAGGTCGCCACCCAGATCGAGGCGAGGCTCGCCATCAGCAGCGCCGAGAGGACGAGCACGGACTTGCGCAGCCGCAGGTCGTCGCTGTCCCCGGGGGCGGAGCCGGCGTCGACGAGGCGCCGCAGCCAGCCGGGCAGCCGAGCGATCGCCGTCCGCATCCGCACCTCCATCACCGTCCGAGGATAAGCGCGACGGCTCGGCAACCACGCTCGGACGCGGCGGGCGTGATCGGACGTCGGATAGGCTCGCCCGGATCGCTGAACTGCTCTTCGAGCTCGACCGGGTCTCGCTGCGCCGCGGCGGCGTGCCCGTCCTCCGCGAGCTCTCGGCCGAGCTTCCGGAGGGCGTGAGTGCGATCGTCGGGCCGTCGGGCTCGGGCAAGTCGACGCTGCTGCGGCTGCTCGACCGGCTCTCCGACCCCGACTCCGGCACGGTCCGGTTCCGCGGGACCGACACCCGCGAGATCGACCCACTGCGGCTGCGGCGCGAGGTCGCCCTGGTCGCGCAGCTGCCGGCCCTGCTCGAGGGAACCGTGGCCGACAACCTCCGCTTCGCCGCCGACCTCGCCGGCCACGAAACGGACCCCGAATCGCTGCCGAGGCTGCTCGAGCTGGCCGGCCTCGAGCGTTCCTTCGCCGACCGTGACGTCGAACGCCTCTCGGTCGGCGAGCAGCAGCGGGCGATGATCGCCCGGGCGCTCGCGCTCGAGCCCGGCGTCCTCCTGCTCGACGAGCCGACCTCGGCGCTCGACGAGCGGACGCGTGACTCGATCGAGCGGACCGTCGCCGACCTCGGGCGGCGGCTCGGTGCCTCGATCGTGATCGTCACCCACGACCCCGCCCAGGCGCGGCGGCTCGCAAGCTGGACCGTCGAGATCGATTCCGGCCGGACCGTGCGTCAGGGCCCGGCCTCCGAGGTGCTGGCGTGAACGCCGCCCCGATCGACATCAGCCTCGGCGAGGTCGCCGCGGCGCTCGTCCTCGTCGCGATCGCCGTCGCGATCTCGCGCTGGCGCCGGGCGGGCCTCGAGGCAGACATCGGGATCGCGGTGGCGCGGAGCTTCGTCCAGCTGACCGCGATCGGCTTCGTGATCACGGCGATCTTCGACACCGACAGCCTGCTCCTGGTCCTCGCCCTGCTCGTGGTGATGGTCGGCTTCGGCGCCTTCACGGCTCGCGCCCGGGCCCGCCACGTCCCCGGCGTCCTCGAGCCCCTCCTGATCGCGCTGGGGCTCTCGGCCACGGCGACCCTCGGCCTCGTGCTGGCGCTCGGGATCTTCCCGGCCGAGCCCCGTTACCTCGTTCCGGTCGGCGGCATGGTGATCGGCAATGCGATGACGGCATCGGCAGTTGCGCTGGACCGGCTCGGCGACGAGATGCGATCGGCGGCAGCGCGGATCGAGGCCACCCTGGCGCTGGGCGCGACCGCGCGGGTGGCGGCGGGGCCGACCGTCCGCGCGGCGCTCCGATCGGGGACGATTGCGCTCGTCGACTCGACGAAGACGACCGGGCTGATCTTCTTCCCGGGCACGATGGTCGGGATGCTGCTCGCCGGGGCCGACCCGACCGACGCCGTTCGCCTCCAGCTCATCCTCCTCTACGTCCTGCTCGGCGCCGTCGCGATCTCGGCCCTGGTCGCGACGACCCTCACCTACCGCAACTACTTCACCCCCGCTCACCAGCTCCGGGACCTGGCCGCGGGCGGGTCAGACCACCCGCCTGCGACCAGCGGCAGGTAGCGGCACCTGCCGCCACCTGCCCCCCGGGGTTCAGCGCGGGCCGTGCAGCAGCTCGACGGGCTTCGCCAGGGCCGGGGTCGTGTGACTGTCGCAGTCGTTGCTCGGGTTCGGGTCGAAGGTGGGGGCGTTCACGCACGCCACGAAGTCGACCGTGTCGCCGACCGCGACGCCGGTGTGGGTCCAGGCGAACCGGAACTTCACCCGCTTGCCGGGCTTGCCGACCGTCGCCTTCACGAACGCGACCGACCCCGTCGGCACCCCGTTGACATCGACGGCCACGAACACGTCCTCCTCGGTGATCGTGAACGGGCCTGTGCCCAGGTTGACAACTTTGACCACGAACCCTCTCGTCTTCGTGTCGCTGCCGCTGGCCCAGGGCGCGTTCCTGACGATCACCTTGGCGGCGTAGTCGTTGCCTTCGACGACCGGCGGATCGACGTTGACGATGACCTCGTCGGTGTCGCACGCCGGTGGCGCCGCGTCGTCGCAGACCTCGAGCTGGAAGGTCAGCGTCGCCGGTCCGGTCGGCGCCGTGAAGGACGGCGTCGCCGTGTCGGCGCCGGTCAGGGTTACGGCCGGGCCGCCGGTCTGGGTCCAGCTGTAGGTCAGCGGGTCCGCGTCGGGATCCGAGGATCCGGTCCCGTCGAGGCTGACGGCGGCACCGGAGGCGACCGTCTGGTCGGCTCCCGCGTCCGCGGTCGGCGCCGCGTTGCCCGCGCCGGTCCAGGTCTTGGTGGCTGTGTCCGTCACCTCGCCGGTGTCACAGGCATCGTTGCCGTTGTTGTCCAGGCACGCCTTGATCGTGTCGGTGCCCGCGCTGGTTCCGGTGTAGGTGTGGGTGGCCGTGCCGTCGCTGCCGGTCGTCACGGTGGCCGCCGGCTGCGGGTTGGCGCCGCTCACCTCGAACACGATGTCCGAGCCGGGCACCGGGTTGCCGAGGTTGTCCTTGAGCTCCGCCGTGACCGTGTGCGGAGTGTTGACCGGGTTCGACGCCGTCTCCGGGGTCAGCGCGAGGGTCGGCGGGATCACCGGCTCGCCGCCCACCGCCTTGAAGCCCCAGATGAACGTGTTCGGCTCTCCGGTCGCCTCGCCACCGTCAGGCTGGCCGAGCGAGAACAGCTCCAGCGCCGCGGCGCTGACCGCGCCGTTCGCCGCCGACTCGGTCCCTGCCGCGCCGTAGAAGATGCTGAACTCCTTCGACTCGCCGACGGCCAGCGCGCCGAAGCTGAAGTCGAACAGCGCTCCGTGATCGTCGGGGCCCTTGTCGGTGTAGTCGGCGTTCTCGGTGGCCGGGTCGAGCGGCGAGTGGTCGGCGAACGGGTCCGACGACTGGAAGCCGTTGTCGTTCGAGCGGATCAGGTTGCCGGCCGGCGCCGGCGTCGTACCGCGCTGGATCGTCACGAACTCGCTGAACGCCGTCGGCTCGACGTCCCAGTCCATGAGGCGGGTGTAGCGCACGTCGGGCAGGGAGGTGGTGCCGATGTTCTCGAGCGTCACCTCGATCTCGTACAGGTTCGGCGTCGCCGGGGACGGCGCGAAGGCGTGGGTCACCCGCAGCTTGTCGTCGATCGTGACGACCGAGGTGGCGGTCGATGCATCGGAGGTGAAGCTGACCGCGTCGAGGTTCTCACCCTCGGGCAGCGTCCAATCGTTGTTGGCGGAGCCCGAGAAGTCGCCGGCAGGGTCGGCCACTCCGGCGCCCCACCCCTCGCACTGGCAGCCGGCGCGCGTACCGTCGTTGCCGGTCGCCTCGTAGGTGACGCCGACGAACCTGGTCTCGTCGGCGAAGTTGAGCTGGCCGGCGTCGTTGACCCCGAGCGCAACCGTGCCATTGCTGATCACAGCGCCCCCGAATGCCGCCTCGGCGGTAAGGCCGAGCAGCGCCAGCGCGGCGATCGTCGCCGCGACGAGCCGGGCACCGCCGGCAGCGATCCCCTTCATGCCGGATGCGTGCCTCCGCGGTGTCCCAGTTCCCCTCATGACGCTCTCCCCTTGCTTGGCACGGGACCGTGGACGGTTCCGCGGGTCAGCTACTTGTGCCCATCGAGGATCGTCTTTGCACGAGATCGCCGTCAACGTCACATCGACGATCCCCGAGCAGGGTTCGCCGGACCGCAGACCGGAGGATGCGGGTCCTCCGATCGAAGGCGAGAGCGGCGACCGGCCGGTCGCCGCCGAGCTCACTCGAGCAGGCCCCTGCGCATCGCCTCCGCGACCGCGGCGGCGCGGTCGCCGACCGCGAGCTTCGCGTAGATGCTCCGCAGATGCGACTTGACCGTGGTCGGGCTGAGATGAAGCGTGGCGCCGATCGCGGCCGCCGAGCCACCGCCGGCAACGCCTTGCAGGATCTCGAGCTCGCGATCGGTCAGGACGTCGCGCTCGATCCGGGTGCGCTTGCGGATCTCGGCGGCGAGGTCGGTTTCGACGTCGGCGCAGAGGGCGACGCCGCCGCGGGCCACGGTGATGATCGCGTCGCAGATCGCTTGCCGGGACGAGTCCTTGGCGAGATAGCCGGCGGCACCCTCCGCCAGCGCCCGGTAGGCGATGTCCCCGTCGAGGTAGGCGGAGAGGATCAGGACCCGCGTCGGGGACTCGCCGCTTCCGACCGCGGCGAGGACGCCGAGACCGTCGACCTCCGGCATCCGCATGTCGACCGCGGCGACCTCGGGACGGAGCTCCTCGATTCGCTCGATCGCCTCACGGCCGTCCCCGGCCTCGGCGACGAGGCGGAGCTCGTCGCAGGCCTCGACCGCCCGCGCGAGCCCGTCGCGATAGACGGGGTGGTCGTCGACGATCAGGACGGTCGGGGGCTCGTGCGATCCCCGCCTCAAACCGACACGAGCGATCCCCGCTCGCGTCGCAGTGCCCTGGTCAGCATGCCCGACGGCCTTCATCCCGGATCCTCCCCCCGAGGTATGTGCCCTGACGATGACCCTACTCCGGTCGCAACGATCACGCAATGGCTGGCGTGGGTCTGCTCAGCCGGCGACGAGCCTCTCGATCGCGTCCGCGAGGTGGACCTCGGCGATGCTGCGGTCACCGCGCTCGACCCGGAGCTCGTGGGCGACGCGCAACACATCGGCATGGGTATTGCCGGCCGGCGGCTCGAAGCGGTACGAGGCGAGCTCGATCAACAGCCCGAGCGGGTCCTTGAAGTAGATCGAGTCCATGAAGCCCCGGTCCTTGACGCCGCTGTGGTCGATCCCGCGCTCCTCGAGCCGCTCGACGGTCTGCCGGAACGTCGCCTGCGAGAGCGCGAACGCGAGGTGATGGACGCAGCCGGGATCGGTGGGCGTCCGCTCCGGGTCGCCGGTCCGCTCCTCGTCGGTGAAGACCGTGATCAGGCGCCCGTCGCCCGGATCGAAGTAGAGGTGGCTCTCGGAGTCGTTGTCCAGGTTCGGCTGCTCGAAGACGAACGGCATGCCGAGCAGCCCGTCCCAGAAGTCGATCGAGGTCTGCCGATCAGCCCCGGTCAGCGTCACGTGATGGACGCCCTGGCTTTGGAGCCTGCGCATGGCCGAAACCTACCGCGGCGGGCCGAAAACTCGTCGCTCCGCGCCATGTACGCTGACTGCGATCGCGATGGAGGTTCCCGGGAGGAGATCGGTCCGCCGGCTGGCGCTGCTGCCGATCGCGGCGCTTGGACTGCTGCTCTCCGGCTGCGCGGCACAACGGCCGGAGGACCCGGTGGTCGTGACCGGCTCGGAGCTGCCGCGGCTGGCCGGATCAACGCCGGGCAAGGTCCTCGCCTTCCGCTACTTCGAGGGCCAGTGGGACCAGGTGCCGGTCCAGGTCGACGAGCGCGCCATGGTCGACCTCGGGACGGTCTACAACAAGGCCCCGAACGGGGTCCGGATCCTGACCTACACCGATCCCGGCACGTTCGCGGGACCCGATCCCGACCCGACCCTCGATGCAAACGACGAGGTCGCGCTGATGGGGATCGACGCGGGCGCCGAGGCACCGGCCGGATCGAACCCGCCGAACGTGGTCGCGAGCACCGGGGAGGAGCTGCGGATCCACGACAGCACCGGCGATCCGACCGACGCCTTCGTCTACCTCTACCGGCAGACCCTCAACCTCGACCAGAGCGCCGGCCGGCCATACGTCGACTACGACTTCAACCTGCTGTCGGGGAGCTACAAGGACACCTACCGGCTCAACGACGGTCCCAACCCCGAGGACTCGACCGTCGAGACCAGCTTCTACACCCGCCACTTCTCCGACCGTTGGGCCGACGACGCGCTCGAGATCACCACGCCGGGCGCCTCCGGCGCCGACATCCTCGATCGCCACAAGAACCTGTTCGCGCCCGGCGTCTGCGTCCGCAGCGAGGACACCTTCGACGATGCCGAGGGCGCCTTCATCGTCAACAAGAGCGGCCCGGTGCGCGCGATCCGCGCCTATATCGGCGCCAACAGCGGACCGCTGACGGCGCGCCAGCACATCTTCTACGAGCGCCGCGAAGACATCGCGACGACCCTCCGGGTCCACGCGATCCCGGGGGTCATGGACTTCTTCGACTACAGCCCCGCGGCAGCCGGTATGACCTACCGCAACGACGTCGACGGCCGCGGCGTGACGATCGACGGCACGCCCGAGGTCCCGACTGCCGGCCGGATCGGTTGGGAGACCGTCGACGGACCGCAGGGTGGGCTCTCGATCGTCCACCGGATCAGCTCCGACATCCCGAACCTCCGCTGGACTTCCTATTACCTCGACGACAGGACGCCGTCGGGCGGCGCCGAGACCCAGTGCACAGGCGACGCGTTCGCGTACGGCTCGAGCGGGCCGTGGATCAACCAGGGGCTCCCCAACACCGATCCGCTCGCCTCACCGACCTACTCGCTGGTCGCCCGTCGCACCCTCTTCTACGAGCTGCCCGGAAGGGTCGACGGGCCACGACGCGCGGCCCAGATCGACAACCCCCTGCAGGTCTCGGTCACGCCGCACGGCTGAGGCCCCGGGCTCCGTTCGCCCCATCACCGGGAGCGCTCAGGCCACGGCCTCGGCGTCGCCCGAGCGCGCCTCGGCGATCACCTTCTCGGCGAGGTGGGCCGGGACCTGCTCGTGGCGGTCGAACTCGAGCGTGTAGTCGCCGCGGCCGCCGGTCACCGCACGGAGCGCCGGGGCGTAGTCGAGCACCTCGGCCATCGGCACCTCGGCGACGATCTCGGTCGAGCCGGGGCCGCCCTTCGGCTCCATCCCGAGCGGGTGGCCGCGGCGCGAGTTGAGGTCCCCGATCACATCGCCGACGCTGTCGTCGGGGCAGGCGATCGTCAGCTTCGCGATCGGCTCGAGCAGGACCGGCGAGGCGTCGCCCATCGCCTCCTTGAACCCCATCGAGCCGCAGATCTTGAACGCCATCTCGGAGGAGTCCACGGTGTGGTGCTGGCCGTCGACGAGCCGCACGCGCACGTCCTTGACCGGGTAGCCGGCGAGCGTCCCGTGCCGCATCGCCTCCCTGACCCCGGCCT
>DASSEM010000108.1:0-14936 GCA_035695265.1 Solirubrobacterales bacterium
ACCGGCGCAGGCCGGCGGGGTGCTCGGCAACCTGCCCCGGACCCGGCCGGCGGTGCGGAGCCCGCGCCGCTCACAGCCCGGGCCGCCGAAGCGTGGCGCCAAGCCGGCCGCGGATCCGGCCGCGCAGGCGGAACCGGCCGCACCCGCCGCCCGGGGGCGACCCGGCGCCGAGCCGCCCCCGGAGCGCGCCGAGGATGGGTCGCAGGGCGAGCTCGAGAGCCTCGCCCGCGGCGGCATCGCGATCGCCGGCGGCGCGGCGTCGCTCGGGCTGCGGATCGCGGGCCGCGCCGCGGCGGCCCTGCGGGACGCCGTCGAACGCCGTTGAGGCAGCGTACGAACCGCTCGCTCGCCGCCTTCTGGCGGCGCGCGTACGAGGAGAACGTCACCGGGATGGCGGCGATGGTCGCCTACAACCTGCTGCTGTCGGTGTTCCCGTTCGCGCTCCTGCTGCTCTTCATCACCGGCAAGCTGCTGCAGAGCCCCGACGTCCAGGCGACCATCCTCACCGACCTCGGCGAGCTCTTCCCCTCGACCGAGCAGGACACGCTGCGGTCGACCCTCGAGCAGCTCGAGAGCAACTCGACCGAGATCGGCATCGTCGCGATCGTCGCCGGCCTCTGGATCGGGGCCTCGTTCTGGGGCGCGATGGACACGGCGTTCTGCCGCATCTACCACGTCGAGTGCCGCGGCTGGCTCGCCCAGAAGCGCTTCTCGCTGATCATGCTCGCCGTCGTCGCCATCTTCCTCGCCGCCAGCGTCGCGGTGCCGGCGGTCGAGAGCCTCCTCGTCTCCGGCGCCGAGGACCTGCCGTTCGGGCTCTCGCGCGTCGACGTGCTGCTCAACGCGGTGCTCATCGCCGCCGGGCTGCTGCTCAGCTTCCTGATCCTCTGCCTGATCTACTGGGCGGTGCCGAAGGGACACCTGCCGTGGCGGGCGGTCTGGCCCGGCGCCCTGTTCATGGCGATCGCCGGCGGCATCGCCAACACGATCTTCCCGCTGTACCTGGTCAACATCTCGACCGTCGGCGAGTTCGGGCGGATCGTCAGCTTCGTCCTGATCGCGCTGATCTGGTTCTACGCGCTCGCCCTCGGCCTGCTCTCGGGGGCGGTGATCAACGCCCTCCGCTTCGAGCTGCACGACACCGGGACGCTGCGCGGCATGACCGCCGACTTCCCGGTCCAGCCGCCGCCCGAGGATCGCGAGCACGACTGGCTTCCCTGACGGCGGCTTCCCTGACACCGGCTTCCCCGGACGGCGTTCGTCCCGCCTGCCCCCGTCAGCCGTAGAGGCCGCCGGTCACCTCGCGCAGCTTGCCGGCGTCGTGGCGGCCGCTGATCCTGCGCACGGTGCCCGAGCGGGAGCGCATGACCAGCGACTCGGTCGTGGCGTTGGTCGCGCCGTGGTAGCGGACCCCCTGGAGGAGATCGCCGTCGGTGACTCCGCTGGCGGCGAAGAAGGCGTCGTTGCCGCCGACCAGGTCATCGACCTCGAGGACGCGGTCGAGGTCGTAGCCGGCGTCGATCGCCGCCTGCCGCTCCTCGTCGTCGCGGGGCCAGAGACGACCGAGGATCTGGCCGCCCAGGCACTTGATCGCGGCGGCGGAGATGACGCCCTCGGGGGTGCCGCCGATGCCCCACAGGAGGTCGACCCCGGTGCCCTCCATGACCGCGAGCAGGGCGGCCGAGACGTCGCCGTCGGTGATGAAGCGGATCCGGCTGCCCGCCTCACGGATCTGGCGGACTCCCTCGGCATGGCGCTCGCGATCGAGGATCACCGTCGTGATCTCGGTCGGGCTGACGCCGCGCTCGGCGGCGACGCGCTTGATGACCTCGGCGACCGGCTCGGTCAGGCTCAGGCTCGACGCGATCTCGGGACCGCCGACGAGCTTCTCCATGTACACGCACGGGCCGGGATCGAACATCGTGCCGCGCTCGGCGAGTGCGATCACGGCCAGCGAGCCGGGGCGGCCCTGCGCGCACAGGCGCGTGCCCTCGAGCGGGTCGACGGCGATGTCGACCTGCGGCGGGCTGCCGTCGCCGATCTCCTCGCCGTTGAAGAGCATCGGCGCCTCGTCCTTCTCGCCCTCGCCGATGACGACGATCCCGTCCATCGGCACCGTGTTGATCAGCAACCGCATCGCGTCGACGGCGGCGCCGTCGGCGGCCTCCTTGTCGCCGCGGCCGACCCACCGGGCCGCCGCGAGCGCCGCCGCCTCGGTGACCCGAACGAGCTCGAGGGCGAGGTTCCGGTCGGGCTTGGCGCCGGGACGGTTGTCGTGGGAGATCACACCCATGGGCCGCTCAGACCGTGCCCGGCGCCCGCCGCGGGCGATCCCCGGCCTCCTCCATCGAGCGCCAGATGCCGGCGACGGCGATCCCGAGCGCGGCGAGCAGGGCGACGTAGTAGCCGATGACCTTCGTGATGTCGATCTCCTGGTTGCCCGAACCGGGCGGGTCGATGATCCCGTTGTAGGCGATCAGCACGAAGGCGGTGAAGCCGACCGTCATCGTCAGCTCTCCCGGCGGCCACGACAGCGTGTGGCCGCGGACGACGATCCAGGCGAGGATCCAGGGCGCCGCGGCGGCGGCGAGCAGCAGCCAGCGCAGGATCGGGAAGGTCTCGAAGCCCGTGCAGCTGAACTCGCCGTCACCGCAGAGGAAGCCCGAGGTGTCGGATCCGACGACCCGCGAGGGCCCTTCCGCGAGGTCGAACCAGGGCAGGAACAGGACCGCGATCACGAGCAGCGCCGAGGCCGCGAGACCGACCCATTCCGAGCGCGAGAGCTTCGAGAAGTCCATCTCGGCCGAGCCTATCCGAACGCCCGCGGGCCGGAGCGCGGCTGCGGCGGGATCCGGCCGCGGCCGGATCCCGCCGCGCTCCGTCGCTCTACTCGGTGTAGCCGGCCTCCTGCAGGTACTGCGCCGCGACGTCCTCGGGCTTCTCCTTGTCGATGTCGACGCGGGCGTTCAGCTCCTGCATCACCTCGAGCGACAGGCCCCCCTGGACCTTCTCGATCGTCGCCTGATAGTCGGGCCCGGCTTCGGTGGCGACCTTCTCGTCGGAGATGAAGATCACGTTGCCGGCCGGGAGCACCTCCTTGTCGTCTTCGAGCAGCGTGTACTTGTCGCTGTCGACGAAGAGAGCGCCATCGGTGGTGAACAGGATCGACAGGTCGGCGTCACCCTTGTCGAGCACCTCGTAGCGCAGGCCGATGTCGATCGGCGTGAACTTGCCGAAATCGAGCCCGTAGTACTGCTCGAGGCCGGCGAGGCAGTCGATCCGCTGCCGGCACTCGGGCGAGCCGGCGAGGGTCAGGTCCTGCGACTTGCCCTCGAGGTCGGAGATCGTCGAGACGCCAAGATCATCGGCGGTCGACTGGAGCAGCCCGACTGCGTTCGCGCTGCTGAACGGGGTTGGAGCGAACGCGACGAGGCCCTTCTTCGCGAAGTCCTCCTGGGTCTCGTCGACGGCCGCCTGGGCGTCGGCGGGCACGTCCTCGGGCGCGACGCCGAAGAAGGACGTCAACGCGGTCGAGGTGTACTCCGGATAGCCGCTGATCTGACTGTTCTCGAGCGCCTTCAGCGCGACCTGCTCGGAACCGAGGTTGAGGTCTGTGGAGACGTCGTAGCCGGCCGCCTCGAGCGCCTGGGCGTAGATCTCCCCGAGGATGAACTGCTCGGTGAAGTTCTTCGACCCGACCGTCAGCTTGACGCCGTTGTTCTCCGGGTTCTCCTGGATCAGGTTGTCGCCGCTCGCGGCGGTCGAGTCGGTCTCGGTCGACGTCTCGTCGTCGGAACCGCACGCGGCGAGCGCGACGGCGGCGGCGAGCATGGCGAGGACAGCGAGGACTCCTCGAATACGGGTCTGGCTGCGCATCTGGTCTTGATTCCTCCCGTTGGGTCGGCCGCGGTCGTCCGCAGCGGAGCTTCGATCCTATGCGGTCGCGCGGGCGGCGGCACGCTCGAGCACGAGCCCGCGCGGCGTCAGCAGTCGCTGGACCCCCGCGAGCACGAGCTCGAACATGAGCGCCAGCAGCGCGACCACGATCGCGCCGGCGATCACTCCCTCCTCCCCGTAGACGTTCGGGCTCAGGATCAGGTCGCCGAGCGTCTTGACGCCGGCGAGCGAGCCGATCGTCGCGGTCGCGATGATGTTGACCGACGCGGTCCGCACCCCGCCCATGATCGTCGGGATCGCCAGCGGCAGCTCGACGCGGCGGATGATCTCGAGCTCGCTCATCCCCATCCCGCGGGCGGCATCGACGGCGCCGCGGTCGGCCTGGCGAACCCCGACGAACGCGTTGGTGAGAATCGGCGGGATGCCGAGGATCGTGACCGCGATCGTCACGTTCAGGTTGCCGGTGCCGATGAATGCGACCATCAGCGCGATCAGCGCCAGCTCGGGGATCGCCCGCCCCGCATTGCCGACCGCGACCGCGAGGAACTCCCCGGTGCCGCGGTGGCCGAGCCAGAGCCCGAGCGGCATCGCGATCACGATCGCGAGCAGCAGCGCGACGGCGCTGATCGCGATCTGCGTGCTCGCGAGCTCCCAGATCTGCTCCAGCCCGCCGACCTGGAGCTCCGGCCCCTGGACCGAGTTCCTCCGGCTGAAGATGAAGTCGATGGCGCCCCCGAACGAACCGAGGAACCCGGTGATCACGGGAGCGCCGATCACAGCGCCCGCGCCCGCTGCCACGGCGCCGCGAAGCGCTGCACGACCACGAGCAGGCCGTCGAAGGCGATCGCCAATGCGACCGCGAGAACGCTTCCGAAGACGATGTTGGTCTTGAAGACGTCGCGCTGGATGCCCTCGTTGTAGAGGACCTCGCCGAGGCCGCCGGCGCCCGCGAAGATCGCCAGCGTGGCGATCGCGACGGTCGAGACGGTTGCGATCCGCAGGCCGGCGATGATCTCGGGCAGCGCCAGCGGCAGCTCGACCCGCCAGAGGAGCTGCCGCAAGGTCATCCCGACGCCGGCACCGGCGTCGCGGGCGGCGGCCGGCACGTTGGCGAGCCCCGCGTTGGCGTTGCGGTAGACGATCTGGAGGTTGTAGAGCGCGAGGGCGATCAGCGCCGTCAGCGTGCCGCGGCCGGTAATCGGCAGGAGCAGCAGGAACAGCGCGATGCTCGGGATCGTGTAGATGACTCCGGTTGCGCCGATGAACGGCGGGATCAGCCAGCGGCGCCCGTGCGAGAGGATCGCCAGCAGCATCGCCACCGCGAACCCGGCAAGGACCGAGCCGAAGACGAGCGCGACGTGCTCGACGAGCGGCGAGACGTAGTCGTCGATGTTCTCGATGATGAAGCCCGGGCAGACGCCCTCGTTGCGGCCCTCGCAGGTCGTCGGCCCGGTCCCGGGCGCGCGGATCTCGACGTCGGCGAGGAGGGTGGCCACCGCCGCCGGCATCGCTCAGCCGAGCGGCCGCTCGGCCGCGGCGTGCTCCTCGACCCGTGCCTCGTCGGAAGAGAGGAAGTCGGCGATGACCTCGAGCGAGAGCACCCCGGCGGTGACGCCTCGGGCATCGACCACCGGCGCGTAGTGGGCCTGCGACTGCAGGACGTCGGAGAGGGCGTCGCGGAGGACGTCATCGCGGTCGAGGACAGGATCGGGGGAGATGTCGGGGCGGGCCGGGACCGTGGCGGCCGCGAGGTCGCGCTCCGACAGCCACCCGAGCGGCTTGCGCTCGGAGTCGACGAGCAGGGCCCACGGGACCTCGGCGCCGTCGAGCTTGGCGCGGACCTCGGCGGTGTCCTGGCCGACGAACGCGAGCGGCGCCGCCCACAGATCGACGTCGGCGACCCGCATCAATGCCAGCCGCTTCAGGGCCCGGTCGGCGCCGACGAAGTCCTCGACGAAGCCGTCCGCGGGCGCCATCAGGAGCTCCGCCGGGGTCGCGAACTGGGCCAGCCGGCCGCCCTCCCGCAGGACGGCGATCCGGTCGCCCATCTTGATCGCCTCGTCGATGTCGTGGGTGACGAACAGGATCGTCTTCTGGATCTCGGCCTGCAGGCGCAGGAACTCGTTCTGGAGGCGCTCGCGGTTGATCGGGTCGATCGCCCCGAACGGCTCGTCCATCAACATCACCTGCGGGTCGGCGGCGAGCGCGCGGGCGACCCCGACCCGCTGCTGCTGGCCGCCGGAGAGCTGTGCCGGGTAGCGGTCCGCGACCTCCGGCGGCAGCGAGATCAGCTCGAGGAGCTCGGCGATCCGCGCCCGGGTCCGCTCACGCTCCCAGCCGAGCAGGGCCGGGACAGTGCCGATGTTCTCGGCGATCGTCCGGTGCGGGAACAGGCCGATCTGTTGGATCACGTAGCCGATCTCACGCCGAAGCTGCGCCGGCGGGTGCGCGGTCACCGGCGTCCCTCCGACCTCGATCTCGCCGGCGGTGATCTCGACCGTCCGGTTGACCATCCGCATCGCGGTGGTCTTGCCGCAGCCCGAGGGGCCGACCAGCACGCAGATCTCGCCCGACGGCACCTCGAGGCTGAGGTCGCTGACGGCGTCGACGTCAGCGCCCGCATAGCGCTTGGTGACGTTGCGGAAGACGACCGACGCGGCCGTGCCCGGTGCTCCCGTCTCGGCGTCCTGCGGCCCGGTCAATGCGGTCCCGACTCTATCCGCGGGATCAGTCATCGATCGCCGGGCGGGCGAGGCTGAGCGCATAAAGCCCCTCCTCGTCGGTCCACCAATCGAGCAGCTCGAGCCCGGCGTCGGCGTAGCTCGACTCGATCCGCTCCCGGGTGAACTTGGTTGAGATCTCGGTGCGCATCTCCTCGTTGCGGGCGAAGTGCGCCCGCATGTCGAGCGCTCGCAGGTCGACGAACTGCTCGCCGAGCGCGCGCAGGCGGATGTCGATCCACTCGTTGTCGGCGTCCCAGAAGGCGACGTGCTCGAACCCGTCGGGGTCGAAGTCGGCGTCGAGCTCGCGGTTGAGGACGTGGAGCACGTTCGCGTTGAACTCCGCGGTGACCCCGGCGGCGTCGTTGTATGCGGCCTCGAGCCGGGCCTGGTCCTTGACGAGGTCGGTGCCGAGCAGGAAGCGGTCCTCCGGGTACATCAGGGTCGCGATCCGGGCCAGGAACGAGCGCCGCGCCGCCGGCCGGAAGTTTCCGATCGTGCCGCCCAGGAACGCGATCAGGGCGCCCTCGGGCCGCGGGATCCGCTCGAGGTGCGTCTCGTAGTCGCAGACGATCCCCTCGACCGCGAGACCGGGGTACTCCTCGACGAGCTCGGCCGCGACGCGGCGGGTGATCCCCTCGGCGATGTCGACGGGGACGAAGCGCTCGAGCGCGCCGCCGTCGCGCATCGCATCGAGCAGCACGCGGCTCTTCGCGGCCGCACCGGAGCCGAGCTCGATCAGCGTCCGCGGCCGTCCCGCGGCGACGATCTCCCCCGCCCGGCGGATCAGGATCTCGCGCTCGCAGCGGGTCGGGTAGTACTCGGGCTGCTCGGTGATCCGCTCGAAGAGCGCCGAGCCCCGCTCGTCGTAGAAGTACTTCGGCGGCAGCTCCTTGAACGGGCTCGAGAGGCCCTCGCGGACGACCTCCCCCATTCCCGCGAGCGCACCGCCCTCAGGCAGGTCGACCTCGATCTCGATCGCGGGGCCGTCGGCCATCGTCTCAACCGTCCTCCGCGCAGCGGAAGCCGCTGAAGATCTGGCGGCGCTCGGGCAGATCCCAGTTGCGGAAGCTGATCCGGATCACGTTCCTCCGGGTGGCCCAGGAGCCGCCCCGGAGCACCGGGTAGCCGCGCCCGTAGAACTCCTCCGAGTACTCGCGGTAGGGAAACGGCTCGAAACCCGGGTAGGCGTCGAAGCGGGTCGCGGTCCATTCCCAGCTGTCGCCGAGCATCCCGACGGCCCCGTGGTCGGACGCGATGGCCGGCGGGCGGGTTCCGAACGCAGCATGGTCGAGGTTGGCGGCGGCGGGGTCGGAGCCGGCCGCCGCGATCTCCCACTCGAGCTCGGTCGGCAGCCGCTTGCCGGCCCACGCGGCGAACTCGCTCGCCTGCCGGTGGTCGACGTGGATCACCGGCGCGCCGGGCTCGACCGGCCTGCGGAGGCCGAACCTCGTATCGACCCAGCCGCCGGCTCCGTCCCGCTCCCAGTAGAGCGGCGGACCGGAGCCGGTCGCGGCGACGAAGGCTGCGAAATCGGCGTTCGTGACCGGCAGCCGGTCGATCAGGAACGGGGCCACCTCGACCTCATGGCGGGGGCGCTCGTTGTCGTAGGCGAAGCCCTCGGGACCGGCGCCGATCTCGTAGCTGCCGCCGTCGATCGCGATCGCCTTCGGGCCGGGGGGCGGCGGATCGGCGGCGCCGGAGGCCCGGAGCGGCGGCTCGTAGCCGGGGATCATCTGCAGGAGCTGCAGCATCGTCTCGTTGTGCTGCTGCTCATGGGCGATCAGAAGCTCGTAGACGAACCCGTCCCGAAGCAGCCGATCATCGGACTCGATTTCGACTCCCTCGAGGACGTCGAGCGCCCGCTCGCGCACCTCGCCCATGTAGGTGCGGAGCTCGCCGCCGCGCAGGATCGGCAACTCGCCGCGCCCTGCCCGGGGCTGCTCGATCGCGTCATAGAGGCGGCCGAGCTCGCCGCGCAGCGGCTCCCGTCCGCCGACCGTCTGCACCAGCCAGAGCTCCTCGAAGCTCGCGATGTGGCCGAGGTCCCAGGCGAGCGGGCTCAGCAGCGGCGAGTAGGCCGTGTTGAGCCGCTCGTCGTCGAGCTGCTCGACCAGCATCATCGTCCGCTCGCGGGTCTCGCCCAGCCGCTCCGCGATCTCCGCCCTATCGGTTGCCTTCGTCGGCGCCGGGATCGGTTCAGCTTACTCAGCCTCACGTCCCCATCGCCTCCGGGTGACGCCAGACGTCCTTGAGCCACGGCGGCGTCACCGCGAAGCGGGCGCCGCTGGCGGTCGCGACCGGCTCGGCCGGAACGAGGACGAGGTCGCGGGAGCGGATCATCCGGCTGTCGCCGGATTCCCGGGCGGTCATCCCGGCGTGGCTGCCGGCGGCGACGTGGAGCGCCCCGTCCCACGGCTCCCAGGCCGGCCTCGGTCGCAGCCCGGTGTCGCTGCCGATGCTGGCGAGGCCGCCGCGCTGCCCGTTGTAGCCGTGGTGGGAGCTGGCCCGGGCCTCGACCTCGCCGCCGGGGGCGATCCGGACCTGCAGCGATTCCCAGTCATCGCGGTGGAAGCCGCCGAGCCGGCCGAGCCCATGGGTCAGGCTCTCGGGGTAGTAGGTCCAGTACTGCAGGTACAGCCAACCCTCTGCGCCGGCGCAGTCATAGCCTCGCCGCCGCGCCGCGGCCGCGTCGCGGCAATCGACGACGTGGGTGAAGGCGACGGGCGACAGGCCGGCCTGGGTCGCGTGGACGGCGCCGGCGCGGATCGTGTCGGCGCAGCGGCGCTCCCGGCATCGCCGGAAGTCGACCGGCAGCGAGACGAAGTCGCCGTCCTCGAAGTAGACGTCGGGGGCGTGACGGTCGAGAAGCGCCGCGACCTCGGCCCCGTAAAGGGCCTCGGTGGCCGATTGAGGCGGCACGACGCGGTCGCAGCGCTGCCCGTCGACGGCGCAGAGCAGGGCGCCGACGGCCGAGCGGGCGAGGGCGCCGCCGGGGAGACGGTCGCCGGCGACGGCGATCGTCGCGAACAGCAACACGGCGACGAGCAGGACGGCGCCGACCCACTCGACGGTCGCCTGGCCCGCGGCCCCGGTCACTCTCCGCCGCCTCCCGATCCCCATGCGCCGACGCTAGGCGGCGAGGTGCAACGCGTGGGTCGCGGATGTGCCGAAAGGCGCTAGGGTCGGAAAGAATGGGCGAACGACCGAATCGCGGCCCGGCGCCGCTCCCCGGAGGGAAGCCGCGGAAGGACCGGAGCTGGCGGTTCTACGCGGCGATCGCGATCGGGATCGTCGCGCTCGTCTTCATCATCCAGAACTCGCAGGAGGTCGAGGTCGACTTCATCGTCGCCACGACCAGCACCCCGCTCTTCTTCGTCCTCCTCATCACGTTCGCCCTCGGCGCACTGGCGGGCTGGCTGTGGCCGCACGTGCGCCGCGACCGCAAGCGCCAGCGCGAGGACGATCGCCGCTAGCGCCCCCGTCCTGACGGTCCGTCAGAGCCGGGTGACCTCGGTGGCGATTTCTTGCGCCGCCTTCTTGGCGTCGTCGAAGAGCATCGCGGTCTTCTCGAGGTAGAAGAGGTCGTTGTCGATGCCGGCGAAGCCGGGGCTGAGCGAGCGCTTGATGACGATCACCTGCTGGGCCTCGGCTACCTCGATGATCGGCATGCCGGCGATCGGGCTGTCCGGGTCGTCCTTGGCGGCCGGGTTGGTGACGTCGTTGGCGCCGATCACGACCGCGACGTCGGTGCGCGGCATCTCGGGATTGATGTCGTCCATCTCGACGAGCTTCTCGTAGGGGACGTCGGCCTCGGCGAGGAGCACGTTCATGTGGCCGGGCATGCGGCCGGCGACGGGGTGGATCGCGTAGCGGACCTCGACGCCGCGCTTGTCGAGCTCGTCGGCCATCTCCTTGACCGCGTGCTGGGCCTGCGCCACGGCGAGCCCGTAGCCGGGGACGATCACGACCGAGTCGGCATAGGCGAGCGCGATCGCGGCGTCCTGGGCGGTGACCGAGCGGTGCGGCCGCTCCTCGCCGTCGCCCCCGGGCCCGCTTGGCGCCCCGCCGAAGCCGGCGAAGAGGATGTTCGCGACCGAGCGGTTCATCGCCGTTGCCATCGCGAGGGTGAGGATCGTTCCCGATGAGCCGACGATCGTGCCGGCGACGATCAGGGCGACGTTGTCGAGCGCGAAGCCGGCCGCCGCGGCGGACAGTCCGGTGAGGGCGTTGAGGAGCGAGATCACGACCGGCATGTCGGCACCGCCGATCGGCAGGACCACGAGGTTGCCGAGCAGCGCCGCCCCGACGAGGATCGCGATGAAGAGCGCCTGCGAGGGGTCGTCGTCGTGGTCGATCCCGAGGTAGATGCAGATCGCGACGATCCCGATCAGGAGCAGCGCGTTGATCACCTGCTGGCCGGGCACCGCGAGCGGCCGCGTCGGAATCAGGTCCTGGAGCTTCGCGAAGGCTATGTTCGAGCCCCAGAACGAGATCGAGCCGATCACCGCCGCGAGCAGGATCGGGATGAACTCCTCGAGCGGGAATTCACCGCCGGCGCCATGGCGGAACTCCGACCAGGCGATCAGCGCCACGGCGCCGCCGCCGACGCCGTTGTAGAGCGCCACCATCTGCGGCATCTCGGTCATCTGGACGCGGATCGAGGCGACCACCCCGACCGCTCCACCGACCAGCAGGCCACCGACGATCACGCCCCAGTTGCCGATCCCGTCGAGGAGCAGGGTGGTGACGACCGCGATCGCCATGCCGACGGCGGCGACCAGGTTTCCGCGCTTGGCCGTCGTCGGCGAGGTGCCCTGCTTGATCCCGACGATGAAGAGCGAGAAGGCGAGCACGTAGAGCAGGATCGTCAGATCCCCGCCCGGCTCGAGCACTGCGGTCAGCGGCATCGGTGGATCAGCCCCCGGGCTCCGATTCGTCCCGCTTCGCCGGCTTCTTGCGGCTGAACATGCCGAGCATCCGGTCGGTGACCATGAAGCCGCCGACGATGTTGATCGTCCCGAAGGCGATCGCGATGAACGCGAGGGTCAGCTCGAGAGCGCCTTCGGCGAAGCCGGCGACGATCAGCCCGCCGAGCATGACGATGCCGTGGATCGCGTTCGTCTGCGACATCAACGGCGTATGAAGGGTCGCCGGCACCTTCGAGATCACCTCGAAGCCGACGAACGCAGCGAGGACGAAGATCGTGAACTCAATCACCAGGTCCATCTCAGCCGCCCTCCACCACGCCCTTGGCTCGCTCGTTCCTGATCTCGCCGCCGTGGGTCAGGCAGGCGCCGGCCACGACCTCGTCCTCGAAGTCGAGCGCGAGCCCGCCCTCCTCGGAGGTGATCAGACCGATGAAGTTCTCGAGGTTCTTGGCGTAGAGCTGGGAGGCGTGGGCGGCCATGTCGCTCGCGAGGTTGGTCGGTGCGATGACCTTGACGCCGTTGTGGACGACCGTTTCATCCGCCTTCGTCAGCTCGCAGTTACCGCCGCTCTCGCCGGCGAGGTCGATGATCACCGAGCCGGGCGCCATGTTCTCGACCCCGGCCGTGGTGATCAGCGTCGGGGCCGGGCGCCCCGGGATCAGGGCGGTCGTGATGATCACGTCCTGGCGACCGGCGTTCTCGGCCAGCGCCTCGCGGACCTGCTCGTTCTCCTCGTCGGTGAGCGGTCGCGCGTAGCCGCCCTCGTCCTCGGCGTCGGGGATGAAGTCGAGCTCGAGCGGCCGCCCGCCGAGCGACTTGATCTGCTCCCACGCGGCACGGCGGATGTCGAACCCGCTGACGACCGCGCCCAGCCGCTTCG
Source organism: Solirubrobacterales bacterium (assembly GCA_035695265.1). Lineage (GTDB taxonomy): Bacteria > Actinomycetota > Thermoleophilia > Solirubrobacterales > 70-9 > RHKX01. The sequence continues at coordinate 12,429 of DASSEM010000108.1, forward strand.
CGGTCGCGATCGCCTGCAGGCCGGCGACGCCCGCGCCGAGCACCATCACCTTCGCGGGCGAGACCGTCCCCGCGGCCGTGGTCATCATCGGGAAGAAGCGGCCGGCCTCACGGGCGGCGAGCAGCGTCGCCGCATAGCCGGCGACGTTGGCCTGCGAGGAGAGCGCGTCCATCGCCTGCGCGCGAGTGATCCGCGGGATCGCCTCGACCGCGAAGGAGGTGACGCCACCGGCGGCCAGCGCCTTCGTCGTGTCGATCGCGGTGAGCGGCGCCAGGAACCCGATCATGACCTTGCCGCTGCCGACCCGGCCGATCTCATCGACCGTCGGCGGCGCGACGCCGAGGACGATGTCGGCCCCCCACGGCTCCCCGATCGTCGCGCCGGCGTCGGCATACTGCTCGTCGGGGTGTCCCGAGGCGGTCCCCGCTCCGGACTCGAGGACCACGTCGAGGCCCCGGCCGGTCAGCGACTTGACGGTGTCCGGGATCAGCGCGACACGCCGCTCCCCCGCTCGGGTTTCTTTCGGGACGCCTAGCCTCATCGACGGGCGGGGAATGTATACAAGCCCGGCCGAGCGGCGAGCCCACGTCGCCAGGCGGCGCTAGGTTGCGCGGCGATGAGCGTCCCCGACGAGCCGCCGCAGACCCCGGCCGAGCTGAAGGAGCAGATCGAGGCCGAGCGTCTCGGCCTGCCGCTGCTCGTCCACCGCGACTCCGAGGGCGCGCAGCGGATCGTCACCCTGGAGACCGAGCGTGGCGAGCTCTGGATCGGCCGCAGCCCCGCGGCCGACATCAGCCTGCCCGGCGACGAGCAGGTCTCGAAGCTGCATGCGCGGATCGAGCATGTCGGCGCCGAGGCGACGCTCGTCGACGACGGCCTCTCCCGGAACGGCTCGTTCGTCAACGAGGAGCGGGTCGGCGGCCGGCGGATGCTCCGCGACGGCGACGTGATCCGCGTCGGCCGGACGCGGATCCGCTTCCGGGCGCCGGGCGGCGGCGGCGATTCGACCGTCGTCGCGGCCGACCTCGCCGCCGCCGCCGGCGTCTCGCCGGCGCAGCGACGGGTCCTCGTCGCCCTCTGCCGTCCGTTCAAGGACGGGTCGGGCTTCGCGACGCCGCCCACCAACGCCGAGATCGCCGCCGAGCTCCACCTCAGCATCGACGCGATCAAGACCCATCTGCGCGCCCTGTTCGAGAAGTTCGACCTCGCCGACGCCCCGCAGAGCCGCAAGCGCGTCGACCTCGTCCGGCGGGCGATGCAGGCCGGGATCGTCGCCGACCGCGACCTCTAGCCCTCCTCCGCCGAGACGACAGTTCCGTCCTCCCCGGGGACGCTTCGGTCGTCTCGCGGTCCGGAGGGCGCTCAGCCGGCGCCACCGGGGTCGATCCGGACGAGCTGATCGCCGTCGCCGGTCGTCACCCAGACCTGGTCGCTGCCGATCGCGACGCCCTCGGGCGAGCCGGGGACGTCGACGCTCTGGACCGCGTTGTCGCCAGCGGGATCGATCGCCTGGACCGATCCGTTCCCGTTCGCCACCCAGACGCGGCCGAAGCCGTAGGCGAGCAGGCGGGGCTCGCCGCCCACCCGGATCTCGTTCTGCTCGGTGCCGTCAGTGGAGAGCCGGACGACGTTGCCGCTGTCGGTGTTCGCGACCCAGACCGAGCCCGCGCCCACCACCACGCCCTTCGGGTTCGCTCCGAGCGAGGAGGTCGACTGGCCCGCCGGATCGGACGGGTCCGCCTCGACCAGGATCTCCGCTTCGCGATCGACCACCCAGAGGCTGCCGGCGCCGGCCGCAACGTCAACGGGAAAAGCTGCGTCGTCGAGGGCGACCGGGGCGGCGGCCGAGTTGGAGGCGGGGTCGACCGCCGACAACGAGCGACCGTCGGCGTTCACGACCCAGATCGTGTCGCCGTCGCTTGTGATCCCCATCGGGCGGTCTCCGACCGGGATCGGCACATCGCCCCCGCCGCCGAGCGGGCTCCTGACGACCAGGTCGCTGCCCGGCACCGTCGCCCAGGCGTCGCCGCCGGCGATCGTGACGCCCTCCCCCGGTCCGGGCAGCCCGATCTCGCCGACCGGCTTGCCGCCCTCGTCGAAGAGCGCGACCCGCTCGCCCTCCCGGGTCGCGACGGCGACCGTGCCGTCGGCGACGGAGACCCCGACCGGGAAGCCCGCGGCGTTGATCGGCTGCCCGGCAATGGCGGGCGGCACGAAGCCCCCGCCTCCATCGCCCCCGTCGCCACCGCCGCCGAGCACGAGCACCGCCACGACCGCGAGCGCGGCGACGGCCGCGAGCCCGGCCCCAATCGGCACCCAGCGCGGTCGCGGCATTGTGCGCGGAGCGCCCGCAGTCGGTGCGCGGTCGACGGGCCCAGGCCCCGCCAGGCGCTCGGTCGGCGGCGGACCGGCCGGCGCGGGCTCGGGCCCGGTCGGCTCGGTCGCCGTCCCCGCATCCGAGCCGACCTCGGTGGGTGCCGGGCCGGTGGTCGAGGCAAGCTCGGTGGG
>DASSEM010000109.1:0-37730 GCA_035695265.1 Solirubrobacterales bacterium
TGCGCCGGGCGCGAGCACGCTCACCGCCGTCGATCGCCGGTCCCGCGAACGGCTTCGCGCTTCCGCGACCGGGCCGGAGCAGCGTTCGCAGGCGGGCGCCGAGAGCGGCGCGCAGCACCGGCTGGGCGCCGGCGACGATCCGGACCCGCGCACGCCTTCCCCCTGCGGCCAGGCCGGGCGCGATTCCGGACGGCCGGTCGATCCTGGCGCGCTCGAGGTCGGACGCCGCAGCGCCCGGGGCCGGCCCGGTGAGGAGGAGCAGCAGGGCCACCAGGCCGAGGAGGGTGCGCCCGTGAGCGATCATCGGCCGCCTCCTTGCGTCCCCGCCTGCTGTGCTCTCCGCCTCCTCATGGCCATCTGCGAGTCGGCAGCGTAGTCACCGGCCGAGCGGTGGACGCCGCCGGCGGTCGCGGTTGCTATGGAACCACCGTCAGCCGGCGCTGCCGGGACTTGACGGGGAGATACGGCCAACCGCGCTCTCTGAGCACGACGGCTCGGAACCGGTACCTGACCGGCCGCGTGTAGGAGGCCACGAACCGGTAACGCAGGCGGAACCTGCCCCTGGCGTCGGTATGGATCGAGCGACCGACCGTCTTCCACCGCCGGCCGATCCGCACCTGGACCTCGACCGACTTGCCGCGCTTCGCGAAGTCGGCGCCTCTGGCCTTGACCCTGCCGATGAAGGCGGCGCGACCTCCGGCCCGGACCCGCCCCGGAGCCCGGAACCGGATGCCGCCTCGGACCCGGGCGGACACCGGCGCCGACGTCGATCCGAGGCGCCGGGCGTCTCCCCGGTAGCGGGCGACCACCGTTCGCGACGGTCCCTTCAGCAAGCGGCTCGAGAACCGCCCTCCGGCATCGGTCGTCGTGACGGTCGTCCGCGAGTCCCGGCGCGATCCCGGCGCGTAGTTCGCGGTCAGCTCGACCCGGGCACCGGCGACCGGGACGCCGCTCGCGTCGAGCAGGCGCCCGCTCGCGACCGGCCGTGCGCCGTAGGCGAGTCGCGCGCTCCGCCTGCCGTCGATGGCCACGTCGCGGAGCGCCGTCACCGCCTTGAACGGGCCGGTCTGGATCATGCGCGCCCCGTCGCCGCGCCGATCCGTGACGATCGTGTTGCCGGCTCGATCGGTGGCCTCGGCGCGGAACTCGTAGGTCACTCCGGGCTTCATCCGGGCGGAGTCCATGCGGGCGATGAGCCGGTCGCCGCGAAGGTCCGTGGCAAGCTCCGTCCATCCGGACGATCCCGCCTGCCGGAAGCTGATCCTCCCGCCGGCCACGCCGCTGAGCGGATCGCCGACGGTGGCCTCGAGCCGGTCGGGATCGGCGGGGTCCCGGCCTTCGGCGAACGCGAGCGAAGGCGCGGTCAGGTCGATCCTCGCCTGCGCGGTGCCGGGCGCCGGGTTCGCCCCGGCCCGGTCGTTCTCGTTCCCGGCCAGGTCGCGCGCCCAGTAGCGGATCTCGTGGATCCCTTCGGTGTCGATCCGGGCGCCGACGTCGGCGTCGTCCTCGCTGACCGCCACCCCGTCGACCTCGAGCACCGTCCGCGGCGGCGCGTCGTCCGGGAACTCGTCGGTGTCGACCATCCCGCTGAGCGCGTCCTCGGCCCGTGCGTCGAGGTCGAGCGGGTGATCGACCCAGCCGGCCGGTGCGCCGGTGAGTGTCGTCGTCGGATCGGTCAGATCGACGTCGAGCGGAACCCGCCCGACCTCGGCGGCCCGCATCCCCGACCCGGAGACGGGAACGACGTGGACCCAGTTCCTGCCCTCGACGAGATCGTCGGCGTCGAGCATGCGACTGTTCGAGTCCAGCCCAACATCCGTCAGCTCCTCGCCGCAGGCTCGGGAATCACCGGGCCCCGAACACGGGTCGTGATCGGGATCTGTGTTGACCGCCACGCGATAACCCGCAATTCCGGATGGCGGGATCTCCAATGCAGCAGGCTTCTTCCACGTCTGAAGATATCCGCCGGCAAGCTCTGGCCGAGAGATCCATCCGTTCGAGATCTCCGGTTGAGACTTCACAGGCACCGTGTCGTCGAACTTCAGGTCGACCGCGGCGGACGCAAGCGGTGACTCGTTGCCGGCAGCGTCGCGGAGGAACACGTGTGCCTGGTAGGTCCCGACCGCGGGGACCGTGACGTCGTCGATCGCGCTGATGCCGTCGCCGGACTCGGTGACCGTCGATTCGTAGCCACCTGGGCCGGTGACCCGGACCGTCGCGGCGGCGATCGGGGCGTCCGCCTGCGGCGGGTTGGTCCACGAGAGGTCGAAGTCGTTGTCGCGGTGCCACCCCTGGCCACCGGCGACGTCCAGGTCCTGGGGCTCCTCGGGCGCCACGTTGTCGACCCGGAACGCCTTCGTCGTGCAGGTGCTGGCGCCGCCGAGGCCGAACTCGTGGGTGCAGAATCGGACCGGGTTCGCTCCCTCCCCGAAGCCGGGCGCGGTTGTGTCCACGGAGAGGTAGCGGAGCTCGATCGGATCGCAGGGCGTCATCGAGCCGACGTAGCCGGCTCCGTCGAGGCCGGGATCGCAGACGGTGTCCGAGTCGACCTCGACGCCGCCGGCGTCCACCGTCGTGTGATGGACCCCGCTGCCGGTGTCGGTCTCGCCGACCGCGACCTCGGTGACGCCTCCGACCCACTCGCCGTCGGCGGCCGAGCCGGCCACGATCGGCGTACCCGGGGGCGTCCTGTCCTCGACCACGAACGACATTCGCGAGAGCCGCGCGAACTGCCCGGGCGCGTATCCGCAGGCGTCGCTCGACTTGCTGCAGAGCACGCCGACGCCGACCGCCGCGAACGGCCCCTGGTCCTGAAGCGATGAGTCGTAGGTGCCGGTCGTCGAGCCGAGCCCGACGACCGACAGGTTCTCCTGCTGGGTCTGGCCGTCACGCCTCACGAACAGGTAGGACCGGTTCCCGTCGGGCGATGGGTCGCCGACGAGGTTGTAGGCAGCCTCGAACTGCTCGATCCGGGTCCCTGGCGGCGCGGTGTAGCTCCATTGCTTGCTCGCGCCCGGCGCCGCCGCGGCGCCGGACTGGACCTGCAGCCAGTTGCCGCTCGTGCAGCTGCTGCCGGCGGAGTAGGCGGGCGACGTGCCCTGCACGCTCGCGTCAGGGGTGTCCGGGTGGCCAGGCGCACATTCGGCGACGCGGTAGAAGCCGCCCGCCTGCGCCATCCCGGGCTGCAGAGACCAGCCGGCGACGACCGCCGCCAGGCACGCGATCGGAAGCCATGCCCGGGCTGGCAGGTGCAGAGGCAGGGTCCTCGTCATCGTCTCGTCCTCCCTTTCGGGCCGTGCGCCGGCCCCGTTGCGGTCAAGGTCCGAACTCCTCCTGGGCCACCGAGCTCGCGCCGGATCCACCACCGGAGGCGGCGGGGGGCGGCGTAGTCGCATCCGCCGGCGCGGTTGCCGCGACGGGATCGAACTCCTCGACCGGCGCCGGGGTGACGGGTTCCACGGGCTGGACCGGCTCCGGGTCGGGTTCGGGCTCGGGCGGGGGCGGCGGCTCGGGCGGGCTGGGCTCCGGATCGGCTTCATGCCGCTGCTCCCGCACGGCCCCGCTCAGCTCGAGGACGCTGGCCATGGCGGTCCGCGGTCGGTCGACCCGTTCGCGCTGGAGCGTCGTCCGTGCCTCCGGCGACCGTGACGCCCGGCCGTCGTCCTCGATCGAGACGCCGGGGACGACTCCCGCTGCCACGCAGGCGGTCGCGGCCGCTCCGGCGCCGATGCACGCGACCGCCGTCTTCGTCGCGCCACCGACCCCGGCGACGTTGGCGAGGACGCCGGGGCCGGAGCCCTTGACAGCTCCCGTCGCGAGCGTGCCGGCCGACTCGATCCGCTCCGCCGCGCCGGCGAGCGCCGACTTGACGGCAGCCCCGAGCGCCTCGAGCGACCCCAGCAGCCCCGCGCCACCGCCGATACAGCCGGCGACCGAGGCGAGGCCGAGCACGCCGGCGGCATCGTGGAGATCGTGCCGCAGCCGGGCGGCGAGGTCGGCGCAGGCCCGGCAATGGCCGAGGTGCTCGAGCGCCTGCCTGCGCCCCTCCTCGTCGGCGGTGCCGGCGACGAGGTCGCGGACGAGCGTCCGGCGCTGCTCGCACCATTCGCCGCTGTCGACTCGACCGAGCCCTTCGATCAGGTCCTCGACGCCACGGGTGACTTCCTTCCGATACGCGCGAGGCGAGAGACCGGGGATGAGGGCACAGACCTCACGCGGGCTCAGTCCCCATCCGTAGCGGAGCAGCATCACGGCTCGCCGCCGCTCCGGCAGGCTCGTCAGGAGATCGCGCGCGACGCTTCGCGCCTCCGAGCCGATCGCGATCTCGTCGGGAAGTGGCATGTGACCGTCGGATGTGCTCTGCTCGCGCTCGACCTCGAGCGGGTGAAGTGGCTTGCGCGAGCGCCGGCGCAGCTCCTTGCTGGCATGGCTCGCCACGGCGGTGAGGATGTAGGCGCGGAGCTCGCCCTCGTCCATGCGGCGACCGCGCTCGCGCAGCGCCGCCAGCGTCGCCGCCCAGGCGGCCGAGTAGACATCGTCGATCTCCTCGTCGCCCAGCGCGCGACCGTAGGCGCGGGCGACCATCGCCCGCGCCGGCCTCCGCATCTCCTCGAAGAGCCGCGCGCAACGCGCCTCCCACGATTCGGCGGCGTGCGGCTGCGGGTTGTCGGGCGCGGGTCGGCTCATCGGGGCTCGCTCGCCCCGTTCAACCCCGATCCGCGAACCGGCGCCCCCCTCGGCCCCTCCGTCCCCGGTCACGCTTTCGCGCAGGCCTGGCGCCTGCCGGGTGTCCTTCCCATCCACGCTCGGCACATCCATGTGCACGTAGCCCCCTTCTCATGAGTCCCAGGTCACAAGAACGCGCGGACTGTTGGCAGATTGCGGAAGATCGGTCCAGCAGGATTCCCGGAATTTGCACAGATCGGCGGCGAAGTTACGAGCTTCGTCCAGCGAATAACCTCGGCGAATGCTGGAAGAGCGCGACCGCGCCTACAAGGAGAAGCTGGCCGAGCGACTCGAGCCGCGGATCCCCTCCGGCGAGCGGATCGAGGCCGTCGCGGTCTGCCAGGCGGGGCTGCCGCCGTGGCTTCAGGTCGCCCCGTTCGTCGCCGGGCTGGCGCTCGTCGTCGCCGGCTTCGTCCTCGGCGGGGTGCCCGACTGGGTCGGGGCGGTCGGGGCGCTACTGGTGCTCGCCGGCATCGCCGGGATGACGCTCGTGCGAAGGCGGCTCGTCGTCCGCACCAACCGGACCGTCCGGGTGTTCGCGCTGCCCGGCTCGGAGAAGGTCGCGATCGAGGCGGCGCTGGCGGAGGTATCGCTCGACGAGCTGCCCGCCGATGGCGGCGGCTCGGTCCGGCTCGGTGGCGAGCGGCTCTGGCCGAACTACGGCAGCGGGATCGAGCATGACGCGCTCGCCCGGGCGCTGACACCGCCCGGCTGACCGGCGCAGAGTTCCGCGGAACCGCCCGACTACCCCATTCGGAGGAGGTTCCGCGCAGTTCAGTCGGGCGGTGCCGTCCGCCGTGCCACCTACCTTCCCGGTGCGGCCTCTCCCCCGTTCCGGGATCGGCCGCCGGCCGGAGGCAGCCTGCCGCCTCTCCGGCCGGGTGACCGGGCGCCCGCTCGGGAGCAGGCGCCGCGACGTCCCCCGGGATCCCGCGTCACGGCTAGCCCGCCTCGCTCCCCCTCAGTTGGACATGACCGCCCTTCTACGGTGAGGTCGACGAAAGCCACGTCATACGTGGGGAAAGGCGAACTCACGGCTGGTCAGCCGATCCGAGGTCGAACTGAGGCGACTTCGGCTCGGAGCCGGCTTGACTCAGCAATAATGCTTAGCTAAGGTAATTAGCGAGCCTAACCAATGACGAGCACCGACGCGACCACCACCACCGAGGACCTGACCGAGCAGGCGGCGCGGCTGCGGCTCGCCGTCAACCGGATGGCGCGGCGGCTGCGGCAGGAGGCGCCGACCGATCTCGGTCCGGCGTCGATTGCGGCGCTGGCGACGATCGAGAGGTCCGGTCCTTTGACGCCGAGCGAGCTGGCGCGGATCGAGGCCGTCCAGCGGCCGACCGCGACGCGAATCCTGGCCCGGCTCAGCGATGCCGGGCTGGTGAGGCGCGCGGCCGATCCCGAGGACGGGCGCTGCTCGATCGTCCAGATCTCCCCCGAGGGGCGGCGGGCCCTGCGGCGGCTGCGGAAGCGCAAGACCGCTTATCTGGCGCGGACGATGCGCGAGCTTCCCGACGACGAAGTCGCCACCCTGACGCGGGCCGCGGAGATCCTCGAGCGGGTGCTCGAGGAGGATCGCGGTTGAGCGCCGCCGTCCGCCGCTCGTTCGCCTCGCTCGAGATCGCGAACTACCGCCTCTACTTCGGCGGCCAGGTCGTCTCGCTGGCCGGCAACTGGATGCAGATCGTCGCCGAGCTCTGGCTCGTTCTGACCCTGACCGGATCGGGCTTCCTCGTCGGGCTGGCGACGGCGCTGCAGTTCGCGGGCATCCTGCTGCTCGGTGCGCTCGGGGGCGCGCTCGCCGACCGCTTCGACAAGCGCAGGCTCCTGATCGTCTCGCAGGCCGGGATGGCGGTCCCGGCGACGCTGCTCTTCGCCCTCACCGCCGCCGGCGTCGTCGAGGCCTGGATGGTCTTCGTCGTGATCGGGCTGCGCGGGCTCGTCCTCGCCGTCGACAACCCGACCCGTCAGGCGTTCGTGATCGAGATCGTCGGCCCCGACCGGGTCGTCAACGCGGTCAGCCTCAACTCGGTGCTGGTCCACTCGGCGCGGATCATCGGCCCGGCGATCGCCGGCGCCGTGATCGCCCTCTGGGGCCTCGCGCCCTGCTTCGGGATCAACGCGCTCAGCTTCGTGGCGATGCTCGCGGCGCTCGTGCGGATGCGGCCGGAGCTGCTGCACCGGCCGAAGCCCGCCCGCCGCCACGGCGGCGTCCGCCAGGCGCTCCGCCACATCGCCGCCCGTCGCGAGCTCCGGGTGCCGCTGCTCTTGATGCTCGTCCTGAGCACGGTCGGCTTCAACTTCCAGGTCGTGATCCCGCTGCTCGCCGATCAGACGTTCAGCGGCGATGTCTCCGCCTACTCGCTGATGATGGTCGCGATGGGGCTCGGCTCGATCACCGGCGCGCTCAGCGTCGGCACCCGCTCGCGGGTCAGCCGCGAGCTGATCGCGGCCGCCGCGGTCGGCTTCGGCCTGACATCGCTGCTCGCCGCCGCGGCGCCGACCCTGGCACTCGAGATGACGGCGCTCGCCCTGCTCGGGGTCTGCTCGGTGACGTTCGCCGCCGGGATCAACTCCGGGCTGCAGCTCGCCGCCGCGCCGGAGATGCGAGGCCGGGTCATGGCCGTCTACTCGATCGCCTTCCTCGGCTCGACCGTGATCGGCGGCCCGATCGCCGGCTGGCTCGGCGAGGCGATCAGCCCGCGGGCGCCGCTCGTCGCCGCCGGGCTCGCCGGTCTCGCGGTGGCCGCCGCCGCGTACTGGGCCTGGAGCGAGCGCGACACGGGTCCGGCGCCGCAGCCGACCGGCGAGCTGGCGCTCGAGCCCGGGACCGGCGAGCTCGCGCTCGCGGCGGCTCAGGCGCCGGCCCCCTCGACGCCCTCGCGCTCGATGTCGACGACGAGGCGGGGCTCGCGGAGCCGGGCGCCGTGCCAGTCGCGGACCCTCGGCTCGCCCTCCTCGCGCCAGCCGCGCTCGCGGTAGAAGCGCAGGGCGCGCTCGTTGCGCTCCTCGGTGTGGAGCCACGCCTGCCGGCAGCTCGCGTCGCGGAGCGCGTCGACGGCGAGGTCGAGCAGCGCCGCGCCGGCGCCCCGTCCCCAGCTCCGGGGATCGGTGAAGAGGTGGGTGATCTCCCCGGTCGCCTCATCCCAGGCGACGAACGCGAAGACGCCGCGCCCGTCGATGGCGACCAGGTTCGCGGGCTGGGCGCGACCGCGGAGCCCCTGCTCGATCCGCTCGACGCCGAGGTAAGGCCCCCAGGAGACGATCGCGGCCCGCAGCAGGACGTCGCTGACCGCGCTCTCGTCCTCCGGCTCGGCCAGCCGGATCCACCAGGCCCCCGCCACGGCCGCGTCAGTCGTAGCGGCCCGCCTCGATCTGCTCGACCAGCACGCTCGACTCCTCCCGCACCCACTGGCCGTCCGCTGCCTCGATCACCGGCAGGGTCTCCTGGCCGGTGTGCTCCTTGACGTCCTTGCGCCGGCCGCGCGGGAACGTCGGCTCGAGCACGACCTCGTAGTCGACGCCGCGATCGCGCAGCGCCTTCTCGACCTTCCAGCAGGGGTGGCCGTCGATCTTGAGCCAGGTGATGCCGCAGCGGTGGAGCTTGACGCTCATCGGGAACCTCCGGTCGGTAGCGCTACGGGCAAGCTATCCGGCCGCGCCCACGCCATGCAACCTCCGGATCCCTGCGGGAACGTAGAGACGGCCCGGGGCGGCTCGGCGGCCTGCCTCGCGCGTAGCCTGCGCGCGTTCAAAGCCTCTCGAGCCGGCTGTGAGAGCGTCCATCCACTTGGCTTTCGTGGAAGTCCATCTCCCTCCCGGACCGCTGTGGCGACCATACGCGGCGCCGCCGCCGGGCGCAAGGCCCAATCGGCCCACGTGCCCCGCGGTTGTCGCTATTTGGGAGGAACGGGGGCGCCCTGCTCCCCCGCCCCGGGCTCGGCATCGGCCGCGCCGGCCTCGAGCTTGTGGACGAGGTCGTCGAGGTCGAGGCGCTGGAGCTCGCCGGAGACGGCGTCGAGCTCGCCCTTGCAGTACTCGACGAGGGCCTTGCCCTCGCGGCAGAGCTCGAGCGTCTCGCGCAGCTCGGCCTTGCCGGAGTCGAGCCGGACGATGATCGCCTCGAGCCGCTCGACCGCGTCCTCGTAGCTGCGCGGCGCCGCGGCGCCCCCGGTGTCAGTCATCGTCGATCACCTCCGTGCGCACATCATCGTCGCTGAAGCGGACGCGGAGGCGCCGGCGGCGGCGCGCCTCCGCGGCGCTCGTGACGATCGCGTCCTCCTCGCCGGCGTCGGTGACGAGGGCGTAGCCGCGCTCGAGCACGCGCTCGGGCTCGTGGGCGGCGAGGGTCTGCGCGATCCGCCGCAGCGCGGCCTGCCGGGCCTCGGGCGCGGTCCGGCCGTGACGGGCGACAGCGGCGGCCTGGCCGTTGAGACGGGTGGCTGCGACCTCCGTCCCGTGCAGGGCGGCGCTCCGCTTGCGAGCGAGGACGAGGGCGCGGCGGGAGGCATCGGCGGCGCCGCTCGTGATCGACTTCGCCGAGGTCGCACGCAGCTCGCGGACCTTCTGGTGGAGGTAGCGGCGCTGGCCGTCGGTGTGATGGGCGAGCGCCCGCACGCCGGCGGCGAGACGGCGGGCGCGGCCGGGGGCGGCCTCGCGGCCGCGGTCGGCGAGCCGCGCGGCGGCGACGCTGAGCCGGCCGCGGGCGGCGGCGACGTCGATCTGGATCGCCTCCTCGATCGCGTGGGTCGGGGTCGAGCAGCAGGCGGCGGCGACGTCGTCGAGCAGGGTCCGGTCCGACTCATGGCCGATCGCGGAAACGACCGGAACGCGCAGCAGCGCGACCGTGCGGCAGAGCGTCTCGTCGCAGAAGGCCCAGAGGTCGGCGAGGCTGCCGCCGCCGCGGGCGACGACGATGACCTCGACCTCGGGGACGGCGGCGAGGTCGCTGAGCGCCCGGGCGATCTGCGGCGCCGCGTGGCGGTCCTGGACCGGAGGGTGGGCGAAGACGGCCCGCCCCGCCCAGGAGCGCCGGGCCAGCCCGGCGAGGAGGTCGGCCTCGGCGGCGGAGCCGCGGCCGGTGACGATCCCGATCGCGCGCGGAAGCCCGGGGCGCGGCAGGAGCTTCTGCGGCTCGAAGAGGCCCTCGGCGCCGAGCCGCCGCCGGAGCTCGACGAGGCGCGCGAGCAGATCGCCCTCGCCGGCGAGCCGGAGGCGGGTGCAGCGGAAGCTGAACGAGGGAGAGGCGGTGGCGCTCCCGGGGTAGTAGTCGGGCCCGCCCTCGACGACGACCTCGGCGCCGTCGCGAACGGCGCCATCGGGGAGCCCGAGCCGGTCCCAGTCGCTGCGCCACATCGCGCACGGCACGGCGCCGCGGGCGTCGCGGAGCTCGAAGTAGGCGGCCTTGCCGGCCAGGCGCAGGCCGGTGACCTCGCCGATCACCTGGACCCGGGCTCGCTTGCGGAGGAAGCCCTGGAGCTTGACCGCGTAGTCGCCGACCGCGTACGGCCCCGGCAGCTTCGAGTCCGCGCCGGGCGGAGCGGCGGCGCCGGGAAGCGGGTCCTGTCCCTGATCGGCCATCACCGCGAGGATCGCAGGCCCGCCCTCGGGAACGCCGAGCGCCGTGAGTTGCGATGCTGCGAGGCCAACCAAGCTCGGGAAGGAGTTCGACACATGGCAGCGACCGGACACGCACGGTGGACCGGAGACATCGAAGGCGGCCAGGGGACGATCGAGACCGGGACGAAGGCGCTCGGGGGCACCTACACGGCGGCGTCGCGGTTCGCCGACGGCGCCGGGACCAACCCCGAGGAGCTGATCGCGGCCGCGCACGCTGGCTGCTTCTCGATGGCGCTCGCGCTGGTCCTCGGCCGGGCGGGACACCCGCCCGAGAGCATCGAGACCGACGCACGCGTCTTCCTGCGGCGTACCGACGACGGCTTCGAGATCCACAAGATCGAGCTCGAGACCACCGGCTCGGTCCCCGGGATCGACGCGGACGAGTTCGACCGCCACGCCAAGGCCGCCAAGGCCGGCTGCCCGGTGTCGAAGGCGCTCGCGTCGGTTCCAGAGATCACGCTCGACGCCCGGCTCGCCGGCTGAGCGGCGGGGGCGGCCGATGGGCGATGGCGAATCGCGGGACGGATACCCGCACCTGACCACGCTGCAGACCCGCTGGGCCGACAACGACGTCTACGGCCACGTCAACAACGTCGAGTACTACGCGTTCTTCGACACCGTCATCAACCGCTGGCTGATCGCCGAGGGCGGCCTCGACATCCACGACGGTGACGTGATCGGGGTCTGCGCGGAGTCCCACTGCACCTATGTGGACGGCTTCGCGTTCCCCGACGACGTCGAGGCGGGCCTGCGGGTCGGCAAGCTCGGCGGCTCCAGCGTCACCTACGAGATCGGCCTGTTCGCGGTCGGCGCCGAGCGGCCGTCGGCGACTGGCTGGTTCGTCCACGTCTTCGTCGACGCGGCGACGCGGCGGCCGGTCGAGATGCCGCCGCGCCTGCGGGCGAGCCTCGAGCGGCTCCAGGGTGGCCCGGCGTGAAGGTGCGGAGCGCCGTCCTCCGCGAGATGGGCGCGACGCCGCCCTATGCGCGCTCGCGCCCGCTCGAGATCGCCGAGCTCGAGCTCGACCCGCCGGGGCCGGGAGAGCTCCTCGTCCGGGTCCGCGCCGCCGGCCTCTGCCATTCCGACCTCTCGGTGATCGACGGGTCGCGGCCGCGGGTGATGCCGATGGCGCTCGGCCACGAGGCCGCCGGCGAGGTCGTCGCGCTCGGCGCGGGCGTCACCGACTACGCGGTCGGCGACCACGTCGTCCTCGCCTTCGTCCCGGCCTGCGGCGAGTGCGAGCCCTGCCTGGCGGGCCGGGCGGCGCTCTGCGAGCCCGGCGCCGCGGCGAACGCGGCGGGGACGTTGCTCGGCGGCGATCGCCGCCTCCACGACGAGAGCGGCGCGGAGATCAACCACCACCTCGGGGTCTCGGCGTTCTCCGACCACATCGTCGTCGCCGCCGAGTCGGCGGTGAAAGTCGACCCGGCGCTGCCGTTCGAGATCGCCGCGCTGTTCGGCTGCGCGGTGCTGACCGGGGTCGGCGCGGCGGTCAACGCGGCGCACGTCGAGCCCGGCCAGAGCGTCGCCGTCTTCGGCCTCGGCGGCGTCGGGCTGTCGGCGCTGCTCGGCGTGGTCCTGAGCGCGGCGGGGACGATCGTCGCCGTCGACGTCGTCGCCGACAAGCTGGCGCTCGCGAGCGAGCTCGGCGCCACGCACACGGTCGAGGCGGGCCCCGGCGCCGTGGCGGCGATCCGCGAGATCACCGGCGGCGGCGCCGAGCACGTGATCGAGACCGTCGGGAGCGCCGCCGTGCTCGCCACGGCCTACGAGGCGACCCGACGCGGCGGCACGACGACCACGGTCGGGTTGCCCGACCCGGGCCAAACGCTCAGCATTCAGGCGGTCTCACTGGTCACCGAGGAGCGGACCCTCCGCGGCTCCTACCTCGGCTCAAGCGTCCCCGCGCGCGATCTGCCGCGCTTCATCGACCTGCACCTTCAGGGGCAGCTCGAGGTCGAGCGGCTGCTCACCCACCGGCTCGCCCTCGACGAGATCAACGAGGGCTTTGACCGGCTGGCGAGCGGCGCCGCGGTCCGCCAGGCGATCCGCTTCGACTGAGCTCAGCGCGTTCAGCCTTCGCGCTGACAGGAATCCGGCTTCCTACGCCGAATATCCGAGCGCCAAGACCCCGCCGACCCGCGGCGGGGCGGAAACAAGGAGTCCTCAAATGAGAGGTACGGGTCGAGTCGTCTTCGCGTCGATCATGCTCTTGATCGTCGGAGCGCTCAACATCATCTACGGCATCGGCGCCCTCGACGACGCCAATGTCTTCGTCAACGACACGCGGCTGGTCTTCTCCGACCTCAGCGGCCTCGGCTGGATCCTGATCATCCTCGGGATCATCCAGGTGACCGGCGGCTTCTCGCTGATGGCGGGCAACGCCTACGGGCGGGTGATCGGGATCCTCGGCGCCGGCCTCGGCGCGTTCTGGGCGCTGCTCTCGGTCGGCGGCGCCTATCCGTGGTGGTCGCTCGGCGTTTTCGCGCTCTGCATCTACGTGCTGTTCGGGATCATCGAGTACGGCGAGGACGAGCGGGTCGACCGCGTCGACCGCGTCTGATCGGGTCCGGCGGCCGCGCGGGGTTTCCTCGCGCGGCCGCCGCGGTCAGCTAACGTCGGCGTCGTTGGAGGACCTGACCGAGGATCTGACGCTCGACGAGGCCGGCGAGGGCGACCCGGCGGTCGTCTTCTCGGAGACGCATCGCGCGGAGGCGCGCACGGCGACGATCTGCCCGAACGTCGTCGTCCTCTTCGGCGCGACCGGCGACCTCTCCCGCCGCAAGCTCCTCCCGGGCCTGCTCAACCTCTCCCAGGCGGGGCTGTTGCCCGACTTCCGGGTGGTCGGTGCCGCGCGCACCGAGATGGACGACGACGCCTTCCGCGACTACGCGCTCGAGGCCTGTGCGGAGTTCGGGCGCCGCGAGTTCGACGAGGAGGCACGGCAGCGCTTCGCGGCCCGGCTCAGCTACGTCAACGTCAAGGCCGGCCCCGAGCCGCTCGCCGCCGCAGTCGACCGGGCCGAGAGCGACCTGGGCCCGACTGCGGAGCGCCTGCTCTACATGAGCGTGCCGCCGGGCGCCGCGCTGGCGCTGATCGACCTGGTCGCCGAGGCTGGGCTCGCGGAGGGCTCGCGGATCATCATGGAGAAGCCGTTCGGGACCGACCTGGAGAGCTCGCGCGAGCTCAACGACGCGATCCACCGCGTCTTCCCCGAGAGCCACATCTTCCGGATCGACCACTTCCTCGGCAAGGAGGCGGCGCAGAACATCCTCGCCCTGCGGTTCGCCAACGGCCTCTTCGAGCCGATCTGGAACCGCCGCCACATCGCCCACGTGCAGATCGACGTCCCGGAGACGCTGTCGGTCGGCTCGCGCGGCGCCTTCTACGAGGAGACCGGCGCCTACCGCGACATGGTCGTCACCCACCTGATGCAGATCCTCGCGTTCCTGGCGATGGAGCCGCCGACCCACCTCGACCCGTTGGCGATCACCGAGGAGAAGAACAAGGTGTTCCGCTCGCTGCGGCCGATCGACCCCGTCAACGTCGTCCGTGGCCAGTACGAGGAGTTCCGCAGCGAGCCCGGCGTCGCCCCCGACTCCGAGACCGAGACCCTGATCGGCCTGCGCTGCGGGATCGACAACTGGCGCTGGTCCGACGTGCCCTTCTACCTGCGGACCGGCAAGCGGATGGCCGAGGGCGCGAGGATCATCTCGATCGCGTTCCGCGAGCCGCCGCAGAGCATGTTCCCGGAGGGCTCGGGGGTCGGCAGCTACGGGCCCGACCACCTGACCTTCGACCTCGACGACTACGCGCGCCTGTCGCTCAGCTTCTACGGCAAGCGGCCGGGCCCGGTCATGGAGCTCGAGAAGACCTCGATGCAGTTCTCGCGGGCCGAGGCGGAGGCGAGCGGCGACTCGCTCGAGGCCTACGAGCGGCTGATCCGCGACGCGATGGCCGGCGACCACACGCTGTTCACGACCGCCGACGGTATCGAGCGGCTCTGGGCGGTCTCGGCCGCGCTGCTCGAGAGCCCGCCGCCGATCGAGATCTACCCCTCCTACTCGTGGGGACCGCGGTCGCTGGAGGGGCTGATCGCGCCGGACGCCTGGCGGCTGCCGTTCGCGCGCCGCTGGCGCGGCTGAGCCGGCGCTCAGCCCTCGGCCGGCGCCTCGCGCTCGATCATCGCCCGGCTGTCGCTGGTCTTGATCAGGGTCAGGCAGAGGATCAGCGCGAGGACGGCGAAGCCGG
This sequence comes from Solirubrobacterales bacterium, assembly GCA_035695265.1. Taxonomy (GTDB): domain Bacteria; phylum Actinomycetota; class Thermoleophilia; order Solirubrobacterales; family 70-9; genus RHKX01. Next base: position 14,602 of record DASSEM010000109.1, read on the forward strand.
CGCCGGCCAGGAACGCCTCCTGAAAGCCTTCAGTCAGCGCCGCACCCTGCTCGGCCGGGGTACGCGCGCCGGCGAGCTTGTCGTCGCTGACCGAGTTGGCGATCGTCGCGAGGATCGCAAGCCCGAGGGCGCCGCCGACCTGCTGTGAGGTGTTGATGAGGCCGCTGGCGAGGCCGGACTCCTGCTCGGCGACCCCGGCGACGGCGGCGATCGTGATCGCGACGAAGCCGAGTCCGAGGCCGATCGCGGCGATGACCGAGGGGCCGAGGATGTCGCTCACGTAGCTGCCGTCCGGCGAGACCTGCGACCACCACAGCAGCGCCACGGCCATCAGAACGCAGCCGGCGACGAGCACCGGCTTGAAGCCGATCCGGGTCGAGAGCTGGGAGCTGACAGCGGCCGAGAGGATGATCCCGGCCGACAGCGGAAGGTAGGAGAGACCGGCCTTGATCGCCCCGTAGCCGAGCACCTGTTGCATGTAGAGCGAGGCGAAGAAGAACATCGAGAAGAGCGCCGCCCCGATCAGCAGGCCGACCGCGTTGGCCCCGGTCAGGGTCGGCAGCCGGAAGATCCGGAACGGCACCAGCGGCGCCGCCGCCCGCTGCTCGATCGCGACGAAGGCGGCGATCAGGGCGGCGGCGATCGCGAGCAGGACGATCGTCTCGGTCGAGCCCCAGCCGACCTTCTCGGCGTTCACGATCCCGTAGACGAGCAGCGACAGCCCGCCGGTGATCGTGACCGCGCCCGGCACGTCGAAGGAGCGGCTCTCGGCCTCGGAGTGGGTCTCGGCGATCAGCCGCGGCGCAAGCAGCGCGGCGGCGATCCCGATCGGCACGTTCACCCACAGCACCCACTCCCAGCCGAGGCCCTCGGTGAGGACGCCGCCGAGCAGGACGCCGACGGCGCCGCCCGAGCCGGCGACCGCGCCCCAGGCCCCGAGCGCCTTGTTGCGCTCGGCGCCCTCCTTGAAGGTGACCGTGATGATCGAGAGCGCCGCCGGCGAGACGATCGCCGCGCCGAGGCCCTGGACGGCGCGGGCGATGACGAGCTGGATGTCGTTGGTGGCGAAGCCGCCGGCCAGCGAGGCGAGCGCGAAGATGACGAGCCCGGTCATGAACACGCGGCGGCGGCCGAGCAGATCGGCGAGGCGGCCACCGAGCAGCAGGAAGCCGCCGAAGGTGAGCACGTACGCGTTGACGACCCAGGAGAGGTCGTCCTGGGAGAAGTCGAGGGCGGTGCCGATCGTCGGCAGCGCGATGTTGACGATCGACGCGTCGAGGATGACCATGAACTGGGCGATGCAGAGCAGCGCGAGCGCCTGCCAGCGCCGCGCCGCGTAGTCCGCCCGGTCGGTCATCTCAGTCGTCGGCCGTGGCGGTGGCGGGCTCGGGGCTGGGGCGCCTGCGGTCCGGGTCGGCCTCGACGTGGAGCCGCGGCAGGATCCGCTCCAGCCAGTCGGGCAGCCACCAGGCGCGGCGGCCGAGCAGCTCCATGATCGCCGGGACGAGCAGGCTGCGGATCACGAAGGCGTCGATCGCGATGGCCGCGGCCAGGGCGACGCCGAACAGCTTGATCGTCATGTTGCCGCCGAGCGCGAACGAGGCGAACACGCAGATCATGATCGTCGCCGCCGCGGTGATCACCCGGCCGGTCGAGGCGAGGCCGTGGACGACCGCCTCGGAGGCGTCCTTGCGCCGCTCCCACTCCTCGTGGACGCGCGACATCAAGAACACCTCGTAGTCCATCGAAAGGCCGAAGATGATCGCGAACACCATCACCGGCAGGAACGACTCGATCGGAGCGGTGGTGTCGAGCCCGATCAGGCCGCCGAGCCAGCCCCACTGGAAGATCGCGACGACCACGCCGAACGAGGCGCCGATCGTGAGCACGTTCATCAGCACCGCCTTCAGCGGCACCAGCACCGAGCGGAACGCGACCATCAGGAGCAGGCCCGAGAGCAGGATCACGATCCCGAAGAAGAGCGGCAGCTTGCCGGAGATGTAGGTGGCGAAGTCGTCGTAGATCGCCGTCGTGCCGCCGACGTAGGCCACGATCCCGAGCTGCTGCTCGGCCGGCGGCAGGACGTCGTCGCGGAGGTTCTCGACGAGGTCGCTCGTCGCGTTGTCCTGAGGCGAGGTGGTCGGAAAGACCTGGATGATCGCGGTGTCGCCGTCGTCGTTGACGACTGCGGGGGCGACGCCGGCGACGCCGGGAGTCGCCGCCAGCGACTTGCTGAGCGGTGCGAGCTCCTGCTCCGTCGCCTCCGGCGAAGCGCCGTCGGGGGCATCGACGACGACCTGAAGCGGGCCGTTGAAGCCGGGGCCGAAGCCCTCGGCGAGCAGGTCGTAGGCCTGGCGGGCGCTCGAGTCGGATGGATCGGTGCCGGCGTCGGCCGAGCCGAGGTCGATCGAGAAAACCGGGATCGCGAGGACGAGGAGAAGGCCGCCGGAGGCGATCGCGGCGGCCCACGGCCGACGCTGGATCATCCGGCTCCAGCGGCTCCAGCGCGAGGTCTCGGCGCGGGCCGGCTGAGGCTTGCGGACCCGGAGCCGGTCGATCCTGGTGCCGACCTTGCTGAGGATCGCCGGCAGCAGGGTCAGTGCCGCGGTCATGGTCAAGAGCACCGCGAGCGATGCCGCCAGCGCCGGCGCGTGTAGGAAGCCGACCCCGATCGCGAACAGGCCGAGCATCGCGATCACGACCGTGATGCCGGCGAAGAGGACGGCGCGGCCGGCCGTGTCCATCGCCTCGACCACAGCCTCGTTGACCTCGAGGCCGTCGGCGAGCCCCTGCCGGAACCTGGTTACGACGAACAGCGCGTAGTCGATCCCGACGCCGAGCCCGATCATGCTCGCCAGCGCCGGCGCGAAGTCGGCGGTGTCGATGATGTGGGTGCCGAGCGTGATCAGGCTGAGCGCCGTGCCGAGGGCGACGATCGCGGTGACCACCGGCATCGCCATCGCGACGACCGAGCCGAACGTGATCAGCAGGATGATGATCGCCGCGAGCAGGCCGATCATCTCGCTGCCGCCCTCCTCCTGCTGCTCGACGATGCGCACCGGCTCGCCGCCGGCGTGGACCTCGAGCCCGTCGCCGCCCGCCTCGTTAGCGGTGTCGACGATCTTCTCGAGCGAGGAGACCGGCAGCTCGAAGGCAGCGTCGTCGAGCTCCACGGTCGCGAAGCCGATCGTGCCGCTCTCGGAGATCGAGCCCTGCTTGGCGGACGGCGGCTCGACCGCGACGACGTGGTCGAGCGCCCGGAGCTCCTCGGCGAGGTGGTCGATCCGCTGCGTCGTGTCCACTCCTTCGAGCCCGGCGTCGTCGGCGAAGACGACCTGGATCTCGTCGCCGGACTGCTTCGGGAAGCGATCCTCGAGCAGGTTCAGCGCCTTGGTCGAGTCCGAGTCGGGGAGCTGGAAGTTCGTCGAGAACTTCTCCCCGGCGGAGCCGGCGGCGGCGCCGGCGGCGAACAGCGCGACGATCCAGGCCAGGACGGTGAGACGGCGATGACGGATGCAGAAGTCGGCGATTGCTCTCATTCGAGGGGACTCCCCGGGGTTGGTCTGAAGGAGGAGAGGCGGGGAGCGGCAGCGCATGATGAAGGATTGCCTCCGCGCTCGCGTTGCCGTTCTGTGAATGAGGTGATCAGCAGGGCTTATGACCGTGCCCGACGGGCCACGAAGCGGCGAGCGACGCGATCGCCGCTGCTAGCGTCCCGGCGGACGTGAGCGGCGAGGAGGGATCGAGCTGATGAAGGCGCAGACGATGCGGTTGGGCTGTGGCGCCCTGGCGGCGGTCGCGGCGGCGCTGGCGACGCCGGCCGCGGCGACGGCGACCGATTGCCCGCTCCCGGGCTCGCCCGGCAACGCGATGGACAACGTCGCGCTCTCAGTCAAGGGCGACATCGATTCCGCGCGGACGGGTGGCTACCTGCAGATCCCGTTCGACGTGCCGGCGGGGACGACCGGGATCCAGGTCCGCTACAGCTACGACCAGCCCGGCGGAGGCTGCGGCGGCGGCCCGAACACGCTCGACATGGGCGTCTACGAGCCGAAGGCGAACCCGTCCTCCCCGGCCTTCGAGCAGTCCGACCGCCGCGGCTGGAGCGGCAGCGCGGTCAAGAACCTGGCGATCGCCCAGAACGGCTTCAGCGACGAGACCACCTACCTCGCCGACAGGAGGGCGTTCGTCAACGGCCGGACGACCCGCGCCTACGAGCCGGGGCCGATCCCGGCCGGCACCTGGGCGGTCGAGCTCGGCATCGCCTACGTCGACCCCGCCGACGCCGACGGCATCCGCTACGCGATCGAGGTCCGCACGAGCACCGGCGCGGAGTGGTCCGACGAGCCCTACGACCCCTCCGGTCCGCCGGACCCGAAGGTCAACTCGACGCCGGGCTGGTACACGGGCGACTTCCACGTCCACGGCGAGCAGGAGCCCGGCAACGCGACCATGAACCAGACCTTCGCCGCCGCCTTCGGGCCCGCCGGCCCCGGGCTCGACTTCATCACGCTCGTCGACCACAACAACGACGTCGCCCACGACGACATGCAGGCCCAGGCCGACGCCTACCCCGGCAACCTGGTGATCCCCGGGGTCGAGGTCACCACCTACCGCGGCCATTGGAATGCCCAGGGCAGCTCGAGCTTCGCCGACTTCCGCGGCGGGCCGATCTACACGCCGGGCACCCTCACCTCACCGATCCCCGACACGGCTCTGACCAACGTGCGGGACGCGACGCTGCCGAAGGACCAGTTCGAGTCGATCCGGATGGGCGGCGGTTGGGCGCAGATCAACCATCCGACGATCTTCAAGGACAGCCCCGCGGCGTGCCGCGGCTGCTTCTGGAACTACACGGACGCCGACACGGACTTCTCGAAGGTCGACGCGATCGAGATCCAGACGGGACCAGCCGGAATCCCGCACGGCAGCCCGGCGGCGATGAACCCGTTCACCGCGACCGCGATCGAGTATTACGAGCACGCGCTCGACACCGGCGCTCACGTCGCCGCCGTCGGCTCCAGCGACGATCACCGGGCCGCAACGGCTACCGGCCCCTTCGACTCGTCGGTCGGCGAGGGCGCCACGGTCGTCCATGCCAAGGGCCTGCGCCGCGCCGCCATCGTCGCCGCCGTCAAGGCCGATCACACCTACGTGAAGCCGTTCGGGCCGAGCGGCCCGGACCTGACGCTCGAGGCCGCCAATGAGAACGGCGAGGGCGCGATCATCGGCGACTCGCTGACGGGGCGATCGCTGGAGCTGACCGCGACGGTCAGCGGCGCCGCCGGCACGGGGCGGCCCGGGACCTGGGAGCTGACCCTGCTCCGCGACGGCGTGGCCGAGGCGTCGGTTCCGGTCGCGGGCGACTCCATCACCCAGGAGTGGGGCGTCCCGCAGACCGGGCGCTACTCGATCGAGCTGACGAGGACCGCGACCAGCGAGTTCATCGAGGGCTACACGAGCCCGATCTGGCTGACCGTCGAGCCGGAGCCGTCGAACGAGTTCGAGATCGGCGAGGCGAAGCTGAACCGGAAGAAGGGCATCGCGAAGCTGCCGGTCACGATCCCCGGCGCCGGCGAGTTGAGCCTGCGGGGGGAGTCGGTCAAGGACGTCACGGCGAAGCGGGGGAAGGCGAAGACGGTGAAGCTCGAGGTGCGGCCAGAAGGCGAGCTGGAGAGGGAGCTCCGCGAACACGGCGAGGCGACGGCGGTGCTGACGGTGACGTTCGAGCCCCGCGGCGGCGAGCCGCGGAGCAAGGACGTCACGGTCGAGCTCGAGCGCAGGCTCAAGCACCGCTGAGCGGGCCACCGGCTCTGCCCGCGAGACGACTGAAACGTCCTCCCCGGGGACGCAACTGTCGTTTCGCGGAGGCTGGCGGCTAGGCGCGCGGCGACTGGCGCGGACGGCGACGGCGGCGGCGCTTGTGGGTCCCGTCGAGCTGGCCGGCCCCGTTGCGCTGGCCGGTTCCGCCGCCGTTCTGGCTGCCGGTGTGCCGGCGCTGACCGCCGGAGTGCTTCCGCCGGCTGCCGGAATGCCGCTCGGGCGGAGGCGCGTGGCGGCCGGCGCCCTCGCGGCGGTCGAACTCGGCGACGAGGCCGAGGCCGCGGGTGAGCTGCCGCATCTCGTGCACCTGGTCGTCGAGCACGAAGCTGATGCCGTTGCCGGTCGCGCCGGCGCGGCCGGTGCGGCCGATCCGGTGCGTGTAGGCGTCGCCGTCAGCGGGCGCGTCGAAGTTGATCACGTGGGTCACGTCGGCGACGTCGATCCCGCGCGCGGCGACGTCGGTGGCGATCAGGACGGTGATGTCGCCACGCTCGAAGCGGGCGAGCGCCTTCTGCCGCTGCGACTGGGACTTGTCGCCGTGCATCGCGACCGCCTCGACGTCGCGGGCCCGTAGCTTCTTGACGAGCCGGTCGGCGCCACGCTTGGTGCGGACGAAGACGAGCGTTCGCCCGCGGTCGCCGGCGTCGAGCTCGTCGACGAGCAGGTCGACCTTCGCGGCCTGGCTCGGCGCCTCGACGAACCGGTGGCTGATCGCCGCCCTGCCGCCCTCCGGCTTCGGTGCGTGGACGTGGCGGCGCGCATCGTCGGTGTAGCCGGCGGCGAGCTTGCCGGCCGCACCCTCGAGGGTCGCCGAGAAGAACAGGGTCTGGCGGCGGGCCGGGACCATCGCAACGATCCGATCGACGGCGGGCTTGAACCCCATGTCGAGCATCCGGTCGGCCTCGTCGAGGACGAGGATCCCGACGTGCTTCAGGGTCAGGGCGCGGCGCTGGATCAGGTCCTCGAGGCGGCCGGGCGTCGCGACGAGGATGTGCGCCTTGGGCGCCTTGCGGATCTGCGGCTCCATGCCGACGCCGCCGTAGACGACCTCGACCTTGAGCGCGCGGGCCCGGGCGATCGCCTCGAGCTCGTCGACGATCTGGCGGGCCAGCTCACGGGTTGGCGCGAGGACCAGCGCCGCGGGGCGGCGCGAGTCGGCGGCGATCAGGTCGACGAGCGGGACGCCGAAGGCCAGCGTCTTGCCGGAGCCCGTCGGCGACTGGACGAGCACGTCGCGGCCGGCCAGCACGTCCTCGATGACGAGCCGCTGGACCGGGAAGGGGGTTTCGATGCCGCGCTCGGCGAGTGCGCTCGCGACGGCGTTGGACACGCCGAGATCGGCGAAGTTCTTGGACATTCTGTTTGCTGCTCCTTTGAGCGTCGTATTCGGAGATTCGTCGGCCCCGAAAACGCTCGGCGTCAGCCGAAGGCAGCGAGAAACTTGAACCTCTCGGGCGCCCAATAATGACTGTGGGGCAGCCCGACGCCGGGAACGGTAGCAGCAAATGCCCTGCTGACGGGCACGGCCGCCGCGGTTGCACCGCGCCGGCCGCCCTCTCCCCCGCCCGGCGCGGCCTATCTCAGGGGCCGCTGAACGTGTAGTCGAAGCAGGGGCTGCCGTTGCAGGTGTCGGTGATGTGGCTCTGCGCGTTCGGCTGCAGGAAGTCGGAGACCATCTGCTGTTCGGCCGGCGTCCGCCGCGGGTTCTCGTGCGGGTCGACCCCGGTCCGGTTCGGCACGTTCTCGATCGGCGGCACGTCGGTGCCGAGCACGTCGGCGGGGTCCGCCGATCCGGGATCGTCGCGGACCGGGCCCGGATCCCAGTAGACGAGCGCCGAGTCGGTCCACGGGTAGGTCAGCTCCGGCAGGTTCCAGCCGACGTTGACGCCGGGCCAGCGCCCGTCGTAGACGATCGGCTTGTGGATTCCGGCTCCGACCGTCCGCGCCATGTTCTCGGCCGAGAAGTTGGTCACCTGGTGGTCGCCGACCCCGATGTTCATCAGCAGCTCGTGGGGCGGGGTGTTCGGCAGCGGGTTGTCGGTGACGACGTTCGCGTACCCGTTCGACTCCCCGCGGTCCCAGAGCATCTGCACCATCGAGAGCAGGAGCTGCTGGGAGAGCTCGTCCGGATAGGCCGGATCGAGGAATGCGGCATAGGTGTCGAAGTCGACCGAGCGGTTCAGGAGCACCGAGTAGTTCATGCCGCCGACGCCGAGCGAGGCTCGGGTGAAGTCGGGGGCGACCGCGGTCAGCGCGCCGCCGAAGATCGCGCCCTGGCTGTTGCCGTTGTAGTAGAGGTTGGACGTGTCGATGACCGGCGGGTTGGTCGCATCGACCGGGCCGGTGTCGTCGACCCGGAAGGCGGGATCGCTGATGAAGCCCTGCGAGTTGACGAGCAGGCGACCGAGGAAGAGGCCGTTGAGCATCCCCTGCTGGAGCCGGTCGGCGAGCTCCGGGAAGTCGCTCATGTTGCCGAGGATCCCGATCGTATTCGGGATGTCGGCGCCGGACATGCCGATCTCGTCGGTGGCGCAGTCCATGATCCCGTGGGTGTTGCCGAGCGTCTTCTGCGGCGAGGAGGTGCCCTCGCCGGCGCTGCCGAGCAGGCCGTGACCGTAGATCGACGCCCGGGCCGGCGAGCCCAGCGCCGCGTACGGGATCATGCAGTTGAAGTTCGCCGTCCAGGTGCCGTTCTGCTGCGGGACGCCGTCCGCATCGAGGTTGAGGCGCGCGCCCGGGGAGCAGGGCGTGTCGGGGCCGCCGCCGTCGGGGTCGGTCATGTAGCAGGGGACCGTGAACGTTCCCTGCACCCGGCGGGCCATGTCGGCGTCCTCGGGCAGCGGGCCGGTGTCGGTCGGCTCGAAGTTCTGGACCGAGGTGACCGTGAACGCGGGGGCGTTGCCCTGCACGATCCCGTCGTCGAGGTCGGTGTCGCCGAGGTCGGCGAAGGCGTCGTCGCGCATCGCGAGGATGTTCTTGGCGATGTTCTCGTCGCTCGCGACCGTGAAGTCCCAGGCGAGATAGAGGTTGCGGCGCTTGACGTCGGCCTGCTTCAGCGTCTCGAAGATGCCCTCGAAGCGGTCGCGCTGGGCGTCGATCGCCCCCTCGTCCGAGGGCAGGTCGTCGCGGTAATAGCGGAAGCCCTCGGGCGCGTCGAGCGTGTTGCCGTCGGCGTCGCGGAGCTTCCGCATCGCGACGATGTAGCGGTGGCCGCCGGTGTAGTTCCGCGCCGGGTGGATCAGCACGGCCGTGTCCTCGGGCGTGGTCGCGTTCGAGTCGATCTCCGCCCAGATCGGCCAGCGCTCGCCGGTGGTCGCGTCGATCACGACGATCGGCGCGCCCTGCTTCGCGTACTTGCCGAGCTTGCGCAGCGACGCCGGGTTGGTCTCGGCGAGCGCCTCCGGGTTGTCGAGGCCGGGGACCCGGACTACTGCGGTCTGGCCGGGGCTGAAGCCGTCGTTCTGCGCGTAGGGCCCGGGGGCGATGTGCGTGCCGCCGACGTTGGCGGGCGCCGCCTCCGCGCCGAAGTCGATCCGCTTGCCGGTCGCCGTGTCCGCGTCCTCGCTCGTGTAGTAGTCGTCGGGGAACGGAAGCATGCAGCGCGAGGTGTCCTGCACGCCGATGAAGTCGCACTCGTCGGCGCGGCTCAGGTCGATCGGCTTCGGCTTGCAGCGTGAGGTGTCGCGAACCAGATCGGCCCGCGCGCCGGCCCCGCGGGCGGAGACCTCGAGGGTGCGCGCCTCGCAGCTCTCGATCTGCGAGCGGCCGTCGCCGGTCAGCTTCAGCTTCGCGACCGCCTTGCCGCGCCGCGAGAGCCTGACCTTCTTCGGCTTCGCAAGCTGCCCGGCCCGCTTCGTGTCGAACGTGCTCGAGGTGAGCTTGACCTTGACCTTGACCCGCTTGCCCCTTCTGGCCTTCCGGGCGAGCTTGCCCTTCGCCTTGACCCGGACCTTGACGCCGCCCTTGAGGATCTGCTTCTGACCGTCGGTCTTGATCTTCAGCGAGACCTTCTTGCCGCGCTTCGCGGCGCTGGGGGCGGCCGAGGCCGAAGCGGCGAGGCTCGCGCAGAGCGCGAGGGCGAGCAGGGCGGCAAGGGCTCGGGTAATCCTCGTCAAGGCGGTCGTCTCCTCCGGTCTCGAACTTCGGTCAGGCCGGCTCACCCTCCTCGAGCCGAGCGGCGAGCCACGTTATCACCGCCCTCGTGGCGTCGTGCCGGTTGCAAGGGGACGCGATAATCGCCTCATGCGCGCCCGGTCCGAGGCCCGACTGCTCGTCCTGATCGGCGTTCTCGCCGGCTGCGGAGTTGTCACGGGGTCCGCTTCCGCCGGGATCGCGGTCGACGCGGAGAGTGGGCGGATCGCCGTGCGCGGGCTCGCCGCCGCGGGGTCGCTCCGGGAGGCATCGGGCGGCGGCGGACCGGGCGGCCGGGTTGGCTTCCTCGCCGGCGGCGGCTGGCACCACGCGACCGCGCTCGTCCGCGTCCGCCGCGTCGATCGGGGCCGCCGAGTCGTCCTCGCAAGCGACGATCCGGCGGGGCGCCGCATCGTGGTCGCGATCGAGCCCCGCAGGCGCGGCGTACGGGACCTCCGGGTCAGGGTCGCAGGAGCCGGCGACGATCCGGTCGAGGCGGTCGGCATCGGCTTTCGGGCCACGGGCTCCGAGCGGATGCTCGGCTTCGGGGAGCGCTCCGACCACGTCGATCAGCGGGGCAACGTGGTCGAGAGCTACGTCGGGGAGGGCCCCTACCAGCAGAGCGAGTACCCGATCATCGCGGCCACGGTCCCGCCCTGGGGCGTTCGCAACCGCAGCGATGCGACCTATTTCCCGATGCCGTGGCTGCTCTCGACTCGCGGCTACGGGGCTCTCGTCCGCAACCTCGAGACGAGCCGATACCGGCTCGGAACCGAGTCGCACGGCGAGTGGAGCGTCGAGGTCGATGCCCGGCGCCTGCGGCTCGCGCTGTTCGCCGGCCCGAGGCCGCGGGACGCCCTGCGCCGGCTCAGCGCGGCGGTCGGCCGCCAGCCGCGCCCCGCCGCGCCCTGGCTGTTCGGACCCTGGGTCCAGACCGGCCATTCCAACACCGAGCCCGACGAGCTCGGCGACCTCGCGACCCTGCGCGATGCCGACGCTCCCTATTCGGCGGTCGAGACCCACATGCGCTACATGCCGTGTGGCTCCGATCTCGGCCAGGAGGAGGCGGAGCGCGAGCGCACCGCCGGGCTTCACGCGACCGGGGCCGCCGCGCTCACCTACACGCGGGAGGCACTCTGCGCGAGCTACACGGAGCCGTTCGACCGGGCCGTCGCCCGCGACGCGTTCCTCGAGCATCGGGACGGGTCGCCCTACACGTTCCCCACCTTCGTCGGCTCCGGCGTCACCCAGGTCGGGATGCTCGACTTCACCGACCCCGACGCCGTCCCGATCTATCGATCGATCCTCGACCGCGCCTACCGGGCCGGCTACGACGGCTGGATGGAGGACTACGGTGAGTACGCGCCGCCGGACTCGGTCGCCGACAACGGCATGACCGGCAAGCGGATGCACAACTTCTACCCCGTCACCTACCACCGCGCCGGCCTCGACTACGCCCGATCGAAGCGGCGGCCGCTGATCCGCTTCACCCGGTCCGGCTTCACGGGCGCGGCCCGCCACTCGCAGATCGTCTGGGGTGGCGACCCGACCACGGGCTGGGGCTTCGACGGGCTCCGCTCGGCGGTCCGTGAGGGCCTGACGATGGGGCTGTCGGGCGTGTCGCTGTGGGGGTCGGACATCGGCGGCTTCTTCTCGTTCTCGGGACAGACGCTCGATCCCGAGCTGCTCGCCCGCTGGCTCGAGTTCGGGGCCTTCTCGGGGGTGATGCGGACGAAGGCACAGGGGATCCCGCTCCCGAAGTCGGCGCGACCCCAGGTCTGGGAGCAGCCGACGCTGCCGATCTACCGCCGCTACGCGAAGCTCCGCACCCAGCTCTATCCCTACCTCGTCGCCGCCGATCGAAGCTACGCCCGCACCGGGATGCCGATCATGCGCCAGCTCGCGCTCTCCTACCCCCGTGATCGCCGGGCCGGCGGCCGCGACGGCGAGTACCTGTTCGGCCCCGACCTGCTCGTCGCGCCGGTCCTCGCCCCGGGCGTGATCACGCGCCGGGTCTACCTGCCGCGCGGTAGGTGGGTGAACTTCTGGGATGCGGTCGAGTTCCGGACGCGGGCGGGCGCCTTCCGGATCAGCGCGCCGGCGAGGGCGCGCGCCGGCCGGCGCGCGATCGATGCGGACGCGCCGCTCGAGGAGATCCCGATCTTCGCGAGGGCGGGAGCGCTGTTGCCGCTGCTGCCGGCGCGGGTCGAGACCCTGGCGCCCTACGGCACCCGTGACCACGTCGGCCTCGACGATGCGCGCGGCCGGCTTCATGTCCTCGCCTTCCCGCGCGGCACGACCGCCGCCCGCTTCGGCCGCCGGGGGCGGCTGCGCTCGAGCGAGCGCGGTCGCGGCTGGCGGCTCGAGGTCGACTCGCCCCGGCCGATCCGCATCGACCTCGAGGCGTCGATGGCGACGCTGGCCAACCCGTTCCGGCCGCGGATCGTGAAGCTGGACGGGCGCCGGCTCGGAAACGGTTGGAGCTACGACCGCGCCGACCGCGTGCTGCGGATCCGCCGCCGCGTCGCCGCCGGCGCGACGATCACCGCCACGCCGTGACCGCGCCGCGCTCTACTTGCCCTTGCCGCCCTTGCCCTTCCCCTTCTTGCTCTTCTCCTTGAGCTTCCTGATCTTCAGGTTCGGGTCGCCGCGGATCTCCTTGTTCGCGTAGAGCATCGGCACGAACTCGCTCTTCGAGAAGAGCTTGGTCTGATCGTCGTAGTGCTTGCTCTTCTCGTTCTCCGACTGCGAGTAGGTGAGGATCCAGTGAGCCTTCGGGCCCTGCGGCTTGAACTCGGTCATCTGCACCGTGCTCGACCCGGTGCCGACCTGGCCGTACTCGTAGCTGTCCGAGTCGGGGTCGGCATTGGCGGCGATCGCCTGCCAGCAGCCGGTGTTGCAGCCGTGGATCGGGATCGGCTTGCCGTTGCGGGCGGGCGAGAACTGGACGTCGCCGTAGCTCGCATCGAGCGGGATCCCCTGGTCGCGCAGCTCCTGGACGGCCACGCCGAGCGCCTCGATCGTCGCCGGGTTGGTCTGGTTGAGCGTGTTCGGCGTCGTCAACGGCTCGTTGACGTCGAACGGCGTGCTCCAGAAGGTGCCGCCGCCGGCCTCCTGCCACCAGATGTTGAACAGCCAGCCGCCCGGGGAGTCGAGCAGGCCGGTGTCGTTGTAGGCGGCGAGGATCGGGCACGCCTCGGTGACGTCGACGTTGCCCGACGGGGTCGCGATCGTCGGGTTGTCGGTGCAGACCTGGGCGAGGCTGTCGCTGGTCAGCTCGGCCGCGAGGCTGCGGTCGGCGAGCCACATCTTCGTCATGTTCTTGAGCGTGAAGCCGGGCTCGTCGCCGAGGCCGTCGGTCGCGGCCATCCGCTCCTGCACCATCTGGTGCCCGAGCCGGGTCCGCAGCCCCTGCTCGCAGTCCTCGCAGCCGATGATCGGGCTGAACCCGGTCAGCGGCTCGTCGGCGTTCGACTGCCAGTAGGAGTCGTTGGCGTTGAGGACGTAGTCGCCGCGGAACTGGATCGGCAGGTTCGAGGCGCCGAAGATGCCCTTGACGGCCGCATCGGGGTCGTTCCCCCAGTTGCAGGCCGAGGTCGAGCCGTCGAGCGGGATGATCCCGGCGGCGTTGTGGATCACGGTCGAGATCCCCGGCTTGATGCAGGTGTCGATCTTCTCGGCGGTGACGTTCGGGACGACGCTGTTGTCGGCGTAGAAGGCGCGGCCCTTGTCGTCGGCGCCGATCGTGTTGACCCAGGGGTCGCCCTGATATTTGGACTGCGCCTTGACCAGGTCCTTGGCGCTCTTCGCCTTGTTCATGTGCAGCCAGGTGTCGGCGCCGCGGATGTGGTCGTTGGCGTCGCCGAGCGCGAACACGGTCGTGTCGGTCCAGCTCAGCCCGACGCTCGGCCGGGCGAGGACCGGGCCGAACCGCGAGTACCAGAGGGTCGTCGACTCCTTCTCGCCGCCTCCGACCGGGACCTCGACGGTGCGGCTCGTCATCGGGATCGACTCGCCGTCGTAGATGTAGCTCGTCGGGTCGGAGGGGTCGAGCTCGAGCTCGAACAGCGTGAACCGCTGCGCGGTCGAGACGGTGTGGCTCCAGGCGACGTGGCGGTTGTGGCCGATGTTGACGGCGGGGAAGCCCATCAGGCTCGCGCCGATCACGTTGATCTCGCCCGGGATCTGGACGTGGAGCTCCCAGAAGCGATCGATCCCCCGCCACGGGAAGTGCGGGTTGCCGAGCACGAGGCTGTTGCCGCTCCGCGAGTCCTGCTCGCCGACGCCGAGGGCGTTCGAGCCCAGCTTGGCGGCGTCCGCCTGGTTCTGGCTGACGTCGAGGTCGGAGCCCCGGAGCGCGTCGGCGGCCTCATCGGGTGAGACCTGCGGAGCGGAGGTCATCGTCGTCGGCGGCTCCGCGGCGACGAAGTCGGAGATGAAGTTCTGGGAGCTGGCGAGCAGGTCGGCCTGGTAGATCCGCCGCCAGACGTCGATCGCCTTGATCGGCTTGACCCACCTCTCGCCGCGGCAGCGCGGGTCGGTGATGCCGTCGACGCCGACCTTCTTCAGGTAGGCGTTGTAGCCGGCGGCGTAGCCGCGGGCCGCCGCCTTGGCGTCCTTGGAGGGGCTCTGGACGCCCTTGGCCTTCAGCAGCTCCTCGATCCGCCCGGAGTCGATCACCGACTGCCAGAAGAAGTCGGAGTCGAGGTTGTTCACCGGGCCCGCCGCACTCGCCGGGCTCTCGCCGTCAGGCCCGAAGTACTTCGAGCGCCGGGCCGACGTGGTGACGTTGTTGTTCGCGAACGTGCAGATGTTCTGCTCGGCGAAGGCGTAGCCGACCCCGTAGCCGGCCGACCCGTAGCTGTGGGCCTTGACGTGCGGGATGCCGTAGCTGGTCTCGCGGATCTTCGCCTTGTAGCCGAGCGCCGGCGCGACGATGCCGAGCGCCGCGAGCGTCATGACGAGCGCGCCGATGGCGCAGTGGACGAGCCGACGATCGATTCGCATTCCTGCTTTCCCTCCCTGTTCCAAGCCTTGCCGGGCCAGACTATCGACCCTCCACGGCCACCCGTACAGTTGCCCGGTGCCGCTCCTTCACGAGCGCTTCCCGGCGTTGCGCGAGACCCTCCCCCACCTCGCCCTCGAGCAGCGCCGGCCGACGCCGGTGCGGCGGCTCGCCGGCCTCGCGCCCGAGGGCGTCGAGCTCTGGCTCAAGGACGACGGCGCTTACGGCGCCGGCGGCTGGGGCGGCAACAAGGTGCGCAAGCTCGAATGGCTGCTACCCGCGGCCGAGCGCCGTCCCTGCCGGACGATCCTCACGTTCGGGGGGCTCGGCACCAACTGGGGCCTGGCTGCGGCGCTCTACGGGCGAGATCGCTCGGTCGATGTGGCGCTGGCGCTGATCGACCAGCCGCTCGACGACCACGTCCGCGCCCAGCTCGAGCGGCTCGCTCGCTCGGGGGCGACGATCCACCGCACCCGGACGAAGGCGCGGACGATCGCCACCGTCCCGTGGCTTCTGCTCCGCCACCGGCGGGGTCGCCACCTGCCCTACCTCCTCCCCGCCGGCGGCTCCTCGCCGCTCGGGGCCACCGGCTACGTCGAGGCGGCGCTCGAGATCGCCGCCCAGGTCGAGGCCGACGAGCTGCCGGAGCCCGCTCACGTGATCGCCGCAGTCGGCTCCGGCGGGACCGCCGCCGGCCTCGTGCTCGGCCTCCGGCTCGCCGGGCTGCGCTCGAAGGTCATCGGCATCGTCGTTAGCGACGCCCTCCCGCTCGACCGGCGGACGCTGCTCCGGCTCGCCGGGCGGACCGCCGCGCTGCTCGAGCGTCGCGGTGCCCGCGGCGTCGCCGCGCTCGCCTCCGGCCTCGACCTCGACTCGCTCGGCGGCTGGATCGGCGCCGGCTACGGGCACCGGACCGAGACCGGCGAGCGGGCCCGGATCGAGGCGGAGGCGATCGGCCTGCGGCTCGACCCGGTCTACACGGCGAAGGCGATGGCGGCGACCCTCGAGCTCGCCCGCTCGGGCCGGCTCGGCGAGGGGCCGGTCCTGTTCGTCCACACCGACGGACCGCGACCTGGCCCGGTGCCCTGATCGGTCAGCGGCGTGCGGTGCGCCGCTTCGGGTCGCGGACCGGAGCCGGGTACATGAGGTCGGCGAGGATCTCCTCGCTGGTCAGCCGGAACGACTGGCTCACGATCCTGCGCGGCTTCGAGTGCTTGTCGTTGCGATTCATCTCCGCTCCTCTCCACGCCCTCGGGCGCGTTGGGTTGCTTGACAAAACCGAGGGTAGCTGAATCGGAACCCTAAAGTTGCTTGATGCAACCGAGTGTGCAAAGATCACGTAGCGATGCTGAGGCGTGAGTACGACCAGGCTTGCTCGGTGGCGCGCTCGCTCGAGGTCCTCGGCGAGCGCTGGACGCTGCTGGTGATCCGCGACGTCTTCAACGGCAAGCGTCGCTTCGACGCGATCCAGCAGGACCTCGGCATCGCCCGCAACGTCCTCGCCGCCCGCCTCACCCGCCTCGTCGATGCGGGCATCCTCGAGAAGCGGCCCTACCAGCAGCGGCCGACCCGCCACGAGTACTTCCTCACCGAGAAGGGCCTCGACCTCTGGCCCGTGATCGTGGCGATGATGGACTGGGGCGACCGCCACCTCGCCGAGACGGGCCCGCCGGTCGTCATCCACCACAAGGACTGCGGCGGCGTCGTCGACGGTCGCGGCTACTGCCGGCGCTGCGGCGAGCGGCTCAACGCCCGCGACGCCTACGCCGAGCCCGGCCCGGGCGGGGCCGCCGGCTACCCGTCGTCGACGCCCGGCGCGTAGGCGTCGTCGGGGTAGCCGTCGCCGTCGGCGTCGGCTCCGTCCGGCGTGGCGGGGGTGGTCGTCGTGGTCGAGTCGTAGGTCGATGATGAGGTCGCCGTGCTGCTCGAGTAGGCGGAGAGCTCGGCCGGGTCCTCCGGCTCGGGGAAGTCGCGGCAGCCCTCGGTCGCGGCGACCATCATGTAGTCGTGCCAGATCGGCGCCGAGAGGTCGGCGCCATAGCCGGGCAGCGGCGTCCGCGCGACCGGGTTGCCGGTCCAGACGGCGGTCGAGACGTCCGGGGTGTAGCCGACGAACCAGGCATCGGACTGGAGCTCGGTCGTCCCGGTCTTGCCGGCGGCGGTGCAGCCCGTCAGGTCGTAGCCGACGGCGGTGCCGTAGTCGAGCGTGCCCTGCATGACGTCGGCGACCGTGTAGGCGACGCCGTCGGAGATCACCCGGTCCCCCTCGGTGTCCTCGGGCTTGTCCACCTTGCCGCTCGGGAACTCGACCTTGGTGATGGCGGTCGGGTCGTGATGGACGCCGCCGTTGGCGAGGGTCGCGTACGCGTTCGACATCTCGAGCACGGTGCAGCACGTGAAGGTGCCGCCGATCGCCTCGGCCGGCACGCCCTGCAGCTCCGACGTGATCCCCATCTTGCGCGCCATCTCATCGAAGTTCTCGGGCCCGACGTCGACGCCGAGCTGGGCGTAGACGGTGTTGATCGAGTTCGCGGTCGCCGCCCGCAGGGTCATCGAGCCGCTGCCGCCGCCGCTCACCGTCCACGGCTCGCTGCCGGGCGGGGTGAGCGTGATCGTCGACGGCGCCGGGTAGCTGGTCGTGTCCGGGTCCATCCCCTGGCTGACCGCGGTGGTCAGCACGAACGGCTTGAACGAGGAGCCGGGCTGGCGCTCGCCGTTGGCGGCGAGGTTGAACTGACTCGTGTCGTAGGTCTGCGAGGAGGCCATCGCGAGGATCGCCCCGGTGTTGGTGTCGGTCGAGACGAGCGCGTTCGCGGCGCCGTCAGTCGGATGATTCAGGATCGCCTGCTCGGCCGCCGCCTGGTAGGTCGGGTTCAGCGTCGTGTAGACCTCGAGCCCGCCCTGGCGGACGGTCTTCAACCCGTACTTGTCGATCAGCTCGTTCTGGACGAAGTCGAAGAAGAACGGCTGCCCGCGGGTCTCGTACTTGTGGCCCGGCTGCAGCCCGGGCCCGGTCACCTTCACCTGCTCGGCCTTCGCCGGCGTGATGTAGCCCTGGTCGGCCATCGCGTCGAGGACCTCGTTGCGGCGCGCGAGCGCGGCCTCGCGGTTGCTGAACGGGTTGTACTCCGAGGGCGCCTGCGGCAGGCCGGCGAGCATCGCCGACTCGCGCAGGCCGAGGTCCTCGACGTCCTTGTCGAAGAACTCCGAGGCCGCGGCCTGGACCCCGACCGCAGAGCGGCCGTTGTTGGTGCCGTAGGTGGCGGTGTTCAGGTACTCGTTGAGGATCTGGTGCTTGCCGTGCTCTTCCTCGTACTGGCGGGCCATCTCCACCTCCTGGATCTTCCGGGTGGCGGTGTCCTCGGGATCGGGGATGTAGAGGTTGCGGACGAGCTGCTGGGTGATCGTCGAGGCTCCCTGACGAACCTCGCCGGCCTCGATGTTGGCGAAGGCGGCGCGGATGATCGCCCCGACGTCGACCCCGCTGTGCTCGTAGAAGTTCGCGTCCTCGATCGCGATCGTCCCCTCCTGGAGCTCGACCGGGATCTGCTTCAGCTTGACCGGCTCGCGGAGGATGTCGGACTGGACGTAGCCGAGGCTGTTGCCGGCGGCGTCGAAGATCTGGGTGTTGGCGCCGTCGCTTGCGGGCCGCAGCGTGTCGATGTCGGGCGCATCGGCGGCGACGTTGAGGACCCAGATCGCGAGTCCGCCGATGCCCGCGGCGACGATGCCGAGGATGCCCGCGAGCACGGCCATGACCTTCTTGCCGGCCGACCCGCGCGTGCGAGCCTGCCGCCTCTGTCGGGAGCGCATGGACATCGGGGGAACCAGAAAGGGTAACGGCCGCCCGGCGGCTGCCGGTCATCCCGGCACCGATCGTGCAGCGGCGTGGCGGCTCAGCCGCAGACCGGCCAGGGACCGGTCCCGACCCGTTTCTTGAGCGCGACCGCGACCACGGCCTGCGTCTTGTACGTGTAGCGGATCGGGTCGCCGCCCGGCGACTTCGGCGAGGTGCGCCAGGTCGACTTCAGGAACTGGAAGGCGCCGCGGTACAGCCCGCCGCCGCCGATCGCCTTCGGATCGCGACCGGACTCGCACTCGGCGGTCTTGCGGGCCCAGCGCTTGTTCCGCTTCGAGGTCCGGTCCCAGATCCGCACGTACTTGGGCGCGGTGCGCCCGCCGCCTCCCTCCCGGGCATCGCTCGGTCCGCCGGTGCCGATCCCGCCGGACGCAGCGGCCCCGGGCGCTCCGCCGAGGGCGAGAGCGAGGACGACCACGGCCGCGGCGAGCAGGCCGGAGAGGACGGTTCGCGGGCGGGCGGCGGCGGGCGAGGAAGGAGTCATGTGCGAAGCGGCCGGCCGGAGCCGGCGCGCGCGCGGCATGTTAGCAAACCGTTAGCGAACGGTTATGAGAACCCCGGAAGATGGTCGCCGAGCGGCGCCCGTCAGCGCTTCTGGACGTACCGGGTCAGCCCGAGGAAGGTCCCGGTCCAGATCGAGCGCTTCGGCCCGATCTCGGTCGCCGCGTAGAACGAGTTCTCGCAGCTGTTCGGCAGCTCGTCGAGCACCGGGCCGAGGATCGGCAGCGTGCCCGAGATCTCGAGGTAGCCGATCGCGGTCTCCGAGCAGGGGCCGCCCGGCGAGGGAGCGAAGAACTCCGACCTGCCGGTCCGCCAGTCGAGCCCGCCGACGCCCCACTCGCCGCCCTTCAGCCGGATGCCGTAGAAGAGCCCGCTGCGCTGGCTGACCGAGGGGATCCCGTTCGGGATCGAGACCCGGGAGTTCGCCCAGACCGAGCGGCAGCGCTGGGTGCGCGGGTTCCAGTCGATCCGCTCGACGCCGTGCGGCGTCGCCGCCGGGTCGCCGCCGCGAAGCGCCGCGAGCGCGTTCAACAGCACCGCCGGCAGCCCCTCCGGGAAGTCGTAGTCGAGCAGGTTGTTGACGTTGAAGGTCGCGTAGCCGCGCACCGCGACCGACTGCTCCGACAGCGACACCTCGGCGTCGGGGTCGCCGAACGTGACCGGGTACTCGCAGGCCATCCGCCGCGGCCGGTCGCCGCCCATGCCGTCCCAGTTCTTCGGGATCCCGTTACGCCAGAACAGGTCCTGGTGCATGAGGTCCTGGCCGTCGGTGATGACGACGAACTTGTCCTGGCCCCGTCCGGTGCCCATCAGGGTCGGGGTCGACCCCGATCCCTCGCCGAGGCGGATCTCGGAGACCTCGGAGCCGGCGTCGTAGGGGGACGACCAGGCACGCGAGAGATCGCCGGTCTCGGGATCGTGGTTGACCCGGACCATCCGCTTGGAGGTGACGATGTAGATGCCGCCGTTCTCGTCGGCGGCGATGTTGTTGGACACCGTCTGGAGGTCCGCGTCGGGGTCGTCGGCGGCCGCGCAGGCGGCGGCACGATTGAGGCTGATCGTCCGCAGGTTGCCCGGGCTCATCTGGGACGGCTTGCGCGGGATCGTCCCGACGACGCCGTTCTCGGTCGCGAAGGCGATGTAGCCGTCGTAGGTCATCACCGCGCCGACGAGCTTGTCGTCCGATCCGCAGAGCACGGAGTCGGGGAGCACGAAGCGCTTGCGGAGCTCGATCGGCGAGTCGGCCTCGCCGCGGCGGGCATCGGCATAGACGTCGAACCAGGTCAGCCGCGGGACGATGAAGTGGTTGGAGCGGTCGAGCATGTTGTAGGCGCCGGTGATCCCGGCGGCGCCGGAGACGGGCGGCGGATCGCTCTCGCGCTCGGCCGGGACGTAGATGTCGATGATCTCCCCCGACTCGGCATCGACCTTGAACAGCCCGCGGCGGTCGGCCCCGTCGATCAGCGAGCCCCAGGCGACGCGACCGCCGTCGTCGTACTTGCTGCTGAACTGGATCGAGATCGGGATCCCCGGCAGGTCGACGTGCTGCGCCATGACGTCGCCGCTCTCGATCCCGCGGTAGGGCGAGGACGCCTGCGCGTAGCTCGAGCGGTGCGAGCCGCTCCACGGCGATTGGGCCAGCGCCGGGTTGCAGGGCGGCTCGAGCTTGCCCTTCGGCTGCCGGCACTTGGCTGCGGCGGCATCGCCGGCGGCGGCGAGCGCGATCACGGTCAACGTAACCACGGCGAGCAGCGCCGCCGCGAACCTCGTCGTCCTCGTTTCGATATTCACTCTCCCGCCGACTCCTCGCCCGCTCGCTCTCCCGTCAGGCGCCCAAGCTAGCGCACCTATTGATGCGGTGTCAACAAGCTGCGGACCGGCCCGCTCAGGTCGAGCGCCCGCGCCGCGCCGCGACTACCGCCTCGGTCGGGAAGGCGGGCTGCATGGTGCCGTCGAGGCGCTCGGCGGGGCGCGCGGCCACGAGGCAGTTGTAGACCGACTCCCGAGCGGCCTCGAACGCCGCCGCGAAGAGCGGTCCGATCGCCTCGTCGGAGACCCCGGGCCCGCCGTCGATGCCGCCGGTCGTCCCGAACGCGAGCCCGATCTCCCCCGAGCCCTCGGAGCCGTAGGAGCCGGCCCGGGCGAGGCCGAGGAGCGGCCGCAGGGCGAGCCGGCGAAGCTGCAGGAGCGACAGGGGCGCGTCGGTGCCGCAGACGGCGATGCAGGAGCCGTGCGGGGCGGGTCGCTCGGAGCGCCGCGTGAGCGGGCCGTCTCCGTCGTCGATCCCCTCGAGGACGTCGAGGTAGCGGCGATCGCCGAAGTTGCAGAGCAGCAGCACCCCGACGGCGTGGTCGCCGACCCGCCGCGAAGCCGTCCCGATCCCGCCCGGGAAGTCGAAGCAGTTCATCCCCGTGCCGGCGCCGACCGTGCCCTCCCGGACCTCCTCCCCGAGGTCGCCGAGGGCGGCGTCGACGTCGGCGGCGACGACCGTCCGTGAGTCGGCGAGGTCACCGTCGTCGCACTCGCCGACCACGGGCAGGACGATGTTGTCGGGGCCGCGGCCGGATGCGGTGATCGCCGCCTGGACGACGGTGCCGATCGCGTGGGACCCGCACAGGTAGGCGGGCGTCTCCATCCGCCCGCGCTCGTCGATCTCGAGCTTGGCGGTCAGCTCGCCGACGCCGTTCACCACCGCGGTCGCGGCCGGTGCCGGCAGGCTCGGCGGGGCGACGACGGTGACCCCGGTCCGCTCGCCGGAGGCGGCCTGTGCCTGGCCGACCCGGACGCCGGGCACGTCGGTGATCGCGTTGCGCGGTCCGGTCGGGAGCCGCCCGACCGGCCCCGCGAGCTCGCGCCAGCGCGGGCCGCTCATCCGCTCCTGCCCGCGACCCCGCTCGACGCCGTGGCCACGGGGTCGTGCAACAGGCACGCCGCCCGCTGTCCCGGCGCCCCCGCCTCGAGCAGGCCGGGGTCGGTCCGGTCGCAGGGCTCGAACCGGCGCGGGCAGCGGGGGTGGAACCGGCAGCCGGACGGGATCGCGGTCGGGTCGGGCAGCTCGCCGCTGAGCAGCTCGCGGCGGCCGCCGCCACCGGCGGTCGGCACCGGAATCGCGGTGACGAGCGCCTGCGTGTAGGGATGCTGAGGCCGTTCGATCACGTCGGTCGCAAGCCCTTCCTCGACGATCCGGCCCAGATACATGACCGCGATCCGGTCGCACATCGACCAGGCGAGGCTGAGGTCGTGGGTGATGAATATGAGCGCCAGCCCGCGCTGCTTCTGCAGCCCGACGAGGACGTTGAGGATCTGGGCGCGCACCGACGCGTCGAGCATCGAGACGGGCTCGTCGCAGATCAGCCCGTCGGGCTCGAGGACGAGCGCGGCGGCGATCGCGACCCGCTGGCGCTGGCCGCCGGAGAGCTGATGGGGATAGCGGTCGATGTACCGATCCGGATCGAGGCCGACGTCGTCCAGCGCCCGGCGGATTCGATCGTCGCGCTCGCTCTCCGGGACGCCCTGGATGTGCAGCGGCTCGGTGACGATGTCCGAGACCTTCTGGCGCGGGTTCAACGTCTGGTACGGGTCCTGGAAGATCATCTGGACGCGGCGGCGGAGCCGTTGCCGCCCCGCCTTCCCGGCGATGCCCTCCTCCCCCAGCTCGACCCGGCCGCCGATCGTCTCCTGGAGGCCGAGCATCGCCCGCGCGAGCGTCGACTTCCCGCATCCGGACTCGCCGACGACGCCGAGTATCTCGCCCGGGAGCCAGTCGAGGCTGACCCCGTCGAGCGCCCGCGCCGTGGCGCCGCGCGCCTT
>DASSEM010000110.1:0-13299 GCA_035695265.1 Solirubrobacterales bacterium
CGTTCGCAGCAATGCCCACGTCGTCGTCGCCACCGTCGGCCGGATGATGGACCTGATCTCGCGCGGCGCCCTGGTCCTGACCGGGACCCGCTACGTGGTCCTCGACGAGGCCGACGAGATGCTCGACCTCGGGTTCATCGAAGACGTCGAGCGGATCCTCCGGATGTGCCCGAGCGGCCGCCAGACGATGCTCTTCAGCGCCACGATCCCGCCGCCGATCGCCCGGCTCGCCGAGAGCTACATGTACGACCCGGTCACGATCTCGATCACGCCCAAGAAGCTCACCGTCGACGCGATCGAGCAGGCCTTCGTCGAGGTCGAGCCGAAGCGCAAGACCGACCGCCTGGTCGAGGTGCTGCGCGCCGAGGAGCCGGAGCAGGCGATCGTCTTCTGCCGGACGAAGATCGGGACGGCGCGGCTCGACCGGACGCTTCGCGATCGCGGGCTGCGCTCGAAGGCGCTCCACGGCGACATGAGCCAGGGCCAGCGCGACGGCGTGATGATCTCGTTCAAGGAGCACAAGTCGCCGCTCCTGGTCGCCACCGACGTCGCCGCCCGCGGCCTCGACATCGATCACGTGACCCACGTCATCAACTACGACCTGCCCAACAACAGCGAGATCTACGTGCACCGGATCGGCCGTACGGGCCGGGTCGGCCGCACCGGCCGGGCGATCACGTTCGTCACTCCGAAGGAGCGCGACGAGATCGAGCGGATCGAGCGCGACGTGAGGACGTCGATCGGCGAATGGGAGCCGCCGGAGGAGCGGCTCGACCACGCGCCGCGCCCGAAGCGCCGCCACGAGCGGCGGTCCTCGCGGGAGCCGGAGCCGGAGCCGGACGCTGCGGCCGCGCCCGTGGAGCGGCGCGAGCCGGAGGAGCGGCCCGCGGGCAACGGGCACGTGAAGCTCTTCATCAACCGGGGCTCGCGCAGCGGCATCGAGGAGGAGGACGTCCGGTGGGCCCTGAGCGAGGGCGCAGTCATCCCGGTCGACTCGGTCCACGACGTGCGCGTGCTCGAGCGGTTCACGTTCGTTGACCTCGACGACGATCAGGCCGAGAAGGCGCTCGACCGGCTCGACGGCACGAAGCTCAAGGGCAAGCAGATCCGGCTCGAGTTCGCGAACGGGTAGGAGCGGCATGGGGGTCGCGGCGAGGAGCCGTCCCGAGCCCGTCATCCTGCTCGCCGCCGGCCTCGCGGCCGTGCTCAGCGGCCTCTACCTGGTCTGGCAACCGCAGCCGCTCGATCTCGCCGCTCAGGTCTTCCGCGCGGACCTCTGGGAACGCTACGGGTGGGTCCTCTACAACGAGTCCTGGTACGGCGGCCACTCCGTCCCGGGCTACAGTCTCCTCTACCCGCCGCTCGGCGCCTGGCTCGGACCGGAGCTGCTCGGGTCGATCTGCGCGGTCGTCGCGGCCATCGTCTTCGCGGCGATCGCCGTCCGCGCCTACGGCCGGCGGGCCTGGCTCGGCGCGCTCTGGTTCGGGCTCGCCGCCACTGTCGCCCTCTTCGGCGGCCGCACGACGTTCGGCCTCGGCCTGGCGCTCGGCCTGCTTGCGGTGCTGGCGCTGCAGCGCCGTCGCCCGGCCCCGGCCGCGCTCGCCGCGCTCGCCGCCGCCCTCGCGAGCCCGGTCGCCGGCCTGTTCACGGGGCTCGCCGCGGCTGCGGTGCTGATCGCCTCGCGACTGCAGCCGGTCGCAACCGATGCCCGCCGCCGCCGCGACCGCACGGCGCTCGCCGTCCTGCTCGCCGCCGCCCTCACAACCGCTGCGCTCGCCCTCGCCTTCCCGACCTCGGGCTATCAGCCGTTCACGGTCGACACGTTCGTGTGGATACCGCTCGCCTGCGCCGTGTTCCTGGCGGTGCTGCCGGTGGGGGAGACGACGCTGCGGGTCGGGATCGCGCTCTACGCGATCGTCGCGATCGCGGCCTTCGTGATCGCCACCCCGCTCGGCAGCAACACGATCCGGCTCGGCGCGACCTTCGCCGGGCCCGTGATGGCGCTTGCGCTCTACGGCCGCCGTCCCGTCGTCCTGCTGCTGCTGGCCGCCCCGCTGCTTTGGTGGCAGTGGTCAGCCACGGTTCGCGACGTCGCCGCGGCGGCGGGCGATCCCGCCACCGAGGCGTCCTATTTCGAGCCGCTCGTCGCCGAGCTCGAGGGGCTCGCCGGCGGCCGGCCGATCCGGGTCGAGATCCCACCGACGAGAAGCCGCTGGGAGTCGGCCTACGTCGCCGAGCACGTGCCGATCGCGCGCGGCTGGCTGCGCCAGATGGAGTCCGACGACCTCCACCGCTTCACCGACGACCGGCTGACCGCGCCGGCGTACGCGAGGTGGCTGCGGACGCACGGGATCGACTACGTGGCCCTTCCCGACGCGGAGCTCGACTTCCTCGCCGAGGACGAGGCGGAGCTCCTCGCCGCCGGTCCTCATCCGTTCTTGCGCCCGGTCTGGTCGAACGAGCACTGGCGACTGTGGAGGGTCGACGCGGGCGATCGCCAGTCGATCCGGCCGAACTGGGTCGGGCCCGATGGCTACGAGCTGAGCGTGCCCGGACCCGGTCGCTACCTGGTCAGGATGCGCTGGTCCCCGTACCTGCGGATCGTCTCGGGCGAGGGCTGCCTGGAGCCGAAGGGGAAGGAGTCGACCGTCGTGACGGTGCCCACGGATGCCGGGGCGGGTCTGATCGAGGTGCGGGCATCGCTGACCCTCGACGGCCTCCTGCGCCGCGAGCCGGCCTGCCGGGACCCCGTTTGAGCGCGGCGGATTACGGGGATCAGCGAACCATGCCCGAGGTGATCGTCGGCCCGCTGCTGCGCTACATCGGCGTGAACGAGGCGACCGTCTGGGTCGAGACCGACGCCGCCTGCGAGGTCGAGATCCTCGGCGCGAAGGCGAAGACGTTCACGGTCGAGGGTCACCATTACGCGATCGTCGCGATCGGCGAGCTCGAGCCGGGCAGGCCGCACGAGTACGAGGTCCGTCTCGACGGCGAGTGCGCCTGGCCGCCGGAGGGTTACGAGTTCCCGCATCCGGTGATCCGCCCGATCGCCGCCGACGCCGACCTCCGGCTCCTGTTCGGCTCCTGCCGTACCTCGGCGCCGCACCGTCCGCCGCACACGTTCCAGCGCTGGTGGCATCGAAAGGGCAGAGGGATCGACGCGATGCACACGTTCGCACTGCGGATGCTGCGCCAGCCGAAGGCGAACTGGCCGCACGCGATGGTGATGCTCGGCGATCAGCTCTATGCCGACCAGCCGCCGAAGAACGTCCGCGAGACCGTCGGGCCCCGCGAGGTCCACAGCGACGGCCCGGCCGAAGTGCTCGAGGACTTCGAGGAGTACACGCTCGGCTATCGCGACATCTGGACCTATCCGGTCGTCCGCTGGATGCTCTCGACGCTGCCGACGTCGATGATCTTCGACGACCACGAGATCAACGACAAGTGGATGACGTCGCAGGCTTGGCTCGAGGAGAAGCGACAGACCGACTGGTACGAGGGCCGGGTCCTCGGCGGATTGATGGCGTACTGGATCTACCAGCATCTGGGAAACCTCTCTCCGTCGGAGCTGGCCGCGGACGACGTCTACTCGAAGCTGCGCGACGGCGGCGACGGCAGCGCCATCGTCCGCGATCTCGCCAAGCATGCGGAGTTCGAGCACGGCCATTCGCGGTTCAGCTTCTGCAGCGACCTCGGGCCGGCCCGGCTCGTCGTCGTCGACTCGCGGGCCGGTCGCGTGCTGGAGGAGGGAAAGCGGCGGATCGTCGGCGAGCAGGAGTGGGAATGGGTCAAGGAGAAGGCTGATGCCGGCCGGCCGCACCTGCTGCTGGCCAGCTCGCTGCCGTTTCTCCTGCCGTACGGCATGCACGACCTCGAGGCCTGGTCGGAGGCGATCGGGGAGGGGGCGTGGGGGAAGCGCTCCAAGCCTTTGGGCGAGAAGGTCCGGATCGCCTCCAACCTCGACCACTGGGCGGCCTTCCAGCGCTCCTACCGGGAGCTCGAGCAGCTCGTCATCGACATCGCCTCTGGCCAGTGCGGCGACCCGCCCGAGACCCTCGTCATGTTCGGCGGCGACGTCCACCACTGCTTCGTCTCGAAGGTCAACCTGCCGAGCGTCGCCGGCACGGTCCACTCGAAGGTCTGGCACGCGGTCTGCTCGGGCCTGCGCAAGGAGCTCCAGCTCAACGAGCGTGCGGTGCTCGGCTTCGGCCATACCTGGATAGCGGCGAAGATCGCGCGGATGCTCGCGGCCTCGGCCAGCGTCCACCCGCCGCGCCTGAGCTGGGAGATGACGACCCGTCCCCGCTTCCGCAACCAGATCGGCACCCTCGAGATCGCCGGCGGCGAGGTCGGGATCAGGATCGAGCAGGCAACCGGCCGCTGGACGAATCCGCAGCTACGGACCGTGATTGAGGAGAAGCTCCTCTGAGGCGCTCGCGGAGGATTCCGAGGAGCTCGGCGGCAATCGCCC
Organism: Solirubrobacterales bacterium; assembly: GCA_035695265.1. Classification (GTDB taxonomy): domain Bacteria; phylum Actinomycetota; class Thermoleophilia; order Solirubrobacterales; family 70-9; genus RHKX01. The sequence continues at coordinate 4,472 of DASSEM010000110.1, forward strand.
CGGCGTCGGTGAGCTCGAGCCGGGCAGCCTCCCAGAGAAAGTCCACCTCGTAGCCGAGTAGCGGCACATTGACGGCGGGCATCGGCAGGGAGTGGGTTCGACACAGCGACAGCACGATTCGTTCGAGTCTGGAGCGGACTCGGCTCAGCGGTAGTGGCGTGAAGCCGGCGAGCTCGCGGAGTTGACCGAGTCCCCGCCGCCCGCTGGCGCCGGCGAGCAGCTCGTTCAGTCTCGAACGATCCAGGAGCTCCAGGTACTCCGCCTGTTCGAACTGCGCGCGCAGGTCGGAGACTCCGATCCGCGACGCTTGGTCGAAGATCGTTCTCGTCGCCGACGTGGCCGGAATCCGGCGGCGAGAAGTGAGGTCGCGCCGATCGAGGTGGCGGGGACGATGGACGATGATCCCCGCCGGCCGGATCCTCCGCCGGTCGAGGAGTGAGACGTGGATCCCCGGACGGTTGCGCCGGGGGAGGATCCCAAGCAGTTGTGCGGCCGCGCCGTGACTCAGCACCGCTCCTACCCCGCAGGCGAGGACCGCGGCGAGCCAGCGACCCTCTTGGCTCAGGAGCACCGGTGGCACGACCGTGAAGACGCCGCGATGGAGGCGATGGATCCGCCCCGAGGTGGCCCAGTCCCGCGCGGTCGACGACGGGATGCCGGCGTCGAGCAGCTCGGCGCGGGTGATCACGCCGTGCCGGCGGGAGGCGATCGCATTGACCCGTGAGGCCGCTGGGGAGGGGGGCGCCGGCATCTCGTCCCGGTGCACCCCACCAGGGCCGATCACGCCCCATCACCGCGGCAAGATGCGTGCTGACTGACCCGCTGGGGCGGGTCGCGCCGGAACTCCGCCCCAGGTCACCCCAGCGAGCGGGAAAGGAGGCTTTCGAGTTCGGCGATCGTCGTTGCCGGGTCGCGGTGGAGGATGGCGGCCATGCCGACTGCTTCGGCGCCGGCGACGTTCTCGCGCAGGTCGTCGACGAACAGGCAGCGCTCCGGCGGGACGCCGATCCGCTCGGCGCCGAGCAGGTAGATCTCGGGCTCGGGCTTGTGGAGGCCGACGTCGCCGGAGATCACGGTGGCGTCGAAGAGATCGAGCGGAGCCCGGTCGTAGATCCCCATTCCCCAGGAGTTCGTGATCAGGCCGGTCCGGATGCCGGCCGCCCGGGCCGCGCCGACCGCATCGATCATCGCCTGCTCGGGGCGGAGGCCGCCGAACAGGCGCTCGATCAGCCCCGCCGGTTCGACCCCGAGCATCTCGGCGAAGTCGCGCTCGAACACCTCGTCGGTGACGACGCCGCGCTCGAGCGAGCGGAGCAGGGCAAGCGCCTCACCGTCGCCGCGGAAGAGCTCGAGGACCGCTCCGCGTTCGAGCCCCTCGTTCTCGCAGAACCGGTCGAAGCTCGCCCAGATGTTGGTCGTCAGCACGCCGCCGAAATCGACCAGGAGCCCCTGCAGTTCCCGCTCCGCCATCGATCACTCATATCAACCCGCCCCGCAATAGGCTGCAGCCGTGGCCGGGCCCGAGGACACGGAGGGGATCGACGAAGCACGCGTCGGCGCTTGGCTCGAGGCGAACGTCGCCGGCGCCAGCGGGCCGTTCGGCTACGAGCGGATCGCCGGCGGGCGCTCCAACCTGACCTATGCGGTGACCGACGGCAGCGGCCGCAAGTGGGCCCTGCGGCGACCGCCGCTCGGCAAGGCACTCGGCTCAGCGCACGACATGGGCCGCGAGCACCGGGTCGTCTCGGCGCTCGCGCCGACCCCGGTTCCGGTCGCGCCGATCGCCGGCTATTGCACCGACGAGGAGGTGAACGGCGCCCCGTTCTACGTCATGGAGTTCGTCGAGGGGCCGATCCTGAGGCTGCGCGAGGACGCCGAGGCGTTCGACGAGGCCGAGCGCGGGGCGATCGGCGAGCGGGTCGTCGACACCCTGGTGGACATCCATGCTCAGGCCCCCGACGAGGTCGGCCTCGGCGACCTCGGCCGCAAGGAGGACTACGTGGCCCGCCAGCTCCGCCGCTGGGGCAAGCAGTGGGAGGGCTCCAAGACCCGCGATATCCCGCTCATCGACGCGGTCCACGAGCGGCTCGCCGCCCGCATCCCCGAGCAGGGTCCGGCCACGCTGGTCCACGGCGACTACCGGCTCGACAACATGATCCTCACCGACGCCGGCGAGGTCGCCGCCGTCGTCGACTGGGAGCTCTGCACGCTCGGCGACCCGCTCGCCGACGTCGGGCTGCTGCTCGTCTACTGGGGCGAGGAGGGGGACACGCTGCTGCCGCTGTTCGAGCCGGCCACGATGGCGGCGGGGTTCCAGTCCCGCGACGAGGTCCGAGCCCGTTACGCCGAGCGCTCGGGCCGCGACCTCGCGGAGGTCGACTACTTCGTGGCGCTCGGCTACTGGAAGCTGGCGATCATCCTCGAGGGCGTCTACTCGCGCTACGCGAAGGGTCAGTACGGCAAGCCCGAGGACGGCTTCGAGGAGTTCGGCAGGAACGTCGGACGCCTCGCCGAGGCCGCCGACGAGGCCGTCTCGCGCCTCGCCGGCGCCTAATCATCCAGCGGACGACGGGCCCAGCGCCACCGCGCGCCCCCGCTAACGTGCGGGGGCGATGAGATCCCCGCGGCAGCTCGCGCTCAGCGCCGCCGTCCTGATCGTCGCCCTCCTCGCCGCCGCGCCCGCCGAGGGCTACTACCGGTCGGTCACCGAGCCGCCTGACGGCGTCGCACGGGGAACGGTCCTGACGATCCACGGCGGCGGCTGGCTCGGCGACATCGGCAGCTACTCCGACTTCGCGATGAGCGTCTTCATCTACTGGTACTCACGCGCCGGCTACCGCGTCGTCAACACCGACTACCGGACCGGCCACTCGATCGATGACGCAACGACGACGCTGCGCTGGATCCGGCGCCGGTACGGGCGCCGGCCGATCTGCATTCAGGGAGTCTCCTCGGGTGCTCAGATCGCCCTCGTCCTCGCCAAGCGCTTCAAGCTCGCCTGCGTGATCGCCGAGTCCGTGCCTCCGACCCTGCTCGACTGGGGCGCACCCCGCCGCCTCGGCGAGCCCTACGCCTGGGACGCGTTTCGCACCCGCCGCCGCCTCAAGCACCTGAGCCCCAGTCACTTCGCCCACCAGGTCCGCGAGCCGGTCCTAGTCGCCGGCGCGCCCTGCGATCGCCTGATCGCCTGGCGCAAGCAGCGCCGCCTCGCCCGCGACCTCCCGCGCGGCAAGCTGCTCCGGCTCTCCTCGGCCACCCACTGCCCGAGGCCGCCCGCCTGGAAGGACCTCGCCGCCCGGGCGAAGCCGCTGCTGGCTCGCACGCTCGCCCGCTGAAGAGTCACCCTTTCGGCACGAAAGCGGCCTCGACGTCACCCACGTGTGCGCCGGCAGCCGCGAGGGTGCCGAGATGGCGAACGGTGGGCGAGAAACGACGCACTATGCGTCGAAATCCGCCCACCGGGCAAGGGACGACCGGCTCGGAGCGCTCGCCCATCGCCAGCGCTCCCTCGTCACGCTCGCTCAGCTCACCGGCCTCGGCTTCAGCCCCAGTGGCGTTCGTGGTCGGGTCGCCAGAGGGAAGCTCCACCGGGTACGGAGCGGGATCTTCGCCGTCCATCCGCCGCCGTACGACAAGACGCAGCACCGGCTCGCCGCCGTGCTCGCCTGTGGCCCCGGCGCGGCCCTCTGCGGTCTGACGGCGGCCGACCAGCTCGGGATCGCGGTGCCGGACCGGGACACGATCCACGTCCGCTCACCGCGCCGCACCGGTCGCGGCCGGCGCGGCATCACGGTTCACCGCGGATCAGTCGACCCTCGCGACCTTCGGATCGTCGATTCGGTGCCGTGTGTCTCCGCCGACGTCGTCCTCCTCGACATCGCCGCCGACCTCGATGAGGCGGAGCTCGAAGTGGTGCTCGTGGCCGCCCAGTCGAAGGGACTCCTGAAACGCGGACGACTGGCGGAGCTGATCGCTGAGCGCGCGGGCCTGCCCGGCATTCACAGGCTCGCCGCGATCACGGCGCTCGAGCCGGCGGTCGCGCGGTCCGAGCTCGAGCTCCACATGCTGCCGATCGCGAGGATGGCCGGGCTTGCACGACCGCGCGTCAACCATGCGATCCAAGTCCCCGGCCGGAGCAGGCCGTTGACCGTCGACTTCGCCTGGCCAGAGTTGCGGATGGTCGTCGAGGCAGACAGTCAACGCTTCCACGGCGACTGGCAGCGCGCCGCGGCGGATCGCGAACGGGATCAGCTCCTGGCCCTGGCCGGCTGGCGATGCCATCGGTTCACGCGCGACCGCCTGATCCATGAGCGGCAAGATTCCGCGCAGCGGCTCCGCGAGCTCGCCGCCGTCCGCGCCCGCGAGCTCGAGAGGGCCGGCTAGGCGTAGCGGTTCAGCTCGCGGCGGGCGACGACCATCTTGTGGACCTCGTCGGGGCCGTCGGCGACCTTGAGCATGCGGCTGAAGCGCCACATGGCGGCGAGCGGCGTGTCGTCTGACATGCCGAGGGCGCCATGGACCTGGATCGCGCGGTCGAGGACGTCCATGACGACGTTGGCGGCGACGACCTTGATCATCGAGATCTCGCGGCGGGCCTCGCGCTTGCCGGCTGTGTCCATCAGCCAGGCGGCCTTCAGGGTCAGGAGGCGCGCCTGCTCGGTCTCGATCCGGCTCTTCGCGATGAAGTCCTGGATGAACTGCTTGTCGGCGAGCTTCTCTCCGAACGCCTCGCGCTCGTTGGCGCGCCGGGCCATCAGCTCGATCGCCCGCTCGCAGGTCCCGATCGCCCGCATGCAGTGGTGGATCCGGCCCGGGCCGAGGCGGTCCTGGGCGATCACGAACCCGGCGCCGCGGGGCCCGAGCAGGTTGGCCTCGGGGACGCGGCAGTCCACGTAGCGGATCTCGCAGTGGCCGGGCCCCCCGTCGTGGCCCATCACCGATACCGGCCGGACCAGGTCGAAGCCGGGAGCGTCGGTCGGGACGATGATCATCGACGCCTTCGCGTAGGGAGCGGCGTCGGGCTCGGTGACGACCATCGCGATCGCGATGTCGGCGCCGACCGCGCCCGAGGTGAACCACTTGTGGCCGTTGATCACCCACTCGCCGGCCGACTCGTCGAGCTCCGCCCGGGACTGCAGGGTCGTCGGGTCCGATCCCGCGACCTCGGGCTCGGTCATCGAGAAGCAGGAGCGGGCGTGATCGTTGAGAAGCGGCTCGAGCCAGCGCGCCTTCTGCTCGTCGGTCCCGTGCTCGGCGAGGATCTCCATGTTGCCGGTGTCGGGGGCCGCGCAGTTGAACGCCATCGGCGCGACCACCGGGCTCCGGCCCATCTCCTCGCAGAGCAGCCCGTACTCCCAGTTGGTCAGGCCGGCACCGTGCTCCTCGTCGGGGAGGAAGAGGTTCCAGAGGCCCTCGGCGCGGGCCTTGTCGCGGATCCCGATGAGGATCTCGGGGTAGGCGACGCCCGGCCGGACCTCGTCGTCGATCGCCGCGATCGCCTCCGCTTCGACCGGGTAGACGTGCTCGTCCATGAACGCGCGGACGCGCCCGAGCAGCTCCTCGAGGCGGTCTCCGAGGGTGAAGTCCATGCGCCGGCGGAGCCTATCTCAGGGTGGGATCGTCGCTGCGCTCGGCTGGGGGGCGGGCGTCGTCGGGGCGGTCGCCGTCCGGGTGATCGACGTCGAGGGGGGCCGGGATGGCGTCGGAGTCGTCGCGGTGCTGAGAGTGGAGGTGGATCAGGTTGTCCGGCCGCCGCCACGGGACGCTGACCAGCTTCCAGGCGCGGACTCCCTCGCCGTGGGGGAGCTTGACCTCGCGGCGCAGGACGTAGGTGAAGACCACGCCGAAGATGAGCGTCACGAACGCGGCGGTGACCATGACCACCGCGCCGTCGCCCTTGGTGACCAGGGCGATGCCGGAGGCGATCAGGACCACCGATAGCAGTCCGCGAAGCAGGTTCTTGCCGCTCTTGAATGCGAGCCGGCCGCCGACCAGGACGCCGGGCACGGAGCCGATGAGGATGTTCCCGGCGAGTCCGAAGTCGACGTTCCCGGTCACCCAGTGGGCGACTCCGGCGGCCCAGAGCAGTACCGCGGCGTGGAAGATGTCAGTGCCGACAACGCGCTGCGGCGTGAGCCGGAAGACGGCGATCAGGATGATCGCGATCAGCGTTCCCGATCCCGCCGAGGTGAGCCCGATCACGAACCCGGTCGTGACGCCGGTGGCGATCGCGGCGATGATGTGGCGCCGGTAGAGGTGCAGCGCAAAGCGCTCCCTGATCACGTCCGGGATGAAGATCGTCCGCAACGCCGTCGCGACGCCGACGACTAGCAGGGTCGCGCCGAGGATGCCGAAGATGATCCCGTCGAGCTCGTCCTCACCGACGGTCTCCTGCAGGTACTCGATGACGGCGACGCCGCCGATCGCGGCGGGGACGCTGCCGACCGCCATCCAGAACGCCAGCCCCTTGTGGACGGTCCCGGCGCGCAGGTGCTGGAAGCCGCCGACCGTCTTGGTGACGGCGGCGTAGAAGATGTCCGTGCCGATCGCGGTCACCGGCTGGACGCCGAAGATGAGGATCAGAAGCGGCGTCATCAGCGACGCCCCGCCCATGCCGGTCATCCCGACCAGCAGGCCGATGCCGAATCCGAATGCGACGATCGCGGGGTCCATTGAACGGTGTGAGGCTCGGTGCGGGTGCCTTGCCGAGGCCAGGCCGGCGCGTGCGGCCGGCGCTTTCTCGACCGGATCGGTCCTAAATCAAGGCCGCGATGGTAGCGGAAGCGGGGGTCAGCCGACCACGTCGTGGCTGCCGGTCTCACGAACCACCCAGGCCTCGGGCTCGTCGAGCAGCGAGGTGACCCCGTCCGGAAGGTCCTTCCCGGCGAGCTCGGCGAGGGTGACGTTCTCGAGCACCTCGCGCAGGTTCTGGCGGACCGCGATCCAGACGTCGCGGAGCCGCTCGGCGGCGCCGCTGTAGTTCGTCTCCTCCGGCGGCAGGTCCTGGATGTTGGCGAGCGGCCCCTCGACGGCGCGGATCACGTCGGCGACCGAGACCCCGGCCGGGTCCACGGCAAGCCAGTAGCCGCCGCGGGCGCCGCGCTTGGTGCGGATCAGCCCGGCCCGCTTCAGGTCGAGCAGGATGTGCTCGAGAAACTGCAGCGGGATGTCCTGCGCCTCGGCCAGCTTCGTTCCCTTGATCGGCTTGCCGTCCGGGGATGCGGCGAGCTCGAGCGCGGCGCGAACGGCGTAGTCGGCTTTGGCTGAGATGCGCATTCGGAGGGCTCCGGCGTTCAGGGACGGGATCGGTAAGACTGGCAGACATGATCGACCTTCAGTCTCATTCGACCGTCTCCGACGGCCAGCTCCCGCCCGCCGACGTCGTCCGCTCCGCCGCCGAAGCGGGAGTCACCGTGATGTCGCTGACCGACCACGACGGCGTCGCCGGGGTCGAGGAGGCGAACCGGATCGCCGCCGAGCTCGGCATCGAGAACGTCCCCGCGGTCGAGATGTCGTGCGTCCACCGCTACTCCGAGGACCTCCACATCTGCGGCTACTGGGTCGACGTCGAGAAGATCCAGCCCGCCTGCGACCGCGCCCAGCAGGAGCGCGTCGACCGCGCCAAGCAGATCATCGCCCGGCTCAACGAGCACGGGGTCGACGTCTCCTTCGAGGACGCCGTCGCGAAGGCGGGCGCGGCTGACGCGATCGGCCGGCCTCACATCGCCAAGGCCGCCGGCGCCGGACCCGACCTCGGCCCGTTCTTCGAGGAGTACCTCGTGCCGGGCGCGAAGGCGTTCGTCTCGCGGAGCTGGCCGAGCGCCGAGCAGGCCGTCGAGCTGATCCACGATGCGGACGGGGTCGCCGTCGTCGCCCATCCCTACTGGGACGTCAAGGACCCGGTCCAGGTCCGCGACCTCGTCGAGAGCCTCGTCCGCGACGTCGGCCTCGACGGCATCGAGACTTTCTACCCGCCCCACACCGAGGAGCAGACCCGGCACTGCCTGGAGCTCTGCGAGGAGTTCGGGCTGGTCGCGACCGCGTCTTCCGACTTCCACGGCCCGACCCACAAGACGTTCTCGAAGTGGGGCGACTACGACACCTACGGGCTCGGCGAGCCGCAGGTCCCGGCAAAGCCGTCACCCAACTGACCGAAATGTTCCTCTGGGACTACGCGCGGTGCGATCCTCGGTGAGCCTCAGCGCGTCTTCGGGATCTTGAAGGCACTCGATCGGCTGCGCCGACAGACTCCGAAGCGGGGATCGCGGAATCCGCGGGCGACCGCGAAGACGTGACCTCGCACGCGGCGACCGGTGCGAATGAAGAATTCGCTAGCCGCACCGGAGTAGGCTCCCGACGTCATCGACCCCACGAGTTCGTGCCCTCTTCGAGTGAACACGCGGATCTCTCGTCTGACCAGACAGCGGCTGTCGGCTGATACCTCGCCGAAGACACCGGCGAGGCGATCGGGCCGTTTCCCCGGGGACCATTTCACCAACTCGATCGTCGAGAAGTAGGTCGGACAGCCGGAGCGACCCGATCCTGAGCGCTCAGGGCAACGATCACTCTGATCCTCGACTCCGTCGGCGTCTACGTCGGACATTCCGCCCGAGTCGAGTTGATAGCGGGCAGTGAGCATCGACCGACCTGACGCAGCGACGGTGAGCTCATCGGGGGACAGAACGAGCATGGACGGGTCCCAGATCGGGCCGTCGTGGTAGGTGCGGGACCAGCCACCGTCACCAAAACCGGGGTCGAGGTCTCCGTTCTCGAGCAGGTGCCCGACCATCAATGCCGTGGTAAGGCGCGTGCCCGCGCGAAACTCGTTA
>DASSEM010000111.1:0-7157 GCA_035695265.1 Solirubrobacterales bacterium
GGCCCTTGGCGAGGTCCACCGTGAACAGCTGCGCCGGCTCGAGGCGGCCCATCCTCGCGACCTTCTCGGGCGAGACGGTGAAGATCCCCGACTCGGAGCCGAGGCAGACCCAGCCGTCGCGGGTGATCGTCCAGCGGCCCGGGCGCAGGCCGTTGCGGTCGAGCATCGCGCCCAGCGTGCGGCCGTCGCAGAACGCGATCGCCGCGGGCCCGTCCCAGGGCTCGACGAGACGCGAGTGATAGCGGTAGAAGCCCTCGAGCTCGGGCGGGACGTCCTCGCGCCCCTCCCAGGCGGCGGGGATCATCATCATCATCGTGTGCTCCGGCGTGCGCCCGCCGAGCACCATCAGCTCGTAGGCGCGGTCGAACGCCGCCGAGTCGGAGGCGCCCTCGTCGATCAGCGGCAGGCAGTCGGCGAGATCGCCGCCGAACGACTCTGATGAGAGCACCGCCTCGCGGGCCCGCATCCAGTTGACGTTGCCGAGCAGCGTGTTGATCTCGCCGTTGTGGGCGATCATCCGCAGCGGCTGCGCGAGCTCCCAGCTCGGCGCCGTGTTCGTCGAGAAGCGCGAGTGGACGATCGCGAAGCGGCTGCTCAGCGACAGGTCACGCAGATCAGGGTAGAACTGCGGAAGCTGCGGCGCCGTCAGCATTCCCTTGTAGACGATCGTCCGGCAGGACATGCTCGGGAAGGAGACGTCGGCGCCGCACTCGCGCTCGGCACGGCGGCGGACGACGAACAGGCTGCGATCGAAGGCCGCGGCGTCCTCGACGCCGGGCCCGGCCTCGATGAAGAGCTGGCTGATCCGGGGCGCGCACCGGCGGGCGAGCTCGCCGCAGGAGGTCTCGTCGACCGGGACCTGGCGCCAGCCGATCACCTTGTGCCCGGCCTCGGTCACGAGCTCGCCGACTCGCCGCTGGATCCGGGCGGTGCCGCCGATCGAGTCGCGGCGGAGGAAGCACATCGCCACGGCCAGCCGGCCGGGGCCGGGCAGGATCACCGGGCGGGTGTCGATCTCGGCGGTGCGCGAGCGGAAGAACTCGTGCGGGAGCTCGAACATGATCCCGGCGCCGTCGCCGGTCGACTCGTCGGCGCCGGCGGCGCCGCGATGCTCGAGCCGGTCGAGCGCCACGAGGGCGCGATCGATCGTCTCGTGGATCGCCTTGCCGTCGAGCCGCGCCACGCAGGCGACGCCGCAGCCGTCCCGGAACGAGGCGGGATCGTGCAGGCCGGCGAACCCGGCCCGAGGGGTCGCGTCGGTGGCGGTGGCGGTGAGGCTGTCGATCTCGTGAGTCATTGGGATGCGCCGCGGGCGCGCGCGGGTCGATGGCCGGCGCACGCCAGAGACCCCTCGGTGCCCGGCCGGCGGCCCGTGCGGCGGTCCCGAAAGGGTAGGGCAACCCGCCCCGAGCCGTCCGTCCTGGGATGGGCCGGGCCGGCCATGGCGGCGGCTCGCCCGGCTTTGCGGTTCGAGCCGGTTCGTGTGACCATCCGGCGATGCCCGCACCGGCAGCGCGCGAGCAGCGGGACCAATTCCGCGGTCGGTCGTTCGACGAGCGCGACGCGGCTCCGGACGCCTACCGGGCCCTGTTCGAGCGCTTCGACGAGGGCGCGCTCCGCCGGGAGGCCGATCGGGTGGGCGTGGCGTTGCGCGAGCTCGGCACGAGCTTCGGCGACGGCGAGTTCCTGGTCGACGTCATCCCGCGGCTGCTGACCGCGGCCGAGTGGGATCGCCTGGCCGTCGGAATCGTCCAGCGCGTCCGGGCGCTGAGCTCGTTCGCAGCCGATGCGTACGGTGATCGCCGGGCAGTGGCGGCCGGGATCGTCCCCGAGCGCGTGATCGATTCGGCGGACTGGTACGAGCCGGCGGTCGCGGGCCTCGGCGGCGCGATCACCGCCACGATCGCCGGCCCCGATCTGATCCGCGCCCCCGACGGGCGCTTCCTCGTCGTCGAGGACAACCTGCGGGCACCCTCGGGGCTCGCCTACCTGATCGCCGCGCGGCGCTGCCTCGAGCCGCTCGCAGCCGAGGCCGGCCTCCGTCCGCGGTCACTGGAGCCCGCGATCGCCGCATTCAGAGCCGCGATCGCGGCCGCGGCGCCGCCCGGCGGCAGCGGCGCCCGCGGCGTCTTGATCAACGACGGCCCGGGCAGCATCGCCGCCTGGGAGCACGAGCTCCTTGCGGGCCGGGCCGGCATGACCGTCGCCACGACCGCGGAGCTGCGCTGCCGGGACGGGGGCCTGCTGCTCGGTGACGCGCCCGTCGACGTCATCTACCGGCGGGTCGACGACGAGCGCCTGACCGGCTCCGACGGCCGTCCGACCGCGCTCGGGGAGCTCCTCGTCGAGCCGCTCCGCTCGGGCCGGCTCGGGTGCGTGAACTTCCCGGGGACCGGCATCGCCGACGACAAGGCCGTTCACGTCTACGTCGAGCGGATGGTCGAGTTCTACCTCGGCGAGGAGCCGTTGCTCGCGTCGGTTGCCGGCTTCGACCTCGGCGATCCCGAGCAGCTCGCGGCGGCCGAGCCCCGCCTCGACGAGCTCGTGATCAAGCCGCGCTCGGAGTTCGGCGGACGGGGCGTGACGATCGGCCCGCTCGCCGATCCCGCCGAGCGGCGGGCGGCGGTGGCGGCGGTACGCCGCGACCCCGGCCGCTGGGTCGCTCAAGAGCCGGTTGCGCTCTCGGTCCATCCCACCCTCACCGAGGACGGGATCGCCGGCCGCCACGTCGATTTGCGACCCTTCGCGATCTCCGCCGGGGAATCGGTCACGGTCGCGGCCGGCGGGCTAACCAGGTTCGCCACCGAGCGGGACAGCATGATCGTCAACAGCGGCCGGGGCGGAGGAGCGAAGGACACATGGGTTCTCTGAACGAGCCGCTGATCGGCGTGACGACCTCGGAGATGCGAGCGGCGGAGACGATCTCGCTGATCCCCGAGAGCGAGCCGCGGATGCGCGAGATGGCGCTCGGACTCACCTATCTGCGGGCGATCGAAGCGGCCGGGGGCATGCCGGTGGTGATCCCGCCGCTGCGGGTCGACCTCGTCGAGCCCTACCTCGACCGGCTCGACGGCGTCTGCCTCTCCGGCGGCCCCGACCTGGACCCGCGAGCCTACGGCCAGGAGCCCGACGAGCATCTCGGCCCGACCGAGCCCGAGCTCGATCGCTTCGAGTTGGCGCTCGCGAGCGCCGCCGACCGGCGCCGGCTGCCGATCCTGGCGATCTGCCGCGGCTTGCAGACCCTCAACGTCGTCCGCGGCGGAACGCTGATCCAACACCTCCCCGCGGCCCGGCCCGAGGAGGACGGCGTCGCACACCGGCAGCGGAGGCCGGGCAGCGAGCCGTCCCATCCGATCGAGATCGACCCCGCCAGCCGGCTCGCGGCGGTGATCGGCAAAGACCGGCTCGCGGTCAACTCCTTCCACCATCAGGCCATCGACCGCCTCGGCGGCGACCTCGTGGCCTCGGCGTGGGCAACGGACGGGACGATCGAAGCGGTCGAGGACCGCGGCCGCACCTACCTGCTCGGCGTCCAGTGGCACGCCGAACTCCTCGTCGCGCGCCCCGAGGAGCAGGCGCTGTTCGGCTCCTTCGTGGCGGCGGCCGCCGCCGGCAGCCGCGCGGCGGGCGGGGCGGCGCTGTAGGTCGGGCCGCGACGGAGGCGACCCGGGGGCTACGCGCGGCCCGCCTCGAGCAACCGGCGCAGGAACTTCTGCGTGTTCGGATCCTCGGGGTCCTCGAGGACGCGCTCGGGCGGCCCGACCTCGACGAGCCGGCCCTCGTGCAGGAAGCCGACCTTGTCGGCGACCTCGCGGGCGAAGCCCATCTCGTGGGTGGCGATCAGCATCGTCACGCCCTCGTCCTTGAGGTCGCGGACCGCGCGCAGGACCTCGCCGACGAGCTCGGGATCGAGCGCGCTCGTGACCTCGTCGAGGAGCATCGCCCGCGGCCGGGTCGCGAACGCTCGGGCGATCGCGACCCGCTGCTGCTGGCCGCCCGAGAGGTTGGACGGGCTCTCCTCCTCGCGGCCCTCGAGGCCGAAGCGCGCCAGCATCGAGCGCGCCGAGTCCCGCGCCTCCTGCCTGCCGAGCCCATGGGCACGGGTGATCCCGAGCGTGACGTTGTCGATGACGTTCAGATGCGGGAACAGGTTGTAGGCCTGGAAGACGAAGCCGAGCCTGCGACGGACATCGATTGGATCGACGGACGGATCGGTGATCACCTCGCCGTCGAGGAAGATGTCGCCGTCGTCGATCCCGAGCAGCAGGTCCACGCAGCGGAGCAGGGTCGACTTGCCCGAGCCCGAGGCGCCGATCAGCGCCACCGCCTGGTGCTCGTCGACCGTCAGGTCGATGCCCTTGAGCACCTCGCGCTCGCCGAACGCCTTCGTCACGCCCTCGAGCGCGATCACCGAGGCAGCGCTCACCGGACGCGCCCCCGGTCCCAGCGGTCGAGCAGGCGGGCCAGCGGGATCGTCACCGCGAGGTAGAGCAGGGCGGCGCAGAGCAGCGGCGTGTAGTTGAAGTCCGTGGAGGCCTGGATCTGGGCGATCCGGAACGCCTCGCCGGTGACGCCGATGATCGCGATCAGCGCGACGTCCTTCTGCAGCGAGATGAAGTCGTTGAGCAGCGGCGGGCCGACGTTGCGAACCGCCTGCGGGACGACTACGTGGCGCATCGCCTGGCGCTCGGTCAGCCCGACCGCGAGCGCCGCCTCGCGCTGGCCGGGATGCACCGACCGCAGCCCGGCACGGTAGACCTCGGAGACGTAGGCGCCGTAGGACAGCGTCAGCGCGGCGGCGCCGAGGACGATCTGGTTGGTCAGCAGGCCCTCCGGCGGGTCGAGGGCCGGGACCCCGAAGCCGACCAAGTAGACGAGCAGCACCACCGGGATCCCCCGGAAGACGTCGGCGTAGACGGTGGCGAGCAGGCGCAGCGGGAACAGCGCCGGCAGGGTCGTCGCCCGGATCAGGGCGACGACGAGGCCGAGGACGAGGACGAGGATCTCGACGACGATGAAGATCCTGATGTCGAGCCAGAACCCTTCGGCGACATCCGGGAACGACTCCTTGAAGACGGTGGCGTTGAAGAAGGTGTCGCGAACGTCCGGCCACCCCGGGCTCGTGAGGACGAGCGCCACGAGGCCGCCGAGGACGACGACGGTCGAGATCGCGGCGATCGCGATGCCACGGCGATCGCGGCGGCGCTTGGCCGCCGCCCGCTCGGCTCGCCGATCGGGCCTGGCCGCCTCCGCCGCCACCTACTCAGGTCGTCGCGTGGGACTGTCGCACGCGGCTACTGGAGCTCCTCGACGCCGCCGGCGCTGTTGATCCACTGCTCCTGGATCTGGTCGAGCTCGCCGGAGCTCTGGAGCTCGTCGACCGCCGCGGACACGCAGTCCGTCAGGGGGGAGTCCTTCTGCAGGAGCGCGCCCCACTCGTCGCCGCCCGGCGCCGGGAACTCGCCGACGATCGTCCCGTCGGGGACCTGCACGGCGGTCAGGTAGAGGGCGGTCGGGGTGTCGACGACGACCGCATCGACCTGGTCCTGCTTGAGGGCGCTGACGACGTCGTTGGAGGTGTCGAACACCTGCGGCTCGCTGGTCGGCTGGATCACCTCGGTCACGGCGTCGAGGCTGGTCGTCCCGATCTGCACGCCGAAGGTCGCGTCCTTGAGGTCCTCGAGCGAGGTCGCGTCCGCGAAGTCGGAGTCCTTCAAGGTCACGACCGCCTGGTCGGCCGTGTAGTACGGCGAGGAGAAGTCGACCTGCTCGGCGCGCTTCGGGGTGATCGAGATCTGGTTGATGTCGAAGTCGAAGTCCTTCGGCCCGGGGGCGTAGGAGGAGTTGAACGGCACGACCGTCCACTCGACCTGGTCCTCGCTGAAGCCGAGCTGCGAGGCGATCGCGTAGGCGGTCGCGCTCTCGAAGCCCTTGCCGTTGGTCGGGTCGTTGTCCTCGAAATAGGGCGGGAAGGCGGGCTTGTCGGTGCCGATCGTCAGCGTTCCGGGCTCGACCGTCTCGAGCGTCTCCGGGGTGCAGTCGGCCAGCGAGGTCGCTCCCGCCGTCGCGTCGGTCGAGTCGGTGGAGTCCGAGTCGCCGCACGCCGCGACGGCGACGGCGGCGCCGATCAGGCACACGAGCAGCAGGGACTTGAGGATTCGGGGCTGGGACACGACGACCTCCGGCGGCAACGTCCGATCGGGAACGCGGGAATCCTACGCGGATGCGAGCCCGGCGGCGCTGCCGCGGCGGACGGTGCGCGGCGCACACATCGCGGCCGCCGGCCCATGCGAGACTGCCGCCGTGCCGGCAACCTCGCATCGGAGCTTCGCGGCAGATACCGCCGTGGTGCCGGCCGGTGCCGGCCGCTGGCAGGGCGCGATCGGGTCCGAGTGGTTCGGCCCACCGGGACCGAATGGCGGCTTCATCGCCGCGCTGATCCTGCGCGCGATCCGCGCCGAGGCCGGAGATCCGGGGCGGCTGCCGCGCTCGCTGACGGTCCACTACCTGCGTCCGCCGGTCGCCGGCGAAGCGGAGATCGAGGTCACGGTCGAGCGCGCCGGGCGGTCGGCGACCACCTGCTCGGCGCGGTTGCTCCAGGACGGCCGGGCGGTGACGCTGGCGCTCTGCGTGCTCACCGAGGACTACGAGCCGGCCCAGGCCTGGGAGCTGCCGCCGCCGGAGGTGCCGCCCGCGGAGCGGGTCGAGGTGCTCCCGACCGGACCGGGCGCGCCGCCGATCTTCGAGCGCTTCGAGAATCGAACCCTGTTCGGCTCACCGCCGTTCACGGGCGGCGAGGAGGCGGTGGCTGGCGGCTGGCTTCAGGTCCACGGCGATGAGGAGATGAGCGCCGAGCTCCTGGCGCTCTACGCCGACGCCTGGTGGCCCGCGCCGTTCAGCGTGATGACGGCCTTCGCACCGGCGCCGACCCTGGAGCTGACCGTCCACTTCCGCGCCAGGCCCGATCCCGCCGACACCCTGGCGCTCGTCCGGTTCCGCTCCGAGGCGTCGATCGACGGCCTCGTCGACGAGGCGGGCGAGGTCTGGGATCGCAGCGGCCGGCTGCTCGCCCAGTCACGCCAGCTGGCGTTGCTACGTAGGCCGCCGTAGTCCCGCCGACGGTCCGCAGGAAGCGGACGCGAAGCGGAGCATTCCTG
>DASSEM010000112.1:0-5382 GCA_035695265.1 Solirubrobacterales bacterium
GTCGCACTCGCGGAGGCGGTTCCGGACGCGTCGTTGCGGCCGGCGGGCATCGCGCTCGGTCGCGGCGAGGAGATCGAGCTCGGCGACGTCGCCGAGCTGCTTGCCGGCGGCGGCTACGAACGTGTCGAGCAGGTCACCGACCGCGGCCAGTTCGCCGTCCGTGGCGGCATCCTCGACGTCTTCGGCGCGACCGGCGACCAGGCAGCGCGGGTCGAGCTGTTCGGCGACGAGATCGAGTCGATCCGCCATTTCTCGACCTTCACCCAGCGCTCGCTCGGCGACGCCGAGCGGATCGAGCTCGATCCCGCGGCCGAGATCGATCCCGACCACCGCCTGCTCGCCGAGGCGGCGCTCGCCGACGCGGCCGCCGAGGATGCCGACCGCCCGCTCGCCGAGCTCCTGCCGACCGACCGCTTCAGCGCCTTCCTCGACCTGATCGACGAGCGGGCCGCGGTCGTCGTCGCCGCCCCCGACGAGCTCGACTCGGCGCTCGACGACCATCTCACGGACGTCCGTGCCGCGATCCACGACGACGACGTGGCCAAGCTCTACGTCGCCGTCCGCGAGCCGCTCCGGGAGCGTGCGATCATGCGCCTGACCGGCACCGGTGACGACGCGACGGCCGATGACGCGTCCGCGGCCGCGGCCCCGGAGCCCGGCTTCCGCGCCTCGATCCCGGTCTCGCCCGCCCGCAGCCTGAGCGAGGCCGAGCCGGAGCTCGAGCGGCAGGTGCGCTCCGGCTATACGACCGTGGTCGCGTTCGAGCGGATCGGCGAGGCCGAGCGGGCACGCTACGCGCTCGACCGCCTCACTCCGCCGCTGCTCGGCGACGGCCCGCCGCCCACCGATCCCGTGGTGCTGTTCGCCGAGGCGCCGCTCGCGGACGGCTTCGTCGCGCCGGCACTGCGCCTCGCGGTGATCCCGTTCCGCCGGCTCGTCCACCGCCGCCGGGCCGCCGCGCCGGCGCCAACCGGCGGTCGCCTGGCGTCCCTTGGTGATCTGACCGCCGGCGATCACGTCGTCCACGAGGACCACGGCGTCGCCCGCTTCGCCGGCTTCGACACACGCACGGTCGCCGACGTCACCCGCGACTACCTCGAGCTCGAGTACCGCGAAGGCGACAAGGTCCTCGTCCCCGCCGAGCAGCTCGCCAAGATCACCCGTTACGTCGGTGGCGAGCACCCGGAGCTCTCGAAGCTCGGCGGCCAGCGCTGGAGTCAGATGAAGGCGCGGGCGCGGCGCTCGGCCCGCGAGCTCGCCGGCGAGCTGATCAACCTCTACGCCGAGCGGCAGACCCGGCGCGGGCACGCGTTCTCGCCCGACGGCGAGTGGCAGCTGCGGCTCGAGCGCTCGTTCCCGTTCCGCGAGACCGCCGACCAGCTCGAGGCGATCGAGGCGGTCAAGGCCGACATGGAGTCGGAGCAGCCGATGGACCGGTTGATCTGCGGCGACGTCGGCTACGGCAAGACCGAGGTCGCAATCCGCGCCGCGCAGAAGGCGCTCGCGGACAGCAAGCAGGTGATGGTGCTGGTGCCGACGACGATCCTCGCCACCCAGCACCTCGGGACGTTCACCGAGCGCCTGCGCGACTTTCCCTACGAGATCGAGATGGTCTCGCGGCTGCGCAAGCCGGCCGAGGTGAAGGCGGCGCTGGCCGGCTTCGCCGACGGGTCGGTGGACATCCTGATCGGCACCCATCGGCTGCTCTCTCGCGATGTCCGCGCCAAGGACCTCGGCCTGCTCGTGATCGACGAGGAGCAGCGCTTCGGGGTCAAGCAGAAGGAGCTCCTGCGCCAGCTCAAGCTCAAGGTCGACGTGCTGGCGATGTCGGCGACCCCGATCCCGCGGACCATGCAGATGAGCCTCGCCGGGCTCCGCGACATCTCGGTCATCGAGACCCCGCCCGAGGGCCGGCGTCCGGTCCGCACCTACGTCGGCCCGTTCGACGAGGAGCTGGTCGCCGGGGCGCTCCGCCGTGAGGTGCGCCGCGACGGGCAGTCGTTCTTCCTTCACAACCGGATCGAGACGCTCCACGACACCGCCGAGCGGCTGCGGGCGCTGGTTCCCGAGGCGCGCTTCATCGAGGCCCACGGCCGGCTCGAGGAGGGAGAGCTCGAGACGACGATGCTCTCGTTCCTGCGCGGCGAGGCCGATGTGCTCGTCGCGACCACGATCATCGAGTCCGGGCTCGACGTCCCCGCCGCCAACACGCTGATCGTCGAGCGCGCCGACCACCTCGGGCTCGCGCAGGCCTACCAGATCCGCGGCCGGGTCGGGCGCTCCGACGAGCGCGCCTACGCTTACATGCTCTATCCCTCCGAGGAGGGAGTGACGCGCGAGGCGGCGGCGCGGCTTGCGACCCTCGCCGACCACACCGAGCTCGGCTCCGGCTTCCGGATCGCGATGCGCGACCTCGAGCTGCGTGGCGCGGGCGACCTGCTCGGCGCCGAGCAGTCCGGTCACGTCGCGGCGATCGGCTTCGAGCTCTACATCGAGATGCTCGATCAGGCGGTGGCCGAGCTGCGGGCGGCAGGCGAGGGCGAGCGCGGGGAGGAGGAGGTGCGGGTCGACACCGACGTCTCCGCGTTTGTGCCCTCTACCTACGTTCCCTATGAGGCGGCGAAGATCGACGTCCACCGGCGGATCGCCGCCGCCCGCGCTCCCGGCGAGCTGCGGGCGCTCCGCGACGAGCTCCGCGACCGCTTCGGCCCCCCGCCGGAGCCGGTCGAGGCGCTGCTGACGATCCAGCGGACGCGGATCGAGATCGCCCGCGACGGCGGCCGCAGCCTCGTCCTTCGCGGCGGCCGGATCGTCGCTGAGCCGCTCGAGCTCGACTCCGAGCGGGTCTCCCGGCTCCGCGAGCGCGTCTCCAGCGCGATCTACAGCTCGCGCGAGAGCTCGCTGACGCTGCGGGCGCCGGACGCCGACTCGCCCGAGGCGGAGCGGATCGAGCTTCTCGGCCGGCTCACCGACGCGATCTCGGAGTCGCGGGAGCCGGTCGCCGAGGCCGCCTGAGCGCCCGCTCGCCCGCCGAGCTGCGCTTGACGGCATCCGGCATCGGTATGTTTCCGACCCGTGACCAGCTCCTCGAAGCGCCGGCTGGCGATCTTCCTCGCCCTCATGCTGACCGCCGTCCTCGTCCTCGTGGCGGCGACGAGCGGCCTCGGCAAGCCCGGCCTGCCCGGCGATGACGTAGCGCTCGTCGACGGCGTCGACGACGGTGCGATCAGCCAGGAGGACCTCGATGCGGCGCTCGAGCAGGCGGCGGCGCAGGCCGGTCTGCCGAAGCTCCCGCCGGAGGACGACCCCCAGTACGAGTCGCTCGTCCAGCAGGCGATGCAGAGCCTGATCCTCGCCGAGTGGGTCAAGGGCGAGGCCGCCGACCGCGGCATCACCGTCACCCAGGAGGACATCGACGCCGAGCTCGAGCGGATCAAGGAGCAGAGCTTCTCGAGCGAGAAGGAGTTCGAGCAGTTCGTCAAGCAGTCGAAGTTCAGCGACGAGGACATCCAGGAGCAGGTCGAGCTGACCCTGCTTCGCGACCAGCTCGAGCAGGAGGTGATCAGCAAGCCCACCGTCACCGACGACGAGATCGAGGACTTCTACGAGGCCAACATCGACAGCTTCACCCAGCCCGCGAGTCGTGACGTCAGGGTGATCCTCAACTCCTCGCAGGCGAAGGCCGAGGCGGCCAAGCAGGAGCTCGAGGCCGACGACTCCGAGGCGAGCTGGGCCAAGGTCGCCAAGAAGTACTCGCAGGACCAGGCCACGAAGGACCGGGGCGGGCTGCTCGAGGGCCTGACCCAGGGCCAGGGCGATCCGCAGCTCGAGGAGGAAGCGTTCGCGGCCGCCGAGGGTGAGATCGTCGGGCCGTTCGAGACCGACCGCGGCTGGTACGTGCTCGAGGTCACCGCGATCAACCCGGAGTCGACCCAGCCGCTGTCTGAGGCGCAGGCCGCGATCGAGCAGCAGCTCGTCGCCGCCGGCCAGCAGCAGATCGCCGCCGAGTTCCAGTCGGACTTCACCGACAAGTGGACGCCGCGGACGATCTGCGCGCCCGCCGCGACGGTCGACCTCTGCGACAACTACGTGGCGCCCGAGCCCGCCGCGACGCCGGGCCAGCCGGCGCCTCCGGCGGTCCTCTCCCGCAAGCCGATCGAGCCCGGGGCTTCGACGATCTCGATCGACGGCGCCCCCCAGCAGGGGCTCCCGCAGGGGCCCCAGCCACCTCCGGTCGAGGACGCGAGCGGCGCGGGCCAGCTTCCGCCCGGCTCCATCCCGCTCGGCCCCAACGGCGCCCCGGCCCCGACCGCACCGCCCACGGCCCCGACGCCCTGAGCTGACCCGATGAGCTCCGATGACGCCCGCGCCGCCTCCGGCGCTGAGGCGGTCGCAGAGCTCGACGCGATCACCCGCCGGCTGCGCCGCGAGTGCCCGTGGGACCGGGCCCAGGACGAGCGCTCGATCGTCCCGCATACCGTGGAGGAGGCCTACGAGCTGGCCGACGCCGCCGCGTCCGGCGACGACGCGAAGCTCCTCGACGAGCTCGGCGACGTCCTCTTTCAGGTCCACTTTCTGGCGCTGCTCCTGGAGGAACGGGGGCAGGGGAGCCTGGCGGCCGTGGCCGCGGGCACGCGCGAGAAGCTGATCCGCCGCCACCCGCACGTCTTCGGCGAGGTCGAGGTCGGCGGCAGCGACGACGTGCGCTCCAACTGGGATCGGATCAAGCGCGAGCAGGAGGGTCGCGGTGCCGAGGGCCCGTTCGCCGACGTGCCCGAGAACCTGCCGGGACCGCTCTATGCCAGAAAGCTTCAGCGCCGCGCCGCCGCAGCCGGCCGCGACGGCCCCGCCGCCGACGCCGCCGACGCCCTGGCGCGGGTCCGAGCGGCGGCCGAGGCGCTCGGCGACCGCCCGGTCTCGGCCGACCCCGAGCACCGCACCGGCGCCGAACGCGACGCGGCCGAGAAGGCGATCGGTCGGCTCCTGCTCGCCGCCGTCGACCTGGCCCGGATCGCCCGGGTCGACCCCGAGCTGAGCCTGCGCCGCGCGGCGGACGGCTTGCGCGGATAGGCAGGCCCCGGCTCACGCCGGGCTACCACCGTTGCCTGGACGTTGGTTGGTCTGGGGAGGGGAGGTTTGAGGTGAACGCAACATCGCGGTACCAGTGGTTCCGCTTCGTTGCATTCGCCCGGTCGGTGGTCGCGTGGAAGCATCCGCCGAACGTCAAATACACTCGCGCGCCCATGCCCGCCATCACCGACGTCCATGGCCGCCAGATCCTCGACTCGCGGGGGAATCCGACAGTGGAGGTCGAGGTCGTCGTGGAGGGTGGAGCACGGGGGCGGGCGGCGGTGCCCTCGGGGGCCTCGACCGGCGAGTTCG
>DASSEM010000113.1:0-9095 GCA_035695265.1 Solirubrobacterales bacterium
AACTCGATCAACCTCGAGGCCGGACGCGCGAAGCTCGACCGGATCGTGCCGCTGGCGATCCGCCATGGCGCCGCGCTGATCGCCCTGACGATCGACGAGCAGGGGATGGCGAAGACGGCCGACCGCAAGCTCGAGGTGGCGCGCGAGATCCATCGCCTCGCCTGCACGGAGCACGGCCTCGACCCGGAGCTGCTGATCTTCGATGCCCTCACGTTCACGTTGACGACCGGCGATGGGGAGTGGCGTCCCTCGGCGGTCGCGACGATCGAGGGGATCCGCCGGATCAAGGCCGAGCTGCCGGGCGTCAAGACGTCCCTGGGCGTCTCCAACGTCTCGTTCGGGATCTCGCCGGGCGCCCGTGCCGTCCTCAACTCGACCTTCCTGCACCACTGCGTCGAGGCCGGGCTCGACCTCGCGATGGTCAACCCGAACCACATCCCGCCCTACGGCGAGATTCCCGCAGGCGAGCGGGAGATCGCCGACGATCTCGTCTTCGACCGCTCCGAGGAGGCGCTCGAGCGGTTCATCGCCCATTTCGAGAGCAAGGGCGCCGAGGACGAGGACGCCGAGGCCGGCGATCCGACCGAGGGGATGGAGCCCGAGGAGGCCCTGCACTTCCAGATCCTGCGGCGCAAGAAGGACGGGGTCGAGGAGTGGATCGACCGCTCGGTCGAGAAGATCGGTGCGGTGCCGACCCTGAACACCGTGCTGCTGCCGGCGATGAAGGAGGTCGGCGACAAGTTCGGCGCCGGCGAGCTGATCCTGCCGTTCGTGCTGCAGTCGGCCGAGGTGATGAAGCGCGCCGTCGCCCAGCTCGAGCAGTACCTCGACCGGATCGAGGGCCACACCAAGGGCACGGTGGTGATCGCGACCGTCTTCGGCGACGTCCACGACATCGGCAAGTCGCTCGTCAACACGATCCTGACCAACAACGGCTACACCGTGGTCGATCTCGGCAAGCAGGTCCCGATCGATCAGATCATCGACGCCGCGGTCGAGCACGAGGCCGATGCGATCGGCCTGTCGGCGCTGCTCGTCTCGACCTCGAAGCAGATGCCGGCCTGCATCCAGGAGCTGCACCAGCGCGGCCTGTCGTTCCCGGTCCTGATCGGTGGCGCCGCGATCAACCGGGACTTCGGCCGCCGCGCGCTGTATCCGGGCGGGCGCGACTCCGATGACGTCTACGCGCCCGGCGTCTTCTACTGCAAGGACGCGTTCGTCGGCCTCGACACGGTCGACGCGCTGATCGACGCGGAGACGCGCGAGGCCCTGGTCGTGAAGGTCCGTGACGAGGCGAAGGCCCTGCGCGAGAAGCCGGTCGAGGTCGACGACAGCCCGCCGACGACCGACGACTCGGTCCGCTCGGCCGTCTCGACGACGACCCCGATCCCGGCGGTCGACTCGTTCGGCGTCCGCGACGTGGATGTCGACCTCGACGAGGTCTTCCCGTATCTCGACCGCCACGTCCTCTTCAAGCTCCACTGGGGCGGCCGCGGGGTCAAGGGCGAGGCGTGGCGAAAGATCATCGAGGGGGACGGCCAGGAAGAGGGGTTCAGCGCTCGCCTCGACCGGATGTGGGCCGAGCAGGACTATCTGCGCCCGCGGGCGCGGATCGGCTTCTTCCCGGCCAATGCCGACGGCAACGAGCTGGTCGTGTTCGATCCCGACGACCCCGATCGCGAGCTCGAGCGGCTCGTCTTCCCGCGCCAGCCCAAGCACGACCGGATCTGCCTCAGCGACTTCTTCCGCCCGATCGATTCCGGCGAGCGCGACGTCGTCGTGCTGCAGGGAGTCACGGCCGGCTCCGAGGTGACGAAGCTGATCGAGCGGCTCGAGCGCGACGGCGAGTTCGCCGAGCAGCTCTTCGTCCACGGTCTCGGCGTCCAGTCCGCCGAGGGTCTCGCCGAGTGGCTGCATGCGCGGGCCCGCGCCGAGCTCGGCATCGGCCCGGCGCAGGGCCGCCGCTACTCGTGGGGCTATCCGGCCTGCCCGGAGCAGTCCGAGCACGAGAAGGTCTGGCGCCTGCTCGGCCTCGAGGAGATCGGGATGCGCCTCTCGACCGGCTGGGCCGTGGAGCCCGAGCAGTCGACCGTGGCGATCGTCGCTCACCACCCGCAGGCCGTCTACTTCGGGATGAAGTCCGGGTTCGTGCCGGACGAGCCGAAGCCGGACGAGCTGATCGCCGGCACCGAGCGCGGCGGCGAGCTGCCCCCCGAGGAGGAGCTCGGCAGCGACGGCACGGTCGATGCCGAGGTCGACGAGCCCGCCAACGTCGTCGGGAGAACCGCCGGGGCGTGACCCGGCGGTTCGGCGCAGTCGAGTCGCGCGGTTATCTGTATTCGAGGTTGTCCGGGAAGCCGAGCAGCAGGTCGGCGAGCACGTCGGGGACCTCGACCTGCGGGCAATGGCCGCAATCGGGGATCACCTCGATGTCGGCGTAATCGACGGCGCGCAGCACCCGCTCGGCGCCGGTGGTGAAGACCATCCGGTCGCGCTCGCCCCAGATCAGTAGCAACGGGCAGTCGATGCGGTCGAGCTCGAACGGGTCGGCGAGCTCGGGGAGCAGGCGACGGCCGATGTCGAGGACGTCCATGCTGCGTCCGAAGCTCGCCAGGTGGGTGGAGAAGGCATCGATGACCCCGGCGTCGGCACCGGCCGGATCGGCGAAGGCGAGGGTCCGGTAGACCCGGCCGACGATCGGCTTGACGATCCGTCCCGGGACCGGCACCGGCGAGAGGCGCAGGATCCTGACGAGCCACTCGCCCTCGATCGCCGCGAACCAGCTCGCCATGTGCAGTCCGGCCGGCGCGATCGGCACGATCCCGCCGACCGGCGCCTCGTCGCTCGCCGCGGCCCGCAGGGCAAGTGCGCCGCCGAGCGAGTTGCCGGCGATGTAGACCTCGCCGTGGCGGGCGGCGAGCTCCCGGGCGGCGGCAGCGACCATCGCGTCCCACTGCGGCAGGAGCGGTCGTTCGGGGGCGAGCGGGCCCGCGGTGCCGAAGCCGCGCAGGTCGAGCGCGACGGCGGCGCGCCCGGCGGCGCCGAGCTGCTCGAGCAGCGCCCGCCAGGTGTCGGCGCTGTCGGCGTACCCGTGCAGGAGCAGGAGCGGCGGCCCGTCCCCCTCGACCGCCAGTGCCCTGGTCGCCACCCCGGCGATGCGCTTCCGGTCCTCGGTTATCGTCGTCCGCGGCCGGGTAGGACTCATCCCGAACCGATTTCTAGCGTCCCCCGCCGATGGCACGGGCCGCAAGAGCGACATCAGAAGGAGCTGACGAGAATTGGCAGTTTCACGAGGAATCATGTCCGACGAGAGCCGCGAGGACCGTGAGAAGCTCGTCGCGATGCTCGAGAAGGCCTACTGGATGGAGATCGAGACGGTGATGAGCTACGTCGCCAACTCGGTCAACCCCGACGGCGTCCGCGCTCAGGAGATCAAGCAATCGCTCGCCGCGGACGTCACCGAGGAGCTCGGCCACGCCCAGCAGTTCGCGGCCCGGATCAAGGAGCTCTACGGGGTCGTCCCCGGCTCGATGGGGTTCAAGGCCGAGCAGGACTACCTGCAGCCGGCGAGCGAGCAGACCGACATCCCGCATGTGATCCGCGGCGTGATCGAGGGCGAGGCCGGCGCGATCTCCTACTACAACGAGATCCGCGAGCTCGCGGCCGAGGTCGATCCCGTCACCGAGGACATGCTCCTCGCGATCCTTCGCGACGAGCAGGGCCACATGCGCGAGTTCGAGGGATTCCTGCGCGAGTACGAGGCGAAGGGCCTGGCCTGATGAGGGCCACCGAGCCGGCGGAAGCGGACGCGAAGCCCGGAGCATTCCGCCGGAGTGATCTGTGACCGATATCCGTCCAGAAATGACCTTGAAATTGCAAGATTCCGGTTAGCGTCCGCTAATGTAGGTGAAAGCAATGACGCAGGCGACCGCAACCCACGACGAGTCCACTCCCGATTCCTCTTCGGCGGCTTCGGCCGCTGGGACCGTCCCGGCCGCTTCCGTTCTGGAGCTCGCCGACGGCACCCGCCTCGTCCCGGAGGGGAAGGCGAAGCCGTCGCGGCTCGACGGCGATCGCGATCACGTCTTCACGCTCGACGACGTCCAGCGCGAGGGCGCCGAGCCCTTCGCCGGCTACGTCCGCCTCGGCTGAGCAGTAGTCAGCGCTTGCCGGCGATCCGGTAGACGGCGTCGCTGCCGAGGTCGGCGAAGTAGAGGTTCCCCCGGGCGTCCTCGCCGAAGCTCGAGATGCCGCCGAACCGGCGGATCCCGACCGGGCGGTCGCGCTTCGGACGGTTGGGGGCGAGGCTGCGGATCTGGCCGCGGCAGAAGTCGGCATAGACGTAGCGGCCACGGAGCTTCGCCGCGGCCTTGCCGCGGTAGACGTAGCCACCCGTGATCGCGCAATTGCCGGCGGCGTGGCTGAACGCGGCGATCGGCCGCTTCACCGGCCCCGGCGGGCTGGGGCTCGCATCCGAGCTCCGGAAGCGCTCGAAGCCCTCGAAGGCGTCCCAGCCGAAGTTCGCTCCGCGCGCGGCCTTGCGACTCAGCAGGTCCACCTCCTCCCAGCGATCCTGGCCGACGTCGCCGATCGCGAGCCGCCCGCCGCGGCGGTCGAAGGAGAACCGGTAGGGGTTGCGGAGGCCATAGGAGTAGATCTCGTCGCGGCCCGAGCGGCCCACGAACGGGTTCGAGCGCGGCACCGTGTAGCGTCGCTTGCCGCGCTTTCGCGGATCGATCCGCAGCAGCTTGCCGAGCAGCGAGGTGCGGTCCTGGGCGTTCTCGGGCGGGTCGCCACCGCCACCGCCGTCGCCGGTGCCGAGGTAGAGGTAGCCGTCCGGGCCGAACTGGACCTGGCCGCCGTTGTGGTTGGGGGCGCCGGGGTGGCCGACCTTGATCACGGTGCGGCGGCTCTTCGCCATCGCCTTGCGGGGATGGCGCCGCGAGCGCCGGAACTCGGCGACCACGATGTCACCGTCGTTGTCCGTGTAATAGACGTAGAAGCGGCGGCTCTTGCGGTAGTCGGGCGGGAACGCGACCGAGAGCATCCCGCGCTCGCCGCCGTCGGAGACGCGGCCGTGGATATCGAGGAAGGTGCGCGGCCGCCCGCGCCGCGGGACGGCCTTGATCACGCCGCGCTTCTCGACCACGAACAGCAGGCCCCTGGAGCGGCGCGGCCCGGTCACGTAGACCGGGTTCTCGAACCCGCCGATCCGCCGCGCCCGGACCCCGCCGCCGCGCCGCTTCGCGGCGGCCTCGGCAGTGGCCGGCCGCTCGCGCGGGTCGAGCCTGTAGAGGTTGCCCTGGTAGGAGGTCAGGTAGATCCGGCCGCGGCGGCCGGTCGTGATCGCGCTCAGCTTCGCGACCCGCGGGCCGACGTCGCGGTCGTCGCTCGCGCCACCCGCGGCGGTCGGGACGAGGCTGCGAAGGCCGCCGGCGCAGAAGTCGGAGTAGAGGTAGCGGCCGTAGAGGCTCCGCAGGCGCCGGTCGCGGACCACCGGGCCGCCGGTGACCGAGCACCCGGTGAAGGCGCCGGGCGTGCCGCTCCGGTGCGGGTAGGCGTGGATCGGGAACGTCGTGCCGCCGACCGGATCGGTGCCGCACGGTTCAGGTGCGAAGCCCTCCCAGCCGTCCCAGCCGAAGTTGGCGCCACGGGCCGCCGCCATCGACTCGACGTTGATCTCCTCCCAGTCGTCCTGACCGACGTCGCCGATCGCGATCCGGTCGCGGTCGAAGCTGAAGCGGAAGGGGTTGCGGAAGCCGTAGGCGTAGATCTCGTCGGCACCGGCGCGGCCGACGAACGGGTTGCCGCCCGGAATGGTGTAGCCGCCGCGGCGGCGCGGATCGATCCGCAGGAGCTTGCCGAGCAGCGACCCGGTGCTCTGCCCGTTACCGGGCGGGTCGCAGGCGCCGCCGCCGTCGCCCGTGCCGATCCACATGTGGCCGTCGGGGCCGAAGCTGACCTGGCCGCCGTTGTGGTTGGGCGCGAGGTCGTGCGGGACCGAGATCACGGTGCGACCGGTGCCCGGCTTGGTGCGCATCCTGCCCCGGGCCCGCTTGAACCGGGCCACCGTGATCGCCCCGTCGGACGCTGTGTAGTAGGCGTAGAAGAGGCGGTTGTCGACGTAGCCGGGGTCGAAGGCGATCGAGAGCAGACCCTGCTCCGTGTCGCCCGACTCGACCCGGTCGCGAATGTCGAGGAAGGGCCGCCTGAGGACGCGCCGGCCGCGCATCACCCGGACGACACCGCTGCGCTCGACCACGAACAGCCGCTTGCGGTTGGCGCGGCCGGGGGCGACCGTCGCGTAGGTGGGCTGCGCGAAGCTGCCGAGCTTGGTCAGACCGACCCCGCCGACGCCGTCCCCGGTCGGAGGCTCGGCGGCGGGTGCTGCCGCGGCGAAGGCGAGCGCGGCGACGAGGGCGCCGAGCATCGCGGTCCCCCGGGCAAGGGGAATCGGGCGCCTGCTCATCGCGCCTAGGCTAGCGGAGCGTCAACCGGCCGGCGCCGGCTTGCCGGCTCACCGCGCCGGGTCGAGCCGGTACACCGGACCGGCGAGCGAGACGACGTAGACCGTGCCGTCGGTGCCCTCGCCGAAGCTCGAAAGGCGCGGCACCTCGGCCTCGGGTCCGACCGCGACATCGTCCTTGGCCGGGCGCTCCGGTCGCGCCGTGAAGCTGCGCAGCACGCCGACGCAGAGGTCGCCGTAGAGGTAGCGGCCGTAGAGCGTGGTCAGGTCGGGGTCGCGGACGGTCAGACCGCCGGTGATCGAGCAGTTGCCGTCGGCGTGGAACGCGGTCAGGACCGGCGGGATGGCGCCGTCCGGGTCCTGGTCCTCGTTGAAGCGCTCGGTGCCCTCCCAGGCGGACCAGCCGAAGTTCGCCCCCGATCCCTTCCCGCGCGCGACCAGGTCGATCTCCTCCTGCACGTCCTGTCCGACGTCGCCGATCGAGAAATCCTCGGTCTCACGGTCGAACGCGAAGCGCCACGGGTTGCGGAGGCCGTAGGAGTAGATCTCGGGCCGGGCGCCGGGCTCGTCGACGAACGGGTTGTCGCTGGGGATCGTGTACGGCCGATCGCCGTCGGGGCGTGGATCGATTCTCAGGATCTTGCCGAGCAGGGTCGAGAGGTCGAGGCCCCGGCGCTCGGGGTCGCCCTTGGCACCGCCATCGCCGAGACCGATGTAGAGCTTGCCGTCGGGCCCGAAGAGGACGAGCCCGCCGTTGTGGTTCGGGTAGGGCTGGTCGACGGCGAGCACCTGCCGGGCGCTCGACTCGTCGACCTTGCCGTTGCGGGCGCGGTACTCGACCACACGGGTATCCCCGTCGAGGTTGGTGTAGTCGACGTAGAAGAGGCCGGACTTCGCGTAGTCCGGAGCGAAGGCCATCGAGAGCAGCCCCTGCTCGCCCTCCGCCTCGGTCTCGTCGGAGATGTCGAGGAACGTGCTCGTGGTCCCGTCCGGGGCGACGCGCTGCACGGTGCCGCCCTGCTCGACCACGTAGACGTCCTCGCCGTCGCCCTCCGGCTGGGTCACGTACAGCGGCGCGTCGAAGCTGCCGATCTCGACCAGCTCGACGCCGCCGACGCCGTCGCCGACCGCGGTCGTGGTCGCCCCGTCGCCGTCGGTCGGCGTCGTCACGGTTCCGGTCTCGAGATCGTCGCCGCCGCAGCCGGCGAGAAGCAAGCAGCAAGCAGCAAGGAGCAGAAGGACGAGCGCGCGGACGACTCCTCGCTCCAGCGAGCGCAGCGAGCGTGCTCCTCGCTCCTCGCTACTCACCCTGCGTTACGACCTGCCCCTTGTCGTTCACCGTCGCCTTCGGTGCCTTGTCGTCGATCGTGACGACGAACTCGCCCTTCGCCTCGCCGCCGTCGGCGGTGACCGCCCTGGCCTCGCCGCCGAGTCCGGCCGCGACGCGGTAGTGGAGCGTGTAGGTGCCGGGCTCGACGGCGGTGAGCCGCCAGACGACAGTCTTCTCCTCGCCCGGGTCGAGCGGGCCGAAGGCGAACGTGTTCGTCTGCGCCCGCAGGCCGCCGGAGATGCCCTTCGGCACCGGATCGTCGACCCCGCGCGGGTACTTGTGCTCGAGGATCCAGACCGGCCGGCTCGGATTCGACGCGGCCGGGTTGTCGATCTGCATCTGGAAGGAGCCGTCGGCGTCGCCATCGTCGGTCTCGATCGTGAAGGCGAGCTCGGGCAGCGGCTCATCGCCGATGTTCTTGACTCCGAGGACGAGGTCGGAGGTGAGCGCCAGGCGCTGCTCGGTCGGGAAGCGCGCAGTGGTGACCTCGACCGGGTACTCGCCCGACGGCTCGTCGGCGTCCTGGCGGCTGGTCGAGTCGTCGTCGCCGCAGGCGACGAGGGCGCCGCCGCTCAGCACAGCGAGCGCGAAGGCCGTCGCGATCCGGCGCCGCCCGCGCCCCTGATGCGTCCCGGATCGGAGCCTGCCGCCGTGCCTTTCGGGTCTCCTCCCCAAAGCGCGGGCAACATACCACGGGGTCTCCGTGTGCCCGGCAGGCTGCGGACCGCGCATCGGCTGCCGGTGGCGCTGCGCCTCGCGATGGACTAAGTTTGGTCGCGGAGGCGAGCCACGGGGACCGTCTCCGTTGGAGAGATGGTCAGATCCGCAGCCGATAGGGCGTTCCTACCCGCCAAGAGCCTGTTCGAGCAGGTCGGCAACATGATGATCCTGACCGGCAAGACGCTGGTCGCGACGGTCAAGCCGCCCTACCCCTACGGCGGCGAGTTCGTGAGCCAGTTCCTGTTCGCGCTCCAGCTCTGCTGGTTCCCGCTGCTGATCAGCACGGTCGCGTTCGGGTTCGGCGCCCCGGGCCTGCAGGCGGCGAACTTCCTGACCCTGTTCGGGGCCCTCGACCGGCTCGGCGGCTTCTTCATCCTCGCTTCGGTTCGCGAGTTCGCGCCGTTCGTGACCGCGGTCGTCGTCGCTGGCGTCGCCGGCACCGCGATCACCGCCGACCTCGGCGCCCGCAAGATCCGCGAGGAGCTCGACGCGCTGATGGTCCTCGGGGTCGATCCGATCAAGAACCTCGTCGTGCCCCGGTTCCTCAGCCTGATGCTGATCACCGGGCTGCTCAACATC
>DASSEM010000114.1:0-2430 GCA_035695265.1 Solirubrobacterales bacterium
ACCACCTCCTGCAGCGGCCGGTCGGCGATGACGACCGCGGCGGCGTGGATCGAGTTGTTGCGGACGATCCCCTCGAGCCCCCGGGCCACGTCGACAATGCGCCGCGCCTCGGTGTCGGTGTCGTAGGTGCGGCGGAGCTCCTGCCCCTCCTTCAGGCATTCCTCGAAGGAGGGGCTGCGGCCCATGATCGGCTCGGGGATCTGCTTCGCGACCCGGTCGCCGGTCGCGTAGTCGTAGCCGAGGACACGGGCGGCGTCGCGCGTCGCCGCGCGCGGGGCCATCTTGCCGAACGTGATGATCTGCGCCACCGACTCGCGCCCGTACTTCTCCTGCACGTAGCGGATCACGCGCTCGCGGCCCCGGACGGAGAAGTCGATGTCGATGTCCGGCATCGACTTCCGGGCCGGGTTGAGGAACCGCTCGAACAGCAGGTCGTTTGCCAGCGGGTCGAGATCGGTGATGTTGAGGGCGTAGGCGACGATGGACCCGGCGGCCGACCCGCGTCCGGGCCCCACCGCCACCCCGTTCTCCTTGGCGAAGCGGACGAAGTCCCACACGATCAGGAAGTAGGACTCGAACCCCATGTCCCGGATGACCCCGAGCTCGAACTCGAGCCGCTCGACCGCGTCGGCCGGCGCCGGCTCGCCGTAGCGGCGGCGCAGCCCTTCCGCCGCGATCCGGCGCAGCATCGCCTCCGGCTCGGAGCCGTCCGGGGTCGGGAACCGCGGCAGCAGAAGCTCGCCGAGCTTGATTTCGACGTCGCAGCGCTCGGCGATCTCGATCGTGTTCGGGACCGCCTCCGGCCACGGCGCGAACGACTCGTGGAGCTCGTCCGGGGTCTTCAGGAAGAACTCGTTGGTGTCGAAGCTGAGCTTCGGCGCCTCGAGGGTTGACTTCGTCTGCACGCAGAGGAGCGCCGCGTGGTTGCGGTAGTCCTCGCGTCGCAGGTAATGGACGTCGGCGGTGCCGACTAGCGGCTTGCCGAGCTCCCGCGCGATCCGAGCGATCCCCTCGTTGGCCTTGTCCTGCTCGGCGATCCCGTTCACCTGCAGCTCGAAGTAGACGTTGCCGTCGCCGAAGATCTGGATCAGGTCGTCGACGTGGGAGCGGGCGTCGCCGGGCCGGTCCTCGACGAGGCGCCGGCAGAAGCGCGAGGCAAGGCAGCCGGTGAGCGCGATCACGCCCTCCGAGTAGCGCTCGAGCAACCGCGGGTCGACGTTCGCCTTGCCTCGCGCGAACCCCTCCAGGAATCCGGCGGAGCTGAGCTTGACCAGGTTCCTGAAGCCCGTCTCGTCGGCCGCAAGGAGCGTCAGGTGGTTGCGCTCCCATTTCGTCTTCTGCTTGATTGCCTCGACGTCGTCGACGAGGTACGCCTCGAGACCCATGATCGGCTTGATCCCGTGCTCGCGGCACGCCTTGAAGAGCTCCACCGACCCGTTCATGACGCCGTGGTCGGTCAGGCCCAGCGCCGGCATGCCGAGCTCGGCCGCCCGCGCCGCCATCGCGTCGATCTTGTTGGCGCCGTCGAGGAGCGAATACTCGCTGTGGACATGGAGATGCGCTGCCTGCCGCGCGGCGGTCGTACTCACCGGGCCATCATGGCAAGGGAGGTGGACGCCAACCGGCCCTCGACAGGGGCCCTCAGGGAGGTTCGCCGCGTTTTGCGGAAGCCTTCGATCAGGGCGGAGTCGAAGCCCGGCGGTCGATCCTCCCGAGCAGGTCGGCGAGCCGCCGCTCCGCCTCACGGACGCGCTGCGCGGCGGCCCGTTCGGCGGCCCGGGTCCGCTCCCGGACCCGCTCCTCGCGCTCCTGCGCGTGCTCGGCCGCGGCGAGCCGCCGCTCCCCCGTCGCCGCCAGGTCCCGGAGCTCGCCCGCGAGTCGGGCCGCCTCCTCCCGCAGGGAGGAGGCGACGTCGTCGGTGAGCGCCGCCGCCCGGCGATCGATCGCGGCAGTCGCCGCTTCGGTGGCCCTTCGATCGAGATCGGCCGCCGCCTCCACCCCGCTCCGGGTGACGTGATCGTCGAGGGCTCGCGCCGATCGCTCGCCGCCGGCCTGGAGCTCGGCCGCGAGCTCGGCGTGCTGGCGCCTCAGCGCGTCGAGGGAGCGCTCGAGCTCCGCCTTCGCGGCCTGCTCCGCGCTCCGCGCGTGCGACCTGTAGCTGCGCCGCGACGCCTCCGCCCTGATCGCCTCGACCTGCTCGCCCGCGCAGGCGCTCAGCGCGCGCTGCAGCTCCTGGTTCGAGCGCTCCGCCGCCTCCGCAACGGCGGCCCGCCCGACGTCGGCGACCCCACGCTCGAGCTCCGGCCGGGTCGAGGCCATGACCCCTTCGAGCGCCGCCTCGGCACGATCGGCGACCTGCTGCTCGGCGATTGCCAGCGCGGCCGCGATCCGCTCCTCGGCGGTCCTCTCGATCCGGGCGGCGATGGCGCC
>DASSEM010000115.1:0-9539 GCA_035695265.1 Solirubrobacterales bacterium
ACTGATCGCACAGACGACTCTCATCTTCCTGCGTGCGCCATGATGGCCGGCAGGCGAGCTTGACGGCATCGCGGCAGGACGGCCGCAACTATCCTTCCGAACCCGTGAGCGACGCCCCCGAGCCCTCCGAGCACCGCTTCATCGCGCCCGTCATCGGGCCCGATGGAGAGCATAGGTTCACCGACTCCGGGATCGACGTCGAGCGGCGCTACGACGCGGGCGACGTGGGCCCCGGGCTGGAGGCGCGGCTCGGCGAGCCGGGGTCGTTCCCGTTCACGCGCGGGATCCACGAGGGCATGTACCGGGACCGGCTCTGGACGATGCGCCAGTACGCCGGGTTCTCGAGCCCCGAGGACACCAACGAGCGCTACCGCTACCTGATCGAGCACGGCTCGACCGGCCTGTCGATGGCCTTCGATCTACCAACTCAACTGGGTCGCGACTCCGACGACCCGCTGTGCGACGGCGAGGTCGGCCGCACCGGCGTCCCGATCGACACGATCGAGGACATGCGGATCTGCTTCGAGTCGATTCCGCTCGACCAGGTCTCGACCTCGATGACGATCAACGCGCCCGCGGCGGTGCTGCTGCTGCTCTACGAGCTGGTCGGCGAGGAGCAGGGCGTCGCCTCCGAGGAGCTGCGCGGGACCGTCCAGAACGACGTCCTCAAGGAGTACATGGCGCGCGGGAACTACATCTACCCGCCCGAGCCAACGATGCGGCTGACCACCGACATCTTCGAGTACTGCTCCGCCAACGTCCCGAAGTGGAACACGATCTCGATCAGCGGCTACCACATCCGCGAGAAGGGCTGCTCGGCCGTGCAGGAGGTCGCCTTCACGCTCGCCAACGCGATCGCCTACGTCGAGGCGGCCCTCGACCGCGGCCTCGAGATCGACGCCTTCGCGCCGCGGCTCGCCTTCTTCTTCAACTGCCACAACAACGTCTTCCAGGAGGTGGCGAAGTTCCGCGCGGTGCGGCGGATGTGGGCCGAGATCGTCCGCGACCGGTTCGGCTCCGACAGCCCGCGCTCGCAGATGATCCGCTTCCACACCCAGACCGGTGGCGTCACCCTGCAGGCGCAGCAGCCCGAGGTCAACATCATCCGCGTCGCCCTGCAGGGCTTCGCCGCGGTCGCCGGCGGCACCCAGTCGCTGCACACCAACGGCTTCGACGAGGCGCTGGCGCTGCCGACCGAGCGCTCGGCCCGGATCGCGCTCCGCACCCAGCAGGTGATCGCCTACGAGTCCGGCGCCACCGACACCGTCGACCCGTTCGCCGGCTCCTACTTCATCGAGTCGCTGACCGATGAGATCGAGGAGCGGGCGAAGGAGCTGATGGCGCGGGTCGAGGAGATGGGCGGCTCGGTCGCCTCGCTCGAGTACATGCAGCGCGAGATCGAGGAGTCGGCGGCGAGCTACCACGCCCGCTACGAGGGCGGCCAGGACATCATCGTCGGCGTCAACCGGTTCGTGACCGACACGATCGACGACGTCGACATCCTCAAGGTGGATCCGGAAGCCGAGCGGCGCCAGGTAGTGCGCTTGGCGGCGCACAAGGAGTCCCGCGACCAGGCCACGGTGGACGCCCGCCTCGGCGAGCTCGCCGCGGTCGCCGCCGGTGACGGGAACCTGCTGCCGCCGATGAAGGAGGCGCTCCGCGCCGGGGCCTCGATCGGCGAGGTCTGCGGGACGATGCGCGAGGTCTTCGGCGAGTACCGCGGCGGGGCGTTCTTCTGAGCGAGCCGGGCCGCCGATGCTGATCACCGAGCAGTTCGCCTGGGCGCACCTGCCGAAGGCGGGGGGCGACGCGACGCAGGAGATGCTCGCCGCCGCTCCCGGCCCGGTCCGCTACGCGTCCGCGCCGGATTCGAACGACAAGCACGATCCCTTCGCCCGCCACGAGGCCGAGGTCGCCGGGAAGCTGCGGGTGATGAACATCCGCCGGCTGCCGGCTTGGATCCTCAGCATGGCCCACCACAAGGCGACCTCGGGCGCCTGGCCCGACTACGAGCCCCAGCCGCTGCCGTCGGTCGAGGAGATGGCCGCGAGCACCGAGCCCGACGACACGCTGCGGTTCATGACCGACGGCTCGCGCTTCCCGGTCGGCCGCTGGCTGCGCCAGGAGCGCCTCAGCGAGGATGTGGCGGCACTCCTCGCCGACCTCGGCGCCCCTACGGACTCCGCCCGCGCGGCGATCGCCGCCGTGCCCCACCGGGCCAACGACTACGACCACGATCTCGCCTCGATGTTCAGCCCCGAGCAGGTGCGGCGGATGTACGCGCTCAACCCGGCCTGGGCCGAGATCGAGCGCCGCGTCTACGGCGACCTTCACGAGCTCGCGCGGCCCCCCGCCCCCTCGCCGCCGCCGCGGTCCCGCCGGCTCGCCGGCGCGCTTCGGTCGCTCCTCGCCCACCCGGCCACCGAGCCGCCCGACCCGAGCTTCGCCGCCAACGAGGCCGACGTCGACGGCTGGCTCACGAGCCTGCGCGGGCCCGAGCTCGAGGCGATCGACCGCGAGCTCGCCGCGGTCGGCCCGCGGCTCGACAACTTCGCCCTGTTCCGCGACCTCGACGACGACGTCTGGGCGCTCCTGCTCGGCCGCCGCTACTCGACCTACCTGAGCATCCTCGAGACGCTGCCCCTGGTCCCCGAGCCGGCGCTCCAGCTCCGCTGGAACGGCGCCCACGGGATCGCCCTGCTCAACCAGAGCAAGGCCTTCTACCGGCACTGCAAGGCGATGCAGGACCGCCACGGCAGCGGCCCGCTCGGGGCCGCTCGGGTCCTCGACTTCGGCTGCGGCTGGGGTCGGCTCACCCGGTTCTTCGCCCGTGACGTCGAGCCCGGGGCCCTGCACGGATGCGACCCGGTCGAGAAGATCCTCGAGGTCTGCCGGCGCAGCCGCCTGCCCGCCGTCCTCCACCGCTCCGAGTTCGTTCCCGAGGAGCTGCCGGTGGAGGGCTTCGACCTCGCCTTCTCGTTCTCGGTCTTCACCCACATCTCCGAGCAGGCGGCGGCGAGCTGCCTGCGAGCGCTTCACCGGGCGCTCAACCCGGGTGGGCTGCTGGTCCTGACGATCCGCCCGCCCGCCTACCTCGACCTCGACGCCAAGATGCACGCTGCCCGCGACGCCCTCCGGCCCGACCCCCTGTCCGCGCTCGCCGAGCCCCGCTACGTGTTCGTCCCCCACGACGCCGACCCCGAGCACCCCCAGTACGAGGAGGGCGAGATGACCTACGGCGAGGCGGTGATCAGCCTCCCCTACGTGCGCGAGCGCTGGGGCGAGCTCTTCGAGCTGGCCGACGTCAAGATCGTGACCGAGGACCTCTACCAGGTCGCGATCACGCTCCGCAAGCGCTGAGTGCGGGTGTGGCGGGACGCCTGGCGAAGCTGCTCGGACGCGACCGGCTCGCCGACCTCGAGCCGCGGCTGACCTGGATCTGGGGCGCGCCTCGCTCGGGGAGCTCGTGGCTTCTGCAGCTCCTCGCCGATCCGCTTGACGTCGACCTCAACGCGCCGCTCGGGTTCGTTCCGCCCGCGCTGGCCCCGGAGGCCGAGCCCGCCGTCGTCCCCGTCGACGAGCTCCTCTTCGCCAGTCACCTCGTCCCCTGGGACGGCGAGCCGGTCGAGGTGTTCGGCGAGTGGTGGCCCGGCAGCATCAACGGCTACAGCAGCGGCCGGCCCACCTACTTCCTCTCCGACGCCTACGCCGAGACCTGGCGACCGGAGATGCGGCGCCTCCTGCTCGCCCGGCTCGCCGCCGTCGTCGAGCGCGCCCGCGCCGCCGTCCCCGCGATCGCGCGTCACCCCGCGATCGCGATCAAAGAGACGCCGAGCGGCCACGGCGCCGATCAGGTGATGCAGCTGCTGCCGCGCTCGCGGGCCGTGCTCCTGCTCCGCGACCCCCGCGACGTCGTCGACTCACTGCTCCACGCCTTCCAGCCCGGCGGCTTCATGGCGACCCAGTACGGCCAGTCCTACTCGACGCCGGACGAGCGCGCCGCCGGCGCCGGGTGGGGGGCGAAGCTCTGGGCGATGTCGGTCGACGTCGGCGCCGCCGCCCTCGCCCGCCACGACCCCGCGCTGGGCCGGACCGTCCGCTACGAGGACCTGCTCGCCGACACCGCCGCCGAGCTCGGTGCGCTCATCGCCTGGATCGGGGTCGAGCGCGACCCGGCGGCGGTGGCCGGGACGGTCGAGCGGCGCTCGTTCGCCCGCGCCGGCGAGACGGGGGAGCTCCGGCGAATCCGCTCGGCGAGCCCGGGCCGCTGGCGCGAGAACCTGAGCGAGCGCGAGATCGGGATCGTCACCGGGATCGCGGGCGAGCGCCTCGAGCGCTTCGGCTACGAGCGCTGAGCCGCGGTCACAGCTCCTCGGCGATCCGCGGCGCCTCGCGGTTGAAGAACCACAGCGACCAGATCGCGACGCCGACGAAGATCAGCGCCGCCGGCAACAGGTGCCACCAGCCATCGGCGACCGTGAGCAGGCCCGGCGCGTCGGGATCGATCATCCACTTGTGGGCCTGCACGAACAGCGGCACGAGCGGGTTGATCAGCATCAGGTCGCGGACGATGCCGGTCGCGTAGGTGAGCGGGATCAGCACCGCGCTCCCGTAGAAGAGCGCCATCGACATCACCGACCAGATGATCCCGACGTCGCGGCGGCGCACGTAGAGGGCCGAGAGGGCGATCGATACCGAGGTCGTGAGGATCACCATCACCGGCAGCAGGACGAGCGGGAAGAGCAGCCAGCTCCACATCGGCTCGATTCCGAAGGCGAGCATGAACGCGAGCACGGCGATCAGGTTCATGCCGAGGTTGAAGAGCCCGGTGAGGACGATCGAGAGCGGGATCACGAGGCGCGGGAACTGGGTCTTGCGGACGACCCCCTCCTGGGCGACGACCGCCGTGGTCGCCACGTTCGTCGTCTCCTGGAAGAAGCTGAAGAAGACGATGTTGAAGAGCAGGAACATCGGATAGTTCTCGATCCCAGAGCCGACCCGGAGGATCCGCGTGAAGACGACGAGCAGGACGCCGAAGAGCAGGAGCGGCCGGATCAGCGACCAGGCGTAGCCGAGCGCGGTGCCGAAAAAGGCCTTCCTGAAGTTCGACGTCGCGGTGAGCAGCAGCAGGTCGACGAAGCGGCGACGGCCGCCGCCGATCGCCCGCGGGCCGTGCACGACCTCGAGCTCGGGCGTCGCCGCTGCCGCCTCCGGGCTCACGCGCGGTCCCCCTCGATGGTGTGTGCCTCGACCTCGGCCTCGACCTCGACGAGGCCGAGCGGCTGCCCGCCGCCATACACCATGAAGGCAGCCAGGCCGACCGCCTGGAACGCGACCTCGCCGCGCTCGGCGTCGCGGGAGATCCAGCAGCTCAGCACGTACTTGCCGGGTGCGAGCGGGTTGGCAACGGTTCCGTTCAGCTCGACGCGCTGGCCGGGGGCGACGACCGTGAACTCGTCCTCGTCGTGGGTCAGGGTGCGCCGGAAGCCGAAGACGTGGGTCCCGTTGCGGCTCGAGCAGAGGAACGAGAAGACCGGGTTGCGGAGCTCCTCGCGGGCCTCGAGCAGGGCGCGGAAGCGGAGCGGACTGCCCTGCTCGACGTTGCTGATCGGATCTCCCGCCTCGTCCAGCAGCTCCGCCTCGACGAGTTCGGTGTGAGCGTCGATCGACGCGTCGGCGGCGTTCAGCGCGTCCTCCGACATCGCCACCGCCTCCGGGTTGGCCGCGGCCTCCTCGAAGTTGATCCGGTAATAGCTCCGCGCGACCTCGTCCGGATCGCCCTCGGCGATCACGTCGCCGTCGTGGATCATCATCGCCCGGTCGCAGTAGGTCTCGACCGCGGCCATGTCGTGGGTGACGAGGACGACCGTCTTGCCGCTGTCGCGCATCCCGTGGAAGACGTCGGCACACTTCTGCTGGAAGGAGGCGTCGCCGACCGCCAGCACCTCGTCGATCAGGAGGATGTCGGTGTCGGCCTGGACCATGACCGCAAAGGCGAGACGGACGACCATCCCCGACGAGTAGTTCTTGAGCTGCAGCTCCTTGAAGTTCTCGAGCTCGGCGAACGCGAAGACCGCGTCGAGGCGCTCGCGAGCCTGATCGGGGGTCAACCCCATCATCACGCCGTTCAGGATCACGTTCTCCCTCGCCGTGACGTCGGGGTTGAAGCCGACCCCGAGCTCGATGAACGGCGCCATCGTGCCCGCCATCCGGATCCGCCCCGAGTCGGCGGCGTAGATGCTGGCGAGGATCTTCAGCAGCGTGCTCTTGCCGGAGCCGTTGCGCCCGACGATTCCGAAGAACTCGCCCTTGCGGATCTCGAGCGAGATCCCGTTCAGTGCCCGAAGCTCACGGAAGTGCTGGCGCCGGAAGGGATGGACGGCGCGTTCCTTGAAGCTCTGGATCTTCTGGTCGGGAATGTGGAACGTCTTGTGGACGTCGCGGGCCTCGAGCACCACCGGCGCCGCGGCGATCCGCTCGGCGCGCCGCTCGGCGACGCCTCCGTCATCGGAGCCCGTGCGGTCGAGGCTGATCGTCTCGCCGCTCAACCGACCGCCCTCGCGGGGACGCCGACCACGGTCTCCCCGGCCTCGACATCGGCGACGACGACCGCGTTGGCGCCCACCCGGGCGCCGGCGCCGAGCCGGACCGGTCCGACGAGCTTCGCGCCGGTGCCGATCTGGACGTCGCGGTCGAGCGTCGCCCCCTGGACGTTGCCGGCTCGCAGGCCGATCGTGACCCAGGGGCCGATCACCGCGCCGGGCCCGACCTCGACGAGGCCGTCGATGACGATCTGGCCGTGGATGATGTAGATGCCGGGCTGGACGATCACCGGGTCCCCGATCGAGACCTGAGCCAGCGTCATCGCCAGCCGGTGGGCGATCCGTGGCAGGAGCGGCACCCCGAGCGCCTGCAGGCGCGCCTTCAACCGGTAGAGGACCTGCGCCGCGAAGGCGTCGCTCACCCAGCACAGCCGCAGCGTCTGGAGCGCTGCGTCGAGCCGGGTGTTGAACTCGTGGCGCTCGCCGCGGTGCAGCGCGGTGATCTCGGCGTCGGCCAGGACCGCCTCGCGAAAGCCCGGATGACGAGCCTGCAGCGAGCGCATGAACTCCCGCCTCTGCTCCTCTTCGCGCGGCTCGGACACGGCGGCCAATCTAGCGATCGGAGAGCTGCTCCTTGGGAGCTCCGCCGGGAACCGGGGCGGGCTTGCCGGGGAAGGTCCGAATCTCCTTCGGCTCCTCCTGCTTCTGACGGCCACCCCGGAGCAGCCGCGCGAACCAGCGCAGCGGCTTGGTGATCCGCCAGCTCACGCTGTCCTGGATCTGCTCGAGGTCGCGCTCGATCGCGGCCAGGCGGTGCTCCCAGATCATCTCGCCGGCGCCGGCGCCGAGCCGGATCGCCGCGAGCTCGGCCTCGGCGAGGCGGGCGCGACGGCGCCAGTCCAGGCTCGTGACCGGCAAATGGTCGTGCCACTTCTCGGAGAGCTTGATGTGCGCCTCCATCCAGCTGTCGACCCCGGTGATCAGGACCAGCGAGTGATGATGGATGACCCGCAGATCGGCGGTCACGACCTTCTTGCCGGCCGCCCGCGCCTGCATGCAGATGTCGAAGTCGTAGCCGTGGAGGACGCCGCCGATCGTCTCGTCGAAGCGCAGGTTCTCGATCGCCCAGGGGGAGAACGCGATCACGAAGCCGTCGATCGAGTCGACCTCGCCGGTCTCAGCGTAGACCGGGATCTTTTCGGGGATCCAGCTCAGCGCCGGCAGGTCACCGCCGCCGTACTCGCCGAAGCGATGCGTGAACGACGCCCAGGTGACCGACCCCTCCCACCAGGCGATGCTGCGGACGTCGATGGCGCCGGCGCAGCCGACCAGCGCGACGTCGGGATCGCGCATGGCCTCGCGCACCTTCGGCAGGAAGTCGGGGTCGATGATCTCGGCGTCCTGGTGGATCACCACCAGCGCCTCGAGGTCGCCGTGCTCGCGCGCGTAGTCCCGCGCCTTGTCCAGCAGCATGTTGTAGCTCCGGAACACCGAGCCGATCGCCCCGTAGACGAACCGCTCGCTGTCCGGCTCGGCGGCGAGCTCGATGCCCGGGAGCGCATAGCGCTCGTAGTCCTCGTCCTCGGTTACGGCGCAGCCGAAGCCGATCATCGCGATCGGGACCCGCTCCGCGGGGTCGCCGGGAATCGCATCTTTGAGGGAGCTCGCATGTCCATGAACGTGGCTTCGCAGGGCGCCGGACGGCGCCTTCCCGCGCGCCGAAAGATACCTGCAACGCCTGCAAACGGGGGCCACACGGCCGCCCGGCAACGGATCAGCCGGACCCCTTGCCGCCGACCTCGATGGTGACCACGTTGACCGGCCCGAGCGCCTCGAACCGGCGCTCGTCGACGACCCGCGACCCGGGCGGCATCCGGAAGATCTGCGGCGGCGCGGATTCGCGGACCAGCGGGAACGCCTTGATCGCCCGCACGGCGTCGCCGTCGCGGACGAGGTTGTCGTCGTTCACTACCACGACCAGCTCGCTGCCCCGCGCCTTGCGCACTGCCTCCCGGAGCTGCTCCTTCGGTGGCAGCGTCGGGGTGAAGGGGAGATAGGGCGGTGGGCCCTCCGGCTGCAGGATCCGGTACTCGCGCCGGGTCTGCTCCAGGTAGGCGTCGAGCGAGGTCAGGGGGACGGGCGTGAGCAGCGAGGAGACGAAGTCGACGACCACGGCGTCGGGCGCCGCCTCGGCCTCGATGTAGGCGGCGGCCCCCTTGAAGTCGAGCAGCTTCGAGTCGGTGCTCAGCGCCCGCGCCGTCCCGATCGAGAAGCAGGCGAGGACGGCGAGCGTGCAGACCGTCCCCCAGATCCGCCCGGCGCCGGCGAGCACCGCCCCGATCAGGAGGGCGAGGCCGGCCGACGAGGTGGTCAGGTTGCGCGCGCCGAACAGGTCGTTGCCGGTGAGGAAGAGGATGGCCGCCTCGAAGACCGCCGTCGCCAAAGCCAGCGCCAGGACCAGCACCGCCCCCTTCGGCAGCAGCGGCAGCCGCTCGCCGACCGCCGCCGCGGCGGCCCGTCGCTGCAGCCGCCGGACGAGCGAAGCGATCGCGGCGGCGACGAACCCGACGAGGCCGAGCACCCCGGCGAAGACCCCGGGCACGTCGCGCGGGGCCTGGAACGGATAGCCGACCGCCCATGCCTCCACCGCCACCCGCTTCGCCGCGAAGCCGTCCCCCTGCAGGTGTGAGAGCACCTCGATCGTGGGCGATGCCGCGTCGTCGAGCAGTCCCGGCAGCCAGGGCAGGAACAGGACCGCCGCGGCGACGTTGGCGATCAGCGCCGGCCGCCGCGCCGCGGGATGGGCCCAGAGCAGCCAGCCGAGCTGGGCGAGCAGGACGAAGGCGGCCGTGTAGTGCGTGTACATCGCCAGCAGCGACAGGGCGCCGTAGGCGACCCACCAGCGCGTCCTGCCGCTGCGCGTTGCTGCGAGCATCGCCAGCGTCGAGCCGAGCAGCAGGGCGATTGCGACCGCATAGCCGCGGCCGTCGGCCGAGT
>DASSEM010000116.1:0-7267 GCA_035695265.1 Solirubrobacterales bacterium
TTACTACCGGGTCCGGCACGAGATCGAGGCGATCGACGGCTTCGATCCCGACCTCGGGCGGGCGGTGCTGCACATCATCCTCGCCCACCACGGGACGCTCGAGCATGGCTCGCCGGTGACGCCGGCGACCCGCGAGGCGACCCTCGTCCACATGATGGACAACCTCGGCGGCAAGCTCGGGAGCTTCGACCGGATCGAGCGCACGCTCGCCGACGGCGAGGCGTGGTCCGGCTTCGACCGCGGCATCGACGGCTCCGCCTACTTCCGCGACCGGGCGGCCTGAGCCACCGCAGCTCGGCGTCCTCGTCGCCTCACGGCCCAAGGCCGCTTCGGCTCCTGCGTCCTTGATCTGCGACGGCTCAGGCTTGCCCGGGGGGAGTCAGCGGCTGCGGCGGCGCTCGGCGCGGGTGCGGACCAGGTTCGGGTCCTGGCGGACGGTCCGAGCCATGAACTGGGCGGTGGCGATGGAGAGCATTGGGGACGACCTCTCGTTGGATGGATAGTGACTAGCTAAAACGTTACAGGGGTCACGCTAACCTGTCAAGTTGATTTAAAGGTCACGCGGCGCTACGCTTTTCGCATGGATGTCGCCGAGCTCAGCCGCTGGATCGACGAGAAGGTCGCCCCCGAGCCGCTGATCGCTGTTCAGGCCCTGGCGGACTCGTCCGCTTTCGAGGCGAACTCGGTCGTTTTCGACGACGAGGAGGAGAAGCTCAGCGACGTCGCGGCGGCCCGTGACTGGCTCGTCGGCCTCGGCCTCGCCTCGAACGGCATCGAGATCTCCGAGGCCGACCTCGAGGAGCTGCTCGAGCTCCGGCGCTGCATCCGGGCGCTGATCGAGGCCAACACGGGCGCTCGGGGCGAGGACGCCAACGCCGCACTCGCCGCGATCGCCGCCCGGCATCCGGTGCCCGTCAGCGTCAGCGGCGACGGCCGGGTGGGCCTCGATCTCGATCCCGCCGAATCCGTCGACGCGCTGATCGCGCAGATGATCGGCATCGTCCTGCGGGCGCAGATCGATGGCACCTGGGAGCGGCTGAAGATCTGCGCCGCCGACACCTGCCGCTGGGCGTTCTACGACGCCTCGAAGAACCGCGGCGGCCACTGGTGCTCGATGCAGCTCTGCGGCAACCGCGAGAAGAACCGGAGCTACCGCCGGC
Source organism: Solirubrobacterales bacterium (assembly GCA_035695265.1). Lineage (GTDB taxonomy): Bacteria > Actinomycetota > Thermoleophilia > Solirubrobacterales > 70-9 > RHKX01. Next base: position 1,161 of record DASSEM010000116.1, read on the forward strand.
GCCAGGCGACCAGCTCCTGACCGCGGCTACTTGGTGAAGCGCTCGGCGCAGCGCTGCATCCTGGTCACGTCGGGCTGAACGCGCTGGACGCAGTCGAGGACGCGCTCGGCGTCGGTCTTCGAGGCGCCGGCGAGGTTCGGCGGGTCGATGCCGGTGCCGTCGAAGGCGTTGTCGATCGAGCTCTCGATCCCGTCGAAGCCGTCGAAGGCCCGGTCGATCGTGTCGCTCGTCGTGTCGAGGATCGGCCGCACGAGGAAGAAGTAGACGGCGGCGAGGATCGCGACCGTGACGATCAGCCGGATCAGGCTGCGGGCGAGGGTCTCCGTCATCGGACTCGCGAATCTAGCCGGTCCCGAGGCGCCAAGGCGTCACGAAGGCCGCACCGGAGAGCGCAAACTGCGTAAAACCCGGGCGCGGCATCGCGGCGCGCCCCGCGGCGGCATCTATCCTCAGAGCCGTGGCTAAGGACACCGAGAAGCTGATCCGCCAGCTCTCCCTGATCTCCTTCCTGATGGCCAACCGGCGCCCGGTCTCGGCGCTCGAGATCAAGCAGGAGGTCGAGGGCTACAGCTCGATGAACGAGGACGCGTTCGCGCGCCGCTTCTACGCCGACCGCGCCGAGCTCGAGAGCCTCGGGATCGCGCTCAAGGTCGACAAGCCGAGCGAGGGCTTCCTCGAGTCGGAGCTTTACGCGTTGCCGCCCGAGAACTACTACCTGCCGGCGATCGAGTTCACCGATGGCGAGCTGGCGGCGCTGCGGACTGCACTCGCCCTGCTCGACGGCCAGTTCGCCTACGCCGAGCCGCTGCGGCTCGCCCTCCAGCAGGTCTCCTGGGGCCGCAAGAGCCCGCTCAGCTCCGGCGCCGACGCCCCGATCGAGATGGCGATGACCGCCTCGGCCGGCGGTCGTGAGCTCTCGCAGCGGCTCGCGAAGATCGAGACCGCGATCTCGCGGCGCAAGACGATCCAGTTCAGCTACTACACGATGGAGCGCGACGCGACGATGGATCGCAAGGTGGACCCCTACCACCTGGTCTTCCGCTCCGGCCAGTTCTACTTGATCGGCTACGCGCACGAGCGCGACGCCGTCCGCGTCTTCCGGCTCTCGCGGATCCAGGGCAAGGTCTCCTACGCGAGCAAGGCCGAGCACGACTTCAACCCTCCGGGTGACTTCGACCGTCGCGACTACGCCTCCCGAGCCGACTGGCAGATGGGGACGACCGAGGGCCGGGCGCGGATCTTCCTGCGCGACCGGATCGACTGGCTGGTCGAGCGCGACTACGGCGAGTACGGCGAGCTCGAGCCGGCCGCCAACGGCGACCGCAGGCGCGGCAAGGGGTCGGTGTTCGAAACCGACTTCTCCTCCTCGCGCCAGCTCGTCGCCTGGCTGCTCGCCTGGCGCCGCAACGCGACGGTGCTCGAGCCGCCCGAGCTGGCGGACGAGGCCGAGGAGCGGCGCGAGCTCCTGCGCAGCCGCCACTCGAGCGACTTCGAGACGGCGAAGCCGCGCTCGCGCCCGGCCGCCGGCGATGCCGAGCGGCGTGCCCGCTCCAACGGCAAGGCCGAGACCGTGATCCGGCCGGAGCGGTTCGCCCGCCTCGTCACCCTGGCCGGGATGCTGATCGGCTCCGCGCGCAACGACCGCCGCCTGCTCACCGCCGACGTCTGCGAGGAGCTCGGGATCTCGGTCAAGGAGCTGGCCAGCGACATCGACGTCCTCAACGTCGTCAACTTCGGCGGCGGCACCTACGTCCTCTACGCCGAGGTCGCCGGCGAGGAGATCGAGGTCGACCCGGAGGCCTACGGCGACAGCTTCGCCCGCCCGGCCCGGCTGCTGCCGCTGGAGGCGAAGGCGCTCGTCGCCGCCATCGACTTCTTCGGCGACCACCTGCCGCAGGCGGGCCTCGACACCGCGCGCCGGAAGATCGTCGCCGCGCTCGGCCACGATCCCTCCGAGGAGGGCCTGCAGATCACCGTCGAGCGCGACGAGCCCGAGATCGTCCGCGCCGTCAACGACGCGATCGCCTCTCACTCGGTGCTCAAGATCAACTACTACAAGGAGAACGAGGACCAGTACACGGCCCGCGAGATCGAGCCCTACCGGCTGGCCCGCGGCCATGACGGCTGGTACGTCGGCTGCCGCGACCGCAAGCGGGACGCCGTCCGCCACTTCCGCCTCGACCGGACGAAGGAGGCAGAGCCGACCGGCGAGCACTTCGAGCCCGATCCGGAGGTGACCGACGAGCTCGCCAGGCAGACGTGGCTGACCGTCGGCGAGCCCGAGGACGCCCGGGTCGCTCGGGTCTGGGTCTCGCCGGAGCGCGCCCGCTGGGTCCGCGAGGAGCGCACCGTCGTCGAGGAGCTCGCCGACGGCGCCCTCGTCATCGAGATGCCGTTCGCCGGCACGTCCTGGCTCGTTCGCGAGGTGCTGAAGGGGGCCGGGGACATGGTCGTGCTCGAGCCCGGCGATGCCCGCGAGGCGGTGCTCGCGGCGGTCACCGAGAAGGCCTGAGCGAGATCTAGCCGTGGAGGAGCCCGCGGTCGAGGCTCCCGGCCACCCGGCGGTCGTCCGGGTCCGCGCCTCGAACCCGGGGCCGATGACGCTGACCGGGACGAACACCTACGTGGTCGGAAGCGCCCCGGCCTGGGTGATCGACCCCGGCCCCGCCGACCCGGGCCATATCTCGCTGGTCCGCGAGATCGGCGAGACGCGCGGTGGGATCGCGGGGGTCCTGCTCACCCACTCCCACTCGGATCACAACGCGGGCTGCGAGATGCTCGGCGTCGAGGTCGTGGTGGGCAACGAGGCGGGCTTCGACGACCTCGCGGCGATGCTCGCCACCGAGCCGGTAGCGCTGCCGCCGGCACCCGCCGTGGAGGAGGTCGGTCCATTCACGGTCGTCCCCACCCCGGGACACGCGCCCGACCACGTCGCCTACGTGTTCGGCGAGGTCTGCTTCTGCGGCGACCTCGTGCTCGGCGAGGGCTCGACGATCGTCCCTCCCGCGGCCGGGGGCGGCTCGCTGGCCGACTACATGGGCTCGCTCGACGCCGTCGCGGCGCTCGACGCCTCACTGCTTTGCCCCGGCCACGGCGAGTGGATCACCGACCCGGCCGCGAAGCTCGCCGAGTACGCCGCCCACCGGCGTGAGCGCGAGCGGCTGCTCGTTGCCGCTCTCGACTCTGGCCTCCGTGCCGATGACGACCTGCTCGACGCCGCCTGGTCCGACGTCCCGGCGCCGATGCGGCCGGCGGCGGCGCTGGCCATGCGCGCCCACCTCGAGAAGCTCGCCGCCGAGGGCCGGCTGCCGGGGGACCTGGAGCGCTAGGCGGTGCCCCGCCGCTCCCTCGCGATCGCGATGGTGGCAGCCAGTCGGGCGATGGTCTCCGCCTTCTGCTGCAGCTGATCCCACGTGAGCCGCAGCACCTGGATCCCGACCGCGAGAAGCTGTGCGTCGCGTGCACGGTCCCGGTTGACCCGGTCCCGGGTCGAGTGCCAGGGAACTCCGTCGATTTCAACGTTGAGTCCGAGCTCAGGCCAATAGAAGTCGAGCTCGAACCCGTGCACGCGCACGTTGCGGCGAGGCACGGGGAATCGCGCCTCGCGGACGTATTCGGCAAGCAGGTCCTCGGCGGCAGAGCGGCTGAACCCGCCTCCAGTCTCTTCCTCGATAAGAGCGGAGATGTCCCCAAAGGACTGGCGTCCGGCGCTGGCCGCGACGGCGACGCAAATCTCCCGCTCGCTGAACAGCCTGCGGATGCGTCCTTCGTTCAGAGCCTTTCGTACCTGGTCGATCGGCTCGGTCTCCGCGAGATCGGTGATCGTTCGCGCCGGCGCGGTCACCGGGATCCGCTGGAAGCGCCGCACCTCCCAGCGCTCGAGTCGGCGGGTCCGGTGAACCTCGATCCCGGGTCGGCTGCGGCGGTGTCCGTCCATCGGGAGGACGACGTGCAGCAGCTCCATCGAGACTGGAAGAAGCTTCCAGATCGAAGCGGCCGAGCGATGCGAGATCGCGGCGGTCGAGCCACAAGCGAGCACGGCTGCAGCAAAGGGAGCCAGAGGTGGCGCCGCCCGATGGCCGACGATGTAGACACCCCGATGGATGCGGTGCAGGCGCCCCTGCCTCGCCCGGGCGGCGATCGCGCTCGTACCGAGGCCGAGGAATCTCATCTGCGCCGTAGTCACCACGCCGTGTTGTTGTCCCGCAATCCGGGCGATCGCCGGGTCTCCGTGCTCGCCGGCGGCGAGGATCTGAGCGGGATCGACTAGGCCCCAAGGCACTGAGCTCACGTCCGGTCAAGGCCGGCGCAGCACGGCATGCCCCTCCGACAGCGTGTCGCACTCAGCGTGCCTCTGTCCAGCCGTGCCACGTTGCGTCCGCCTGACGGCAGCAACGTGACCCACCCCCCGCGACCGGTTCGGGGTGAACCACGTTTGGGGAGCGCGATGCGATCTGGAGCCGCCGGGCTAGGATCGGCGCGATGGCGAGCAAGCGCGATCAGATCAAGCTGAGCCCGGAGGAGCAACTCGAGCTGCTCGAGGCCGAGCGGATCGTCGTCTGCACGACCAATGGCCCGCGCGGGTGGCCGCACTCGATGCCGCTCTGGTACACGGTCCGCGACGGCGATCTCTGGTCGTGGACGTTCGCGAAGTCGCAGAAGGTGAGGAACCTCGAGCGTGACCCGCGCTGCACCCTGCTGGTCGAGACCGGCGTCGAGTACGGCGAGCTCCGCGGCGTCCAGATCGAGGCCGAGGCCGAGCTGATCCGCGACACCGAGGAGGTCTACGAGTTCGGCGCCGAGCTGGCGATCCGCTACGCCGAGGGGATCGACTCGATCGAGGGCGACGCGGCCGCCGCCCTCCGCGCCCAGGCGCCGAAGCGCGTGGCGATCCACTTCCGCCCGGTCCGGACCGCCACCTGGGATCACCGCAAGCTGGGCGGCACGTACTGAGCGAGCCGCCGGGTCTGGGCGACCTGCCCGGACCAGCGCCTCCGGCGCCATTTGTGGACGGTCTGATCGGGCCGCCCCGACCCGCCTTTGACGTCCGATCGTTTCTTGGAGAGGGGGATAACCCCACTATGGAGGCGGGGGCGGGCATCCCAAAATCTCCGGGATTCCCCATAGGAATGCGGTTTCTGCGGGCCTACGTTGGCTCGCATGAACACACGCAGCGAACGATTCCAGTCCCTGCCCACCCCTTCCCGCGGTCTCTCCGGCCTCGTCCAGCGCGCCGCGCGCGTCTCCGGGCGGCGGCCGAAGACCGCGATCGCGCTCTGGCTCGTCCTGATCGTCGGCCTGGTGGCCGCCGGCTCGATGACGGGCACCCGCGAGATGACGAGCGTCGAGGCCTCGGTCGGCGAGTCCGGCGATGCCGCGAGGGCGCTCGACGATGCCGGCCTCGCCGACCCGGCGGTCGAATCGGTGCTGATCAGCGCCGATGACCCCGTCGTCGTGGACGCCGCAGCGACGAAGCTCTCGACGAAGCTCGAGCGGCTGCCCGAGGTGGCGGCGATCAGCGATCCCGGCAGCCCGGAGCTGACCGCGAACGGTGGCCGCGCGCGGCTCGTGCAGGTGAAGCTGCGCGGCGATCCCGAGCATGCCGGCGCCGAGGCGGGAGCCGTCGCCCGCGTCGTCGACCGCTTCGGCGAGCACAACCCCGACGCGAGCTTCGAGCAGAGCGGCACGGCATCGCTGGAGAAGGCCGTCGACGCGGTCGTCGAGGAGGACCTCGGCCGCGCTGAGCTGTTCTCGCTGCCGCTGATCCTGGCGATCCTCCTGATCGCGTTCGGCGCCCTGGTCGCCGCCTCGGTGCCGGTGATCCTCGGCATCACCGCGGTTGCGGGCGCCGTCGGCGCGGCCGGGCTCGTCTCCCAGATCGCGCCCGACAGCGGCAGCACCGCCGCCCTGGTCGTCCTGATCGGCCTCGCCGTCGGGGTCGACTACTCGTTGTTCTACATCCGCCGCGAGCGTGAGGAGCGCCGCCGCGGCAAGGGCCCGGTTGCGGCGCTCGACGCCGCCGCGGCGACCGTCGGGCGCGCCGTGGTCGTCAGCGGCCTCACCGTGATCGTCGCGCTCGCCGGCCTGCTCGTCACCGGGCTCGGCGT
>DASSEM010000117.1:0-8239 GCA_035695265.1 Solirubrobacterales bacterium
GGATGCGGCCGCCGGGCCACCACGCCGAGCGCGACCGGGCGATGGGCTTCTGTCTGTTCAACAACGCCGCCGTCGCCGCGAGCCACGCGATCGCCGCCGCCGGCGCCGAGCGGGTGCTGATCCTCGACTGGGACGTCCACCACGGCAACGGGACCGAGCGGATCTTCTACGAGCGGGGCGACGTCCTCTACGCCAGCATCCACCAGAGCCCGCTCTATCCGGGGACGGGCAGCGCCGCCGACACGGGGGCCGGGGCCGGCTTCGGCGCGACGGTGAACCTGCCGGTGCCGCCGGGGGCCGGCGGGCTGGAGTTCGTCGGGCTGGTCGCCCACGTCGTGGCGCCGCTCGCGCGCGCGTTCGATCCCGACCTGATCGTGGTCTCCGCGGGCTACGACGCCCACGCCGCCGATCCGCTGGCGAACTGCACGCTCAGCGATGGCGACTACGCCGCGATGGCGGCGCACGTCCGCGATCTCGGCCGCGAGCTGGAAGCGCCGATCCTCGTCACCCTCGAGGGCGGCTACGACCTCGGCGCGCTCGCGGCGTCGGTGACGGCCACGCTCGATGCGCTCGGCGGCGACGGGCCGGCGCCGGACGTCGAGCCGTCGCCGCTAGTCGCCGAGGCGATCGACCGGGTCGGCTCGCTCGATCGCTGGCGGGCGGTTCTCTGAGGCGAACTCAAGACGAGTGTTCCGGCTCCCCGGTGGTCTCAGACGGCGATCGGCGGGACCGGCGGCTCGCGAACGCCCTACGGAGCATTCCGGCCGATTCTCGCTCCGTTACTGGCCGGCTCCTGCCCGGGCCGACTTGACCTGATCACGGAGCCAGTCGGCGGCCGCCTGGCGGACCTCGCTGATCGCCGTCGCGGCCTCCGACTCGACCTCGCGGGTGCGTTCCTCGGCCTTCCGCGCCTCCGCCTGGGCCTCCTCGACCTTGGCCGCGACCTCGCGCTCGGATCGCTCGGCCGCGGCGATCGCCTCCGTCAGCTCCTCCTCGCGGTCGCGCATGCGCTCGGCGACGGCGGCCTCGGCGACGGCGCGCGCCTGCTCGGTCGCGACCTTGAGCTGCGCGGCGGATTCCTCGCGCAGCCGGGCGCGCTCCTCCTCGAGGCTGCGCTCCGCCTCCGCGACGCGCTCGGACGCCTCGATCGCCTGCCGCTCGAGCTGGCTGAGCCGCTCGTGTGAGTCGGCCACGGCCCGCGCCCGCGCCTCACGCTCGGTCTGGAGCTCGCGCTCGCGCTCCCCGAGCAGGGCCGAGAACCGCTCCTCGGCCGCCTGCCTGGCGACCGCGACCTCGGAGTGGACCCGCTCCTCGGCGTCGGCCTCGACCCGCGCGACCCGCTCAGCCGCCCGCTGCTCGGCGGCGACTACCGCGCGGCTTTCGAGCTCCTCCGGCCCGGGGCGCGATTCCCGCTCGGCCTCGGCCTCGGCCTCCGCGCGGCCCTCCTGCCGGGCCGTCTCGATGCGACGCTCGATCTCGTCGCCGGCAACCGTCTCGAGCGCCTCGCGCCGGGCGCTGTCGTGGGCTTCGGCGACCCTCGCCTCGGCCTCCTCGCGGGCAAGCGAGAGCTCGCTGCGGAGGGCTTCGGCCTCGACCCCGCTGACCGCGGCGTCGGGGTCGTCGCCGGCCGCGGCCGCCTCGCTTCTGATCCGCTCGACCTCCTCGCGGACCCGCCGCTGGGCCTCCGCCTTCAGCTTCGTCGCCTGCCGCCGCAGCCAGACCGTCGCCTGCTCGCGAGCTCGCGCCTCGACCTCGTCGCGCTCCTGTGCAACGCGGTCGGCCCGCTCCTCAGCCTGTCGAGCGCGCGCCTCGGCCTCGCTGAGGCGGGCCGCGAGCTCGTCGAGCTCGGCACGGGCGCTCGCCTGCGCCTGCTCGAGGTTGCGCTCGAGGGCGAGGATCTCCTCGTGCGAGCGCATCTCCGCCGCGCGCGCCGCCTCGTCGGCGGCGACCGAGCCGGGCTCGCCGGCGCCGGGCCCGAGCTCGGCGCCGGGCCCAGGCTCCGGCTCGGCGTCGCGTTCGGTGCCGGGTTCGGCATCGGCCTCGGCATCAGGCTCGGCGTGCTCGGCCTCGGCGGCGGGCTCGTCCTCGGGTTCGCCCGCATCGGCTGCGGGCTCGTCCGGCTTCGACTCGTCAACGTCCTCGTCGGGATGCGACTTGCGACCGCGGACCGGCGAGGGCGGAGCCCACTCGGCCGTGCCGGTGTCCGGCTCCCGCGCCGGGGCACGGGGCTCGCCCGGGTCCGGCTCGGGGGCCTGCTCCCAGTCGTCGGTGCTGGAAGGGTCGGCGTCGGCGGCGGCCGGCTTTCCGGGTCCCGGGTAGAGGGCCGTCTCGGGGTCGCCGATCGCCTCGGGGCCGGCCGCGTTCGCTTCGGGCTCGCTGTCGCGCTTGCCCTTGCGACCGAAGATCCCTCTCCAACGAGCCATCGGCCGCCGCAGGTTACGCGATCGGAGCCGATCGCCGGTGGCCCGGAATTGACGGAGTCGGCACGGCGCCGGTACCGGATCGGCACAGCCGGGCATTGATCGGTCGCCGCGAGCGGCGAAGCATCGACGGGGTCAATCAGATCCGGCGGAAGCCGGGAAGGGAGTCCACGATGTACGCGATGTTCGGTCTCATCCACTGCCGCCTGGCCACCGCCGGCGGGCGACTGCGAGCACGGCTCGCACCGGAGTCGGGTCAGGGGACGGTGGAGTACGTCGGCCTCGTCCTGCTGGTCGCGGCGCTGATGGGCGGCATGGTGGCCGCCGTCGGCGGCCTCGGCAGCCTGTCGGGGATCGGCAAGGAGCTCGCCGAGGCGATCACGAAGAAGATCATCCAGGGGATCCAGAAGATCACCTTCGGCGGCTGATGTCGGGTGGTCCGTTCGGCGGCCGGCCGCCGCGGTGGCCGGCCGCCGATCTGGAACACTGCCCACGATGGCGGCGGCGCGGAGCTACGAGCGTTCGGCGGCGCAGATGCGCCCGGTCACGATCGAGCCCGGCTTCGTCCGCACCGCCGACGGATCGGCGCTGATCTCGATCGGCGAGACCCGGGTGATCTGCACGGCCTCCATCCAGGACGAGGTGCCGCGCTGGATGCGTGGCGGCGGTCGCGGCTGGGTCACCGGCGAGTACGCGATGCTGCCGGCGTCGACCGGGGAGCGCAAGGAGCGCGATTCCAAGCGCGGGCGGCCGGACGGGCGATCGATCGAGATCCAGCGCCTGATCGGGCGGGCGCTCCGGGTAGTGGTCGACTTCGAGGCGCTAGGCGAGCGCGCGGTCTGGGTCGACTGCGACGTCCTGCAGGCCGACGGCGGCACCCGTTGCGCGTCGATCACCGGCGCCTACGTGGCGCTCGAGCTCGCGCTTGCGGGCCTCGTCGAGCAGGGCGAGCTGGCGGCTCTGCCGCTCACCGGCACGATCGCCGCCCTCAGCGTCGGCATCGTCGACGGCGAGCCGCTCTGCGACCTCGACTACTCGGAGGACTCGCGGGCCGAGGTCGACGCGAACGTGGTCATGACCGGCGACGGCGGCCTCGTCGAGGTCCAGGCGACGGCTGAGCGCACGCCGCTCTCGCGGGCATCGCTCGACGAGCTGTTGGCGCTCGCCGAGGCCGGGATCTCCGAGCTCCACGCCGTCCAGGCGGAGGCGGCAGCGGCGTGAGCGGCCGGCCGCACCGGCGGTCGGTCATCGTCGCCACCCGCAACCCCCACAAGCTCACGGAGCTCGGCGAGATCCTGCCGTCGCTCGAGCTCGAGCCGCTGCCGGAGGCCGTCACCCTGCCACCCGAGGACGGCGACACCTTCGCCGCAAACGCCCTCGGCAAGGCCCGGGCGGCCGGCGCCCAGACCGGGCGCCCGGCGATCGCCGACGACTCGGGTATCGCCGCCGCAGCGCTCGGCGGCCGGCCCGGCGTCCGCTCCGCCCGCTTCGCCGGACCGCAGGCAAGCGACGCCGAGAACCTCTCGCTGCTGATCGACGAGATGCGCGGTGCCGAGGACCGCTCGGTCGCCTACGTCTGCGCAATCGCCTACGTCGATGTGGACGGGACCGAGATCGTCCGTGAGGCGCGCTGCGAGGGCACGCTCGCCGAGCGCCCCCGCGGCGAGGGCGGGTTCGGGTACGACCCTGCCTTCCTGCCTGCCGACTACGCCGACGGGCGCACGATGGCGGAGCTGAGCGCCGCCGAGAAGCACGCGATCTCACACCGCGGCCGCGCCGCCCGCGCGATCGCGGCCGTCATCGACGGCTCGCCATGACCGCGACCCGGTCCGGTGCGGCCTGGCTGTCGGTCGTCTCCAACTGCGTCCTGATCGTCCTCAAGGTCGTCGCCGGCATCCTCACCGGCTCGATCGCGATCCTGACCGAGGCGATCCATTCGGCGATCGACCTGGTGGCGTCGCTGATCGCGTTGATCTCGGTCCGGAAGGCCGAGGAGCCGGCCGACGAAGATCACCCGTACGGCCACGAGAAGGCGGAGAACGTCGCCGCCGGCGCCGAAGCGATGCTGATCCTGCTCGGCGCCGCGATCATCGTCATCGAGGCGGTGCGGCGTCTCGTCAGCGGCTCCGAGATCGAGTCCGTCGGCATCGGAATCGCCATCATCGCGGTCTCGATCGTCGTCAACCTCGTCGTCTCCGGCTACCTGTACCGGCGGGCGCATGCGCTCGAGTCGCCGGCGCTCGAGGGCGATGCCGCCCACCTGCGGGCGGATGCACTGACCTCGATTGCGGTCCTGGTCGGACTGGTCCTCGTCGAGGTCACAGGCGCGACCGCCTTCGACTCGATTGCGGCGCTCATGGTGGCCGGCGCGATCGTCATCACGGGGATCCGGCTCGCTCGGCGCTCCGGTCGCGTCCTCATGGACGAAGCGCTGCCCGACCCGGAGCTCGACCGGATCGAGGAGGTGATCGCGGCGGCGCGGCCGCCGGCGATGGCGGGCTATCACAAGCTTCGAGGGCGGCGGGCGGGATCGCGGCGCCACGTCGACCTCCATGTCCAGTTCCGGGCGGGGACGAGCCTCGAGGACGCCCACCGCGAGGCGCACCGCCTCCGCGACGCGATCGAGGCCGAGATCCCCGGCGCCGAGGTCCTCATCCACGTCGAGCCCGAAGGCTCCTATCACCCGCGCGGGAGGATCGGGCCCTACCGGCAGGGCTAGATCGGCGATTCGGAACCGACCATCCAGGGCCTCAGGTCAGGTTCACCGCGGCGGCGAGCCCGACCGCGATCAGCGTGATCGCATAGCCCGTGTAGCCGTTGACGGCGACGAGCAGCGCCGCGATCAGACAGCCGGCGACGACGGCGATCCATGAGCCTCGGGCGAGATCCACGCAGCTATCTTCCCGCAGGTGAAGGATGGACGCCGGCGAGGACGGCGATGAGCGCGACCGCCGAGGACGCCGCCGCGGCGGTGCAGAGGCTGACCGGGATCGCTGGCATGCGCGCCTGCGCGATCCTCGACGGCCGCGGCGAGCTCCTGGCCGCGAGCGAGGACAACGACTGGGCGGCCCAGGCGGCGCGAATCTGGGACGCCGCGGCCGAGCCCGGGCGGCCCGCGCCCGCCCACGTCCACGTCGGCATCGAAGGCGGCGAGGTGTTCGCCGTGCGCGGCACCGATGCCGCGATCGTCGCGATCGCCGATCGCTTCACCCTCGGCTCGCTGATGCTCTGCGACCTCCGCGACGCGCTGCGCGCGATCGAGCCGGCGTGATCGAGAAGCCGCACCGCTTCCTGCTCGATCGGGTCAGCTCCTACGGCGAGGAGGGGCGCGCGTTCCTGCGGCGCCGGCGGATGCGGAGCAAGCCGTTCGCCAGGGTCCGCTACGAGGGCGGCGCCGAGATCGCCCTCGACTCCGCCGACGAGCGCGGGGCGGCGCTGTTCGCGGCCGCGGCGGACCTGATCGAGGTGGACGCCGAGCCGGGCTGAGCGGGCTGAGGGGGGCGCGATTGGCGGTGCCGGGGTTCTACCGGTGAATGCCGGTGATCGACGAGGACGGGCTGTCCCCCGGGGAGCTCGACGCCCTGCGGGGCGTCCTCGCCCGCGACCCGGCGCTCGCGGCCGAGCTCGAGCTGATCCTGCCGGCGCTCGACGGCGCGGCCCGGCGCGGGTTCTGGCGTGAGCTCGCGGCCGAGATCGAGTTGAGGTCGGTAGACCGCCCGGCCGCCGCCGTCCTCGCCGCCCTGGTCATCGCGGCGCGTGGTTGAGCGCCGCACCGGGGGCGGCGGCGAGCGAGCCGGGCTTTGCGGGTCAGGCGCCCGACGGCGCGATCCAGAACCCCGAACGAGGAGCAACCCGAGCGATGACCGCCAGAGCCACCCGAACGCCCCGACCGCCGATCCGCGTCCGCCTCGCCGTCGCGGTCCTCGCCATCACGGCGGCCGCGCTCGCCGCCGGCTTCGACCCGCCCGCCGCGGCGGCGGGCCGCTACGAGGTCGTGCAGTGCGATCGCGCCAACCGCGCCTTCGCCGACGCCCGCTTCGATCGCGTCAACGGCGGCGACTACGGGTTCCTCTACCGCTGCGAGGAGGACGAGGACGCCAACGCGCTCCAGATCAGGCCGATCACGGGATCGCCGCGAGGCCGCTACGGGCGGATCTCCTGGCTGGCTCCGGACGGATCCCGGATCGTCGCGGTCACCGCCGAGGCGCGGCTCCGCGACGACGCCGGGCACGAGGCACGGCTGTCGTTCCTCGACGGCAGCGGCGGCGAGGTCGGGCGGATCGCCAACGGGCAGGACGAGGCGACCGGGTTCGTCCGTTACGGCCGCGCGCTCGGCGACGGCGGCCGCCAGGGGTTCGCCGCGATCCTCGGCTGCGGCGCCGCCGGCGGCTGCCGGGCCAGCGACCAGGCGAAGGCGTGGCTGCGCTCCGTCCATCTGACGATCGAGGACCGGAAGGCGCCGGTTGCGGCCGTGGGCGGCTCGCTGAGCACGCCGGGCTGGCATCGGGGCACCGGGACGCTCGGCGCGGTCGCCACCGACGAGGGCTCCGGCGTCCGCCGGATCTCGGTCACCGTCAACGGGGTCGCGGTGGCGCCGTCGCGCACGCTGCCCTGCGACGTGATCGCGGGCTCTCCACAGGTCCGCCGGATGCGCCCCTGCGCGCCGAGCGCCGCGGCCCAGGCGGGCGCGGCGACCACGGCGCGTCCGTTCGCCGACGGATCGAACGAGCTCAGGGTGTGCGCCTACGACTACGGACGCGACGCCGTGCCGGGCTGCGCGACGAAGACGATTCACGTCGACAACGCGGCTCCCGCGCTCGCCTTCGCCGATCGCCAGGATCCGGCCGACCCCGAGCTGATCCGGGTCAGGGCCTCCGACCGTCACTCCGGCCTCGCTGCTGCCGCGATCGCCTACCGGCCCCGCTCCGGCGGCGCCTGGCGCGAGCTGCCGACCCGGATCAGCGGCGGCGCGCTCGAGGCTCGCGTCGACTCGAGCTCGGAGCCCGCCGGGGCCTACGTGTTCCGCGCGCTCGCGACCGACGCCGCCGGCAATCACGCGGTCACGACGACCCGCGCCGACGGCAGCCCGATGGTGGTCGACTTCCCACTGCGGGCGCGGACCCGGCTGCACGCCTCCGTCGGCGGCCGCACCCGCGCCACGGTCGGCTACGGCAGCCGGCCGCGGCTCGAGGCTGTGCTCCGCGACGAGGACGGCGACCCGATCGCAGGTGCCGAGCTCGACCTGGTCGAGCGCTGGGCGCCCGGCTCGTCGCTCGAGCCCGCCGGGCGCACCCTGAGCACCGACGCGCGCGGCCGGGTCAGCGTCCGGCTCAGCCGCGGACCCGCGCGCACGGTCGCGATCGAGTACGCGGGGTCGCGACGCTACCTCGGCGCCGCGGCCGGGCCGGTCGAGGTCCGCGTGCGCGGCTCGGCCCGGCTCGATCGGCTGCCGCGCCGGATCCGGGCCGGTCGCCGCGTCGTATTCGCCGGCTCGATCGGTGCCTACGGGGCGGCGATGCCGAAGGGCAAGCTGGTCGAGCTCCAGGCCCGGGGCGGCGGCCTGCGCCGGTTCCGGACGGTCGGCCACGCGTTCCGCACCGACGGCCGCGGGCGCTGGCGGATGCGCTACCGCTTCGACCGTTTCTACTCGGAACCGACGCGCTTCCGGTTCCGGCTACGGGTGACGCGCGAGCGCCGCTGGCCCTACCTCGCCCCGGCGCTGTCTGAGGCCCGCACGATCGTCGTCCGCCCGCGCCGCTGACCGCGACGGGTCAGGCCTCGTAGCGGCGCAGGTCCTCGCGCAGCCGGCGCTCGTCCTC
>DASSEM010000118.1:0-15239 GCA_035695265.1 Solirubrobacterales bacterium
CATCGGCCACCTGCTTGAGCGCGATCGTCCGCACCGCGGGACCGGAGAGTCCGCCGCTGCCGGCTCCGAGCCACGGCGTGCCGTCGCTGTGAAGCGGCGCCGCCTTGATCGTGTTGATCAGCGAGACCGCATCGGCGCCGCCCTGCTCGGCGGCGATCGCGACCGCCGCCGGCTCGGCGACGTTCGGAGTCAGCTTCACGATCAGCGGCTTGTCGGTCAGGGGCCGCAGCCGCTCCATCAGCGCCGCGGTCTCGGCCGGCTCCTCGCCGACGATCAGTCCCGAGTGCACGTTCGGGCAGGAGACGTTGAGCTCGAGCCCGGCCACCTCCTCGCGGCCGGCGACCGCCTCGACCAGCGGCGCGAACTGCTCGGCGCTCGTCGCCATCACCGAGACGATCAGCGGCGCCGGCAGCTCGGCCAGGGCCGGAAGGTCCGATTCCAGGAACCCGTCGAGGCCCTTGTTCGGCAGCCCGATCGAGTTGACCATCCCCGCCGGCTCCTCCCAGAGCCGCGGCGGCGGATTGCCAGCCCGCGCCGCCGGCGTGATCGTCTTGGAGACGTAGGCGCTGAACGGGAAGCGCTCGAGCAGCTCGTTTCCGAACGCCCGGCGCGCAGCGATCGCGTCGAAGGTCCCGGAAGCGTTGATGATCGGGTGCTGCAACTCGATGCCGCACAGGGTGGTGGGACCGCCGAGGTGGCTCACCGGTGCCCCGCCCCAGCCACCAGCGCCGTCTCGACCTCGGCCGCGTTCACCACCGGCCCATCGACGCAGAGCCGCATGTAGCCGCCTTCGCGGAGCGGCACCGCGCAGCCGAAACAAGCGCCGTAGCCGCAGGCCATCGGCGACTCCATCGCGAGCTCCGCGGTGACGTCGCGCTCGGCGCACATCACCCGGACCGCCTCGAGCATCGCCGGCGGCCCACAGGCATAGACGACGGCCGTCGCCGCCGAGTCTCCGGCGAGCATGCGATCGAGCAGGTCGGTCACGTAGCCCCGGTGGCCGGCGTGGCCGTCCTCGCTCGCGAGCCGCACCTCGGAGCAGCGGAAGAGCTCCAGGCCGCCCGCATGGTCGCGATCGCGGAACCCGAGGAGCGAGCGCTCGGGGATCCCGCGCTCGGCGAGCGTGTGGCGCCAGATCGCGAGGGGCGCGAGCCCGATGCCGCCGCCGACCAGGATCGCGCCGGCTGCATCCGGGTTGAGGGCACCGGGCGGCGAGAACGGCCGGCCGAGCGGGCCGGTCAGCAGCAGCCCCTCCCCGGCCCCGAGCCCGGCGAGCCGGCGGGTGCCGGGGCCGACGTCCTCGAGCAGGAACGAGAGCCGCACGCCCTCGCCCGCGTCCTCTGCCGCGGCGACCGAGAAGGCCCGTGGCAGGAACGGCCGGCCGGCGTCGCCGCCCCAGTGCTCCGCGGTGGCGAGCATGTAGAACTGCCCCGCCGCCGGCATCGGACCGGTCGGGTCGACCGCGCTGATGACCCGGTAGCCGCCGCTCGACTCGTTGGCGACAACCTCGGCCCGCCTGCGCCCGAAGGGCGCCAGAATCCGCCCGCCTTCGTCCCGTGCTCCTTGCTCCTTGCTCCTTGCCGCCGCGGGCACGCCGTTACGCCCCATCGACGCCCGCTCGCATCGCGCTCGCGTGCAACTCCTGCAGGCTGCGCACCTCGATCTCGCCCTGGCCGCGGGCGGCATCGATCGCGCGGACGGCGGCGGACGCTCCGGTCATCGTCGTGATGCACGGGATGCCGTTGCGGGTGGCGGTGCTGCGGATCTCGTAGCCGTCGGTCCGGGCGCCGGAGCCGGTCGGCGAGTTGATCACGAGGTCAACCTTGCCGCGCTCGATGTAGTCGACGACGTTCGGCGAGCCTTCCTTGATCTTGTGGATCGTCTCGACCGGGACGCCCATCCGCGAGATCGCCTGGGCGGTCCCCGCGGTGGCGACGATCCGGAAGCCGAGGTCGCAGAACCGGGTCGCAAGCTGAGTCGCCGCTGCCTTGTCGCCGTCGGTGACGGTGATGAAGACGGTGCCCGAGTCGGGCAGCCTCACCCCGGCCGCTGCCTGCGCCTTGCCGAACGCCGCGGGGAAGTCCCGGGCCACGCCCATCACCTCGCCGGTGCTCTTCATCTCAGGGCCGAGGACGGTGTCGGTGCCGCTGAAGCGCGAGAACGGCATCACGGCCTCCTTGACCGAGACGTGCCCGCGGGGTATCTCCGGCAGCGGATGCTCGGCGAGGCGCTCGCCGAGCATCAGCCGGCAGGCGATCTTCGCGATCGGAGCGCCGACCGCCTTGCTCACGAACGGGACGGTCCGCGAGGCCCGCGGGTTGGCCTCGATCACGTAGAGCTCGCCGCCGGCGACGGCGTACTGGATGTTGATCAGCCCGATGACGCCGAGCTCGAGCGCCAGGGCACGCGTCGTCGCCTCGATCCGCCCGAGCATCTCCTCGCCGAGGCTCATCGGCGGCAGAACGCAGGCCGAGTCGCCCGAGTGGACTCCCGCCTCCTCGACGTGCTGCATGACGCCCGCGAGCTCGCAGTCGGTGCCGTCGGCGAGCGCATCGACGTCGACCTCGATCGCGTCCTCGAGGAAGCGGTCGAGGAGCAGCGGATGCTCGCGGTCGGCCTTCGCGTAGCGCCCCAGGTAGGTCGCGAGGTCCGCGGTCGAGTAGCAGATCTCCATCGCCCTGCCGCCGAGCACGTAGGACGGCCTGACCAGCAGCGGGAAGCCGACCTTGCTCGCGATCGATTCGGCCTCCTCGGCGCTGAGCGCCGTGCCGTACGGCGGATGCGCGATCTCGAGCCGCTCCAGCAGCGCGCCGAACCGGCCCCGGTCCTCGGCCAGGTCGATCGCGTCGACCGGCGTGCCGAGCAGCGGCACCCCCGCCTCCTCCAGCCGCTTGGCGAGTCGCAGCGGGGTCTGCCCGCCGAACTGCACGATCACGCCCTCGGGCTGCTCCTGCTCGATCACCGCGAGCACGTCGTCGGCGGTCAGCGGCTCGAAGTAGAGGCGGTCGGAGGTGTCGTAGTCGGTCGAGACCGTCTCCGGGTTGCAGTTGACCATCACGGCGTCGCGGCCCGACTCGCGGACGGTCATCGCCGCGTGGACGCAGCAGTAGTCGAACTCAATCCCCTGGCCGATCCGGTTCGGCCCGGAGCCGAGGATGACGACGCTCGGGCGCTCGCCGCGCCGGACCTCGCTGGACGCGACCGGCCCGCTCGCCGGCCGTTCGCGGGCCGAGTAGAAGTAGGGCGTCTCGGCCTCGAACTCGGCCGCGCAGGTATCGACCGACTTGTAGGTGCGCTCGAGCCCGGCCGCTTCGTCGCCTTCGACCGCCAGCGCCTGCAGCTCGCGCAGGAACCAGTGGTCGATGGCGGTCCGCTCGTGGATCCGCTCGAGCCGCACGCCGCGCCGAAAGCCCTCGAGGATCAGGTCGAAGCGGTCCGAGGACGGCGTCTCGAGCCGTTCGAGGAGCTCCTCGTCGTCGGCGGGCGGCTCGGCGGGAGCATCGAGCTCACGCGACCGCATCGCCTTCGCGAACGACTCGCGGAAGGTGCGGCCGATCGCCATCGCCTCGCCGACCGACTTCATGTGGGTCGTGAGCTGACCCTCGCTGCCGGGGAACTTCTCGAACGCGAAGCGCGGGATCTTCGTGACGACGTAGTCGATCGTCGGCTCGAACGCGGCCGGGGTGGCCCGGGTGATGTCGTTCGGGATCTCGTCGAGCGTGTAGCCGACCGCCAGCCGCGCCGCGATCTTCGCGATCGGGAACCCCGTCGCCTTCGACGCGAGGGCCGAGGAGCGCGAGACGCGCGGGTTCATCTCGATCACGACGATCTCGCCGGTCTCGGGGTCGACGCCGAACTGAACGTTCGACCCGCCGGTCTCGACGCCGACCGCCCTGATCACCTCGATCGCCTGGTTCCGCAGCTCCTGGTAGAGCGCGTCGCTGAGGCTCTGGGCGGGCGCGACCGTGACCGAGTCGCCGGTGTGGACCCCCATCGGGTCGATGTTCTCGATCGAGCAGACGACGATCACGTTGTCGTTTCGGTCGCGCATCAGCTCGAGCTCGAACTCGCCCCAGCCGAGCACCGACTCCTCGACCAGGACCTGGTTGATCGGGCTCGCCGCGAGCCCCTCGGAGATGATCTGCCGCAGCTCGGTCTCGGTTCGGGCGGCGCCGCCGCCCTGACCGCCCATCGTGAAGGCCGGCCGGATGATCGCGGGCAGCGTCAGGCTGCCGTCGGCAAGGGCCGCCTCGGCGTCGGCCACCGACTCGGCGATCAGCGACCACGGGACCCGCAGGCCGGCGCCCTCCATCGTCTGCCGGAACACCTCCCGGTCCTCGGCGCGATGGATCGCGTCGTAGTCGGCGCCGATCAGCTCGACCCCGAACCGCTCGAGTGTGCCGTCGTCGTGCAGCGCCTTGGCGAGGTTCAAGGCGGTCTGCCCGCCGAGCGTCGGCAGCAGCGCGTCCGGCCGCTCGCGCTCGATGATTCGCGCCACGACCTCCGGCACCAGCGGTTCCACGTAGGTGCGGTCGGCGAACTCGGGATCGGTCATGATCGTCGCCGGGTTCGAGTTCACCAGGACGATCTCGTAGCCCTCCTCGCGCAGCACCTTGCACGCCTGCGTCCCCGAGTAGTCGAACTCGGCCGCCTGCCCGATCACGATCGGCCCGGAGCCGATCAGGAGGATCTTGGAGATGTCGTCGCGGCGCGGCATCTAGCAAGGAGCGAGGAGCGAGGAGCGAGGAGCGGCTGCCATCGCCTCGGAGCGCCACGCTAGGTCGCGGGCTTCTTGATGGCAGTGAGGGGAAGCAGGCACAGGCGCTTTCTCGCCTACCAGCTGGCGGCATCTCTGGCGGATGAGATCTACGGTCTCGTCGGGGAGTGGTCCAAGTTCGAGTTGTGGTCGGTCGGGATTCAGCTCGTTCGCGCCGCTGATTCCATCGGTGCCAACATCGCCGAGGGTCTTGGCAGAGGGACACTGGCTGATCAGCGACGGCTCTTCCTCATCGCTCGTGGCTCTCTGCGTGAGACCGAGCACTGGCTCGAGCGAGCAAGCGCGCGAGGGATGATCGACGCGGGAATCCATTTCGAGCCACGGACCACCGAGCTCGGTCGGGTGCTCACCGGACTGATCCGGGCCGACCCCAACCGGTAGCTGGTCGCCCAGGTGCTCCTTGCTCCTTGCTCCCTGCTCCTTGCTCATGCCGCGAGCTCCAGGAACCGATCGAACAGATGCCTCGCGTCATGGGGGCCCGGGCCGGCCTCGGGGTGGTACTGGACCGTGCCGGCCGGGACGTCGAGCAGGGTGAGGCCCTCGACGGTGCGGTCGTAGAGGTTCAGGTGGGAGAGCTCGGCGGCGCCGAAGTCGGTGGACCAGCGGATCGGCTCGTCGGTCTCCATCCGCATCTCCCCGTTCGGCCCGGCGACGGCGAAGCCGTGGTTCTGAGAGGTGATCTCGATCCTGCCGGTGGCGAGGTCCTTGACCGGGTGGTTGGACCCGCGGTGGCCGAAGCGGAGCTTGAAGGTGTCGAGGCCGACCGCCCGGCAGAGGAGCTGGTGGCCGAGGCAGATCCCGAACACGGGTCGCTTGCCGACCAGCTCGCGGACCGTCTCGACGACCCGGTCGAGCGCGCCGGGATCACCGGGACCGTTGGCGAGGAAGACGAGATCGGGATCGTGGGCGAGCACCTCATCGGGGGTCGCGCCGCAGGGGAGCAGCGTCACCTTGCAGCCGCGCTCGCGGAGCTGGCGGACGATCGAGAGCTTGATGCCGGTATCGAGGCCGACCACGTGGGGGCCGTCGCCGTCGAGGACGATCGGCTCAGCCGGGGTCACGGTCCGCGCCAGGTCGGCGCCCTCCATCGCCGGTTCCGCCTCGATCCGCTCACGGGCTTCGTCGAGCGGGGTCGAGGCGGCGAAGATCCCGCCTCGCATCGCTCCCGCTTCGCGGATGTGGCGGACGAGCGCCCGTGTGTCGACGCCGGCGATCCCGGGAATGCCGCAGGCGTCGAGCCAGTCGAGCCAGCCGCTCTCCGAGCTCGCGCTGTCGTCCCCGTTCTTCGCCTCCCGCATGATGACGCCGCGCGCGTGGACACGGTCGGACTCCATCGCTGCGGCGCTGACACCGTAATTGCCGACGAGCGGATAGGTGAAGGTGATGATCTGACCGGCGTAGCTCGGGTCGGTGACGGCCTCCTGGTAGCCGGTCATCGCGGTGTTGAAGACGACCTCGCCGAGCGCCTCGACGCCGCCGGCGCCGCAGAGCTCGCCGTCGAGGCGCGAGCCGTCCTCGAGCAGGACGTAACCGCTCACGGCGCGTACTCCAGGACGAGCCGCTGCACGGCCTTGAAGCGATCGCTCCCGGCCGCGCCGAGAAGCTCGAACAGCGCCGTCTCGACGCTCGTCGGCCAGGCTCCGGCCCGCTCCGCCTTGGCCAGCCCGAGCTCGCGATCGGCGGCGTTGCGCGAACCGACCCCGTCGGTGACGACGTGGACCTCGACGCCGCGATCGAGCAGCTCGAGAACCGTCTGGTTGACGCAGACGTGGGCCTCGATCCCGCAGACGATCGCCTGCTCGCGACCGCCGAGGTCGAAGCCGTCGGCGGCGGCGGCGGAGAAGACGGTCTTGGACAGTGGCTCGGCCGCGGCCGGGAGCGCTGCGGCGACCTCAGGGACGGTCGCGCCCAGGCCCTCCGGGTACTGCTCGGTGACGACGATCGGCACATCCAATACGTCGGCCCCGCGCGCCAGCGTCGCGCCCGCCGCCGCAATCCGGTCGAAACCGGGGATCGCCTTGCGAAACGCCTCCTGGAGGTCGACGATCACGAGCGCGGCCCGCTCGGCGTCGAGCTTCGCGCTCAAGAGGCCACCTTCATCGTGAACTCGCGCCTGCGGTAGGCGACCGCGCCGGCCACCACGGTGATCACCGGCCGCGAGCGCAGCATCCGCCCGGCGAAGCAGGAGTTGGCCGAGCGACTTTCCCAGCCGTCGGCGCCCGCCTCCCATTCGGCGTCGAGGTCGACCAGGGCGATGTCGGCCTCGGCGTCGATCTCGATCCGCGCCGGCTCGAGGTCGAAGATCGCGGCGCCGGCGCCCATCCGCTCGACGATCAGCCCGAGGTCGACGATCCCGGGCAGGACGAGCTCGGTGTAGAGCGCCGCAAACGCGGTCTCGAGCCCGGTGACGCCCATGTTGGCGACCTCGAACGGGACCTCCTTCTCGTGCCCGGCATGGGGGGCGTGGTCGGTGCCGATGCAGCCGACGATCCCGCTCCGGAGTGCCTCGATCAGGGCCTGGCGATCGTCCTCGGTCCGCAGCGGCGGATTCATCTTGAAGCGGGCGTCGAGGCTGCGCACCTCCTCGTCGGTGAGCACGAGGTGATGGGGGGTGAGCTCGGCGCTGAGCCGGACGCCCGCCTCGCGCGCCGCCGCGACCGCCTCGACCGAGGACCGCGCGGAGAGATGCTGGACATGCGCGCGGGCGTCCTCGTAACGGCAGAGGGCGCCATCGCGGGCGATCATCGTCGACTCCGAGACGTCGGGGACCCCGGCGAGGCCGAGCGCGGCCGAAACGGCCCCCTCCCCCATGACCCCGTCGCCGCTCAGCGCCGGATCCTCCTCGTGGAGCAGGATCGTGCCGCCGGCGAGGCGCTGGTACTGAAGGGCCCGCCGCATCACCCCGGCGTCGGCGATCGGCAGCCCGTCGTCGGAGAAGCCGAGCGCGCCGGCCTCGCGCAGCGCCGCCATCTCGCTCAGCTCGCGGCCGGCCATCCCGCGGGTCACGGTCGCGACGAAGCCGGTCGGCACGACCGCCTCGGCCGCCGCCCGCTCGCGGAGCGCCGTCACGATCGCCGGGTCGTCGACGACCGGATCGGTGTTGGCCATGGCGACGATCCCGCAGTAGCCGCCGGCGGCGGCGGCGCGGGTGCCGCTCTCGATGTCCTCGCGATATTCCTGCCCGGGCGTCCGCAGGTGGACGTGGGGATCGAAGAAGCCGGGGAAGGCGTGGAGGCCGGCGGCGTCGATCTCCTCGCCACCGTCGCGGAGCTCGCCATCGCCCGCGGCGACGATCTCCGCGATCCGCCCGGCGCGGATGAGCAGGTCGCACTCACGATCGAGCCCCGAGCGCGGGTCGAGCGCGTGCGCGCGACGGACCAAAAGGTCCCCGCCGCCCAAGCCGTCCGTACCGCGCCAGTCGAGGGACCCGATCTCGTCCACCCCGCTGCTCAAGCGGGCTCCCCGATCGGGGCTCCCTCGCCCGCGCCGGTCTCGGCGCCGACCTGGGTCAGCGGCCGCGGCCGCTCGCCCCCGGCGAGGATCTCGTAGAGGATCGCCATCCGCACCAAGAGACCACTTGCGACCTGAGCGGTGATCAGCGATGCCGGGCCGTCGATCACGTCCGGGGAGAGCTCGACCCCCCGATTGACGGGTCCCGGGTGCATGACGAGCTGGCGGGGCCCGAGCCGGCGGGCGTCGATCTGGTAGCTCGCCGCGTATTCGCGCAGCGACGGCACGAAGGCCTGCTGCATCCGCTCCCGCTGCATCCGCAGCGCGTAGACGACGTCGGCCCCACCGAGCTCGTCGAGGTCGTAGGCGACCCCGCATCCGAGCGCCTCGACCCCGCGCGGGATCAGGGTCGGTGGCCCGGCAACCGTCACCTCGGCGCCCATCGTCACGAAGGCGCGGATGCAGGAACGGGCCACGCGGCTGTGCGCGACGTCGCCGACGATCCAGATCCGCTTGCCGTCGAGCGGCCCGACGTGATCGAGCAGCGTGTAGACGTCGAGCAGGGCCTGGCTCGGATGCTCGTGCTTGCCGTCGCCGGCGTTGACGACGGCGGCCTCGGTCCAGCCGGCCACGAGCGCCGCCGCGCCCGCCTCCGGGGAGCGGATGATGATCGCCTCCGGCTCGTAGGCGGAGAGGGTCGCCACCGTGTCGCGCAGAGACTCGCCCTTGTCGACCGAGGACCCGGTCGACTTGACCGAGACGACGTCGGCCGAGAGCCGCTTGGCGGCCAGCTCGAATGAGGAGCTGGTCCGCGTGCTGGCCTCGTAGAAGAGGCTGACGATCGTCCGCCCACGCAGGGTCGGCACCTTCTTGATGTCGCGGCGGCCGACCTCGGCGAAGCTGCCGGCGCGCTCGCAGATCCGCTCGATGCCGTCGCGGTCGAGATCGTCGATCGAGAGCAGGTCCCTCACCGGTTTCCCTCCCCACCGGCGGGCGCCGCGCTCAGCGCCGGCGCGCCAATCGCGACCTCGTCGAACTCGTCGATCTCCTCGAGCCGGACGTAGACGCGCTCGTCGCGGGCGGTCGGCAGGTTCTTGCCCGTGTAGTCGGGACGGATCGGCAGCTCGCGGTGCCCGCGATCGGCGAGGACGGCGAGCTGGACCCGCTGCGGCCGGCCGTAGTCGAAGAGGGCGTCGATCGCCGCCCTGACCGTGCGGCCGGTGAAGAGGACGTCGTCGACGAGGACGATCGTGCGGCCCTCGAGCTCGAAGTCGAGGTGCGTCGAGTGGACGATCGGGGCGATCGGCGGCCCGCCGGTGTCGCGGCCCCCGAGATCGTCGCGGTAGAAGGAGATGTCGATGTCGCCGAGCGGGACCGCTCCCGCCGCCAGCTCCTCGAGGTGGGCGTGGAGGCGGCGCGCGAGGATGGCGCCACGGGTATGGATGCCGACGAGCGCGATCCCCGATCCACCGTTCGCCGCCGATTCCTCATAGTCGGCGTAGTCGGCGGCGCCGGCGTTCTTCTCGATGATCTCGTGCGCGATGCGCACGAGCGTCCGGCGCAGATCGTCCCGGTCGAGGACGACTCGTTCGCTGCTTCCCATTCCTGGGCGCCCCTTCCTGGCCTCGCTGGACCTGGTTAAAGGAAACGTCGCAGCGGAACTTAGCAGGGCGGTGCGGCGGCCCGGCGGCGCTCAGCCTCCGCGGTCGGAGCCTTTCTCGGAGGATGCGGGCTCTTCGGCGGCCGGGGGCGCCGCACGGGCACCGTCGGCGATCAGCTCGGGACCTCCCCGCTCGGGCAGCGGGACCGCGATCAGGTCGAAGTCGCGCGGCGCCACCGTCGCCGCGAAGGCCGCGCGTGCCTCCTCGAGGATGTCGGGGACGAAGTGGCGCGAGGAGATGTGGACGAGTGCGAGCATGCCGACGCGGGCCACGGCCGCGACCTCGGCGGCGGCGAGGGCAGTCGAGTGGCCGGTCTCCGCGGCGCGGTCGGACTCGGCGGCGGCGAAGCTGCCGTCGTGGACGAGCAGCTCGGCGCCCTCGGCGGCGATCTCGGTCTCCTCGCAGGGCTCGGTGTCGCCGGTGATCACGATCGTTCGCCCCGGGCGGTCCTCCCCCATCACCTGGTCGGGCGCGACCAGCCCGTCCCGTCCCGGCACCGGGCGCCCGTCCTGGAGCTCACTGAAGGCCGGGCCGGGCTCGACGCCCAGCGCCCGCGCCGCCTCGGGGTCGAAGCGGCCGGGGCGGGGGTCCTCCCGCAGCGCGTAGCCGTTCGCCACGACCCCGTGGGAGACGTCGAACGGCTCGACCTCGTAGTCACCGAAGTCGACCGCCTCGCCGCGATTCAGCTCGACCAGATCGAGCCCGTAACGAGGCTTCCCGATGATCCGGGACAGCGCCGCGAACAGGGTCCGCAGGCCCGGCGGCCCGTAGATCACCAGCCGCTCCTCGCGGTCCTGCATCTCGTAGCTCTTGATCAGCCCGGGCAGCCCGAGGTAATGGTCGGCGTGCAGGTGGGTGATGAAGATCGCGTCGAGGTTGAGCAGGCCGATCGAGCGCTGCATCTGTCGCTGCGTCCCCTCGCCGCAGTCGAACAGGAGCCGATCGCCGCCGCGGCGGACGAGCACGGCGGCGGTGTTGCGCCGTGCCGAGGGCACCGAGCCGCCGGTGCCGAGGAAGATCGCCTCGAGGTCCATCGCCGCAAGCGTATGGACGGAGGCGGCCCTGCGACGGGAGCCACCAACGTCTGTACCTTTGCCCGCCATGGCGAAGCCGACCACAGCGGTTCTGATCGCCGCCGCGACCGTGTTGCTGCTCGTCGCGACGGCGTACGCCGGGCTGCCGCGACCGAAGCACACCGGCGAGATCGAGGTGCCCAGATCGATCGCCGGAGTCGAGCTCGGGATGCGGATCAACAAGGCCGATCGCGAGTGGGGCCGTAAGGGCGACTGCGGGCGCGTCCGCGAGCGCCGCGGGATCCGGGCCTGCGTATACGAGGGGCGGAACCCGCGGGCCGGCTTCGCGACGATCGAGTCCGCGCGTCGCCGCAAGGTCAGCTCGGTCGCGATCCAGGCGGGG
The DNA here is from genome assembly GCA_035695265.1 of Solirubrobacterales bacterium. Taxonomy (GTDB): domain Bacteria; phylum Actinomycetota; class Thermoleophilia; order Solirubrobacterales; family 70-9; genus RHKX01. Next base: position 11,305 of record DASSEM010000118.1, read on the forward strand.
CTCCACCGCGGCGAGTACGTCTTCAAGGGCAGGCTGCTGCGGATCGAGACCAGCGAGGGCATCGGGCTCGGCAGCCGTCGCGCCCGCATCCGCAAGGCCTATCCGCGGGCGACCCCGACCGCCAACAAGACCGGCTACATCGTCGACGGCAGAGGCCGCTCCTACATGACCTTCCAGACCCTCGACCGTGAGCAGGTCACCGGGATCACCCTCGTCGATGGCGATCACCAGGGGCGGGTCGCGGCACCCACGGCTCTAGACTCCGCCCTCGCCACGCGCCCGTAGCTCAGCTGGATAGAGCGCCGCCCTCCGGAGGCGGAGGTCGCAGGTTCGAATCCTGCCGGGCGCGCTGATCAGGCTTCGGCGCGTGCGATGCCCAGCTCGCCGAGGAGGCGCCGGACGCGGCGTTCGATCTCGTCGCGGATGGCCCGGACGGCGTCGAGGTCCTTGCCGGCCGGATCCTCGAGCTCCCAGTCCTCGTAGCGCTTGCCTGGAAAAACAGGACAGGCGTCGCCGCAGCCCATCGTGACGATCGCGTCGGCCTCGCGGACCGCGTCGGCCTCGAGCAGCTTCGGCGTCACTCCGTTGAGATCGACCCCGACCTCGGCCATCGCCTCGACCGCGGCCGGGTTGACCGTTTCGGCGGGATCGGACCCGGCCGAGCGGACCGTGACACGGTCGCCGGCGATCCTGGCCGTCAGTCCCGCGGCCATCTGGCTGCGTCCGGCGTTGTGGACGCAGACGAAGAGGATCGTCGGACGGCACGGGTTCACGCCCGGATCATATTCGATTGACAAACATCTTTTCAATTGATATATGTAAATGGATGGCTGTCGATCTCGAGCTCGCCCCAAAGCTCAAGCGCCCGAAGGGCGACGCCTGCTGCGAGCCGGTCGCCTACCCCGAGATCGACCGGGTCCGGGCGCAGCGGCTTGCCGCGGTCGCAAAGGCGCTCGGCGACCCGGTGCGGGTGCAGCTCGTCGACGTCCTGCGCAAGCACGCCGGCAAGGTCTGCGTCTGCGAGCTCGTGCCGCTCTTCGACCTCTCCCAGCCGACCGTCTCCCACCACCTCAAGAAGCTGCGCGAGGCCGGCATCGTCGGCTCCGAGCGCCGTGGCCTCTGGGCCTATTACTACGTACAACCCGACGCGATGGAGGAATTGACCGCATGGCTGAGCTAGAGACCGCCCCGGCGAGCGATTGCTGCTCACCGGACGCGCAGGAGAGCTGCTGCGAGCCCGACGCCAAGGCGGAATGCTGCGGCGCCGACCACGATTCCGGCTGCGGTTGCGCCGCCGGGGCGAAGGAGGAGAAGGCGAGCGAGGACACCGACGTTCGCGAGATCGTCCGCGAGCGCTACGCCGCAGCGGCCACCGATGCCGGCAGCAGGGACAGCTCCTGCTGCTCCGGCGGAGGCGTGATCACCGCCGAGCAGCGCGACGCGTTCGGCGCGGCGCTGTACAGCGGCGAGGAACGTGGTGAGCTCCCCGAGGCGGCGCAGCTCGCATCGCTCGGCTGCGGCAACCCGACCGCGGTCGCGGAGCTCAACGAGGGCGAAACCGTCCTCGACCTCGGCTCCGGCGGCGGCATCGACGTGTTGCTGTCGGCCCGCCGGGTCGGCCCCAGGGGCAAGGCATACGGGCTCGACATGACCGACGAGATGCTCCAGCTCGCCCGCTCGAACCAGCGCGAGGCCGGCGTCGAGAACGTCGAGTTCCTGAAGGGCGAGATCGAGGCCGTGCCGCTCCCCGCCGACTCGGTCGACGTGATCATCAGCAACTGCGTGATCAACCTCTCGGGCGACAAGGAGGAGGTCTTCCGTGAGGCCGCGCGCGTGCTCGCCCCCGGCGGCCGCTTCGCGGTCAGCGACGTCGTTGCCGACCACGACATGGACGAGGCGACGCGGCGCGACATGGAGCAGTGGACCGGGTGCATCGCCGGCGCGCTGACCCGCGACGAGTTCGTCGCCGGCCTCGAGGGAGCCGGCTTCGAGGCGATCGAGATCGTCGAGACGCACCGGGTCCACGAGCAGGCGTCGTCGGCGATCGTCCGCGCCCGGCTCCCGGCCTGATGGCGGAGATCCAGCTCAACGACCCCCAGACCCTCTACCGGCGCTGGGAGGACTCGCAATGGAACCCGTTCGAGATCGATCTCGGCCGCGACCGCGAGCAGTGGGACGCGATCGACGCGGCCGACCGGGAGCTCGTCTACTGGGCGCTCTCCTCGCTGATGGTCGCCGAGGAGCGGATCACGACGAAGTTCTCGGGCCTGGTCGGCGCCCACGGCAGCGAGGAGGAAGCGACCTTCCTGTCGACCCAGCAGGTCGACGAGGCGAGGCACATGCAGTTCTACGCCCGGTTCCGCGACGAGGTGATCGCCTCGCCGGCGGCGATCGCAGCCCACGTCGAGAGGGCTCGCGAGCAGGTCTCACCGGCCTTCCGGCGGATCTTCGACGAGGCCCTCGTCGCGGCCCACGAGGAGCTCGTCGCGGCGCCCGGAGACCTCGCGGCCAAGGTCCGCTTCGTGACGGTCTATCACCTGATCCTCGAGAGCACGCTCGGGCTGACGTCGTTCCGGTTCATCACGGCATACCTCGACGAGCAAGGCCTGCTCCCGGGCTTCGTCGACGGCTACTCGCGGATCCACCACGACGAGACACGCCACATCGGCTACGGCGTCTGGTTCCTGCGTGAGTCGGTGCGCGATGATCCGGCGTCCGCCGAGACCGTGCGGCAGACGCTCCGCGACCTGTTGCCGTCGGTCGCCGAGGCGCTCGGCGGCGGCGAAGGCGGTCCCGACATCGAGCGGCTCGGCGTCAGTACCGACGAGGTCCGCCGGTTCGCCCTCGACGGGCTGACCCGGCGGCTCGACATCGTCGGCGTTCCGCTCGCGACCCTCTGAGGTCGCCGGCGCCCGCCCTAGGGCTTGACCTTCGAGCACTCCTTGCCGGCGCATCGGGAGAGCTCCGCCGTCTTCTCCGCGAGCCGCTCCTCGACCTCGGCGTAGGCCGGATCGCCGGCGAGGTTGTGGAGCTCGTGCGGATCGGTGCTCCGGTCGAAGAGCTGGCGGTCGCCGGTGTCGACGTACTCGACGAACGTGTAGCGGTCGGTCCGCACGCCCTCGTAGGGCTGATCCCACGCGTTGACCGGGATCGCCCCCGCGAACAGCGGCGCCGGCGCCTCGATCCCGAGCGCTCGCTCCGGCGCGTCGGCCGGATCGTCCATCGTCGGCACGAGCGAAAGGCCGTCCATCGCCCGGCCGGCGCGCGCGTTGGCGAGGTCGAGCAACGTCGGCGCGAAGTCGACGTTGGAGACCTGGCTGGACACCTTCTGCCCGCGCGGGATCCCGGGCCCGCGGATGATCAGCGGCACCTTCAGCGACTCGTCGTAGGGCAGGTACTTGTCGCCGGGGATCCGGTGCTCCCCCTGCAGCCAGCCGTTGTCGGAGAGGAACATGATCACGGTGTTCTTGAGCTGGTGGGTCTCGCGCAGCGTCTTGACCATCTCGGCGACCTGGTCGTCGACCGACATCAGCGACCCCGCCCGGCCCTGGTAGTCGAGGTTGAGCTGGTCGACGTCGGCCTGGTCGAGCGGCGTCGCCGCCTCCATGTTCTCGGGGATCGGCCCGGTCCCCTGCTCGTTGAAGCTCGGGCCCTGGGGCAGGGTCAGCTCCTCGCTCTCGTCGCGGTAGCGGAACGGCGCCCGCGGGTCGGGGCCGGGGCGGCCCATCAGCGTCGTCGAGACGTCCTCGCGGTGCGGCGCCGCGGGCGACCACCAGATGAAGAACGGCTTGCGTGAGTTGCGCTCCCGGCGGACGAGGCGGGTCGTGACCTTCCCGGTCACGTCCGGGGAATAGTCCCGCGGTCGCTCCGAGCCCCAGTAGTCGTACGGGGGCGGGCCGAACAGCCGCGCGAGCTCGGCGAAGATCGATGCCAGC